>DATKOH010000194.1:0-8766 GCA_035524735.1 Gemmatimonadaceae bacterium
CGACACGCGCTGCAGCCGCTCCAGGTCCCCCTCCATGTGCGCGAGCGCCGACGTGGAGACCTCGTCGGCGCCGCGCTCGCGCAGGAGCTCGAGCCAGCCGGAGAGCGAGGAGAGCGGCGTCGCGAGCTGGTGCGCCGACTCCCGCGCCATCCCCGCCCAGACGTGCTCGCGGTCGGCGCGGCTCCGCGTGCGCACCGAGTAGATGCCGACGCCGAAGACCAGCACCAGCAGCGACGCGAGCAGCAGGGGGATGAAGCGCAGCGACGTCGTCAGCCGGCTGTCGCCGTAGTGCACCGTGCCGATGCCGGGCTCCACCACCGGCGGGTTGAGCGCGTCGAGCGTCTTCGCGTACGCGAGCACGCGCGGGTCGCCCAGATCGCTGGCGAAGGGGAGGTTCGCCTTCGCCGTGGGCCGTCCCGCGGTGTCGGTCACGACCACGGGCACGCCGAGCGCGCTGATGTGCTGCGACAGGTCGAGGAGCGCGGCGTTCCCCGCATCCTCGCGCGGGTCCGCGAGCGCGCGGAAGACGCGCGCGTACATCTGCCCCGAGCGCGCCGCGTCGGAGCGCAGCTCGGTGACCACCTCGCGCGAGTACGCCACGTACCCCACGAGCAGGAGCGCCGCGACGATCCCGAGCGCGACGCCGGACACGCGGCCGCGCATCGGTCAGCCGATCCGGTCGGCCCCCACGTAGGGCCGCAGCGCCTCGGGCACCTCCACCGTGCCGTCCGCGCGCTGGTAGTGCTCGAGGATGGCGATGATCGTGCGCGGGAAGGCGAGCCCCGATCCGTTCAGCGTGTGCACGAAGCGGGGCTTCTCGCCGGGCGCCGGCCGGTAGCGGATGTTCGCCCGCCGCGCCTGGAAGTCGGTGAAGACGCTGCAGGAGCTCACTTCGAGCCACTTCCCCACCCCGGGCGCCCAGACCTCGAGGTCGTAGGTCATCGCGCTCGAGAAGCCCGTGTCGCCGGCGGCGAGCAGCACCACGCGGTACGGGAGGCCGAGCCGCTGCAGCACGCTCTCGGCATGGCCGGTGAGACGCTCGAGCTCCGCCGGCGAGTCCTCGGGCGCGGCGAAGCGCACGAGCTCCACCTTGTCGAACTGGTGCACGCGGATCATGCCGCGGGTGTCCTTCCCCGCCGCGCCCGCCTCCCGGCGGAAGCAGGGAGTGTACGCGGTGATCCCCATCGGCAGCGCCGAGGCGTCGAGCACCTCGTCGCGGAGCAGGTTGGTGAGCGGCACCTCCGCCGTCGGCACGAGGAAGAGGTCGTCCATGTCCACGCGGTAGGCATCGTCCTCGAACTTCGGCAGCTGCCCCGTGCCCGTCATCGTGCGGCGGTTCACGAGGTACGGCACCACCATCTCGGTGTAGCCGTGCTCGCGCCCGTGCAGGTCGAGCATGAAGTTCATGAGGGCGCGCGAGAGGCGCGCGCCGGCGCCGCGAAGGACGATGAAGCCCGACCCCGTCACCTTCGTGCCGCGCGCGAGGTCGAGGATGCCGAGCCGCTCGCCGATCTCCCAGTGCGGCGCGACGCCCTCCGGCTTCCGCGGCTCCCCCCAGCTCCGCACCACGCGGTTGGATTCCTCCCCCCCGTCGGGCACCGCGGCGAGGACGAGGTTCGGGATCCCCATCAGGATCCCCTCGAGCTCCGACTCCACGCCGGCGAGCCGCGCCTCGAGCGCGGCGATCGCGTCGCCAATCGCGCGGGTCTCCGCGATGAGGTCGTCCGCGGGCTCCTTCCCCTTCTTCCGCCGCGCGACCTCCTGCGACGCCGCGTTGCGCGCCGCCTTCTTCTCCTCCGCCTCCTGGATCAGGCGGCGCCGCTCGCGCTCCAGCGACTCGGCGCGCTCGAGCGCCGGCGCGTACGCGTCGAGCGCCCCGCGCCGCCGAAGCCCCGCGCGCAGCGCGTCAGGGTTCTCGCGGAGCAGCCGGATGTCGTGCAAGTCAGCTGGTCGGGATGCCGGGCTTGAGCGACGTGTAGCCGCAGATCGGGTCCACCACCATCCGATAGTACACGGTGAGCCCGGCCGGCGCCGTGACTGCGTTGTACGGATAGTAGTGGATGCTGTCGATGATGAACTTCGAGTAGATGTAGCGCTGCGACTGGTACGAGAGCAGCGCGCACCCCGGCTTCAGCGCCTGGATGAAGAAGACCGACCCGGGCACGATCGGCAGCGGCAGCGAATCGTTGTAGCCCGACGTGGGCGCCGCGGTGATGGAATCGTACGCCCCCGTCGTCGCGCGCCAGCCGGCCGAGTTCGCCGAGCTCACCGCCTTGGGCGGCAGGACCCACGCCTCCGTCCCCTCCACGTCCACCACGAAGTCGAAGAGCGCGCTCGGCTGGGCGATCACCGGCGCGGGCGTGCAGGTGTTCACCCCCGAGGGTCCGCTCGGCGGCCCGCCGTTGATGGAGAAGATCCCGGCCGTGTCCGCGATCGTGGGCAGCCCGTTGCCGGTCGCGGTGTTCGAGCACTCGTACTTCGCCGTGGACGACGTGGGTGCGCCACAGGAGGCCGCGGTGAAGGCCGCGGCCGCAGCGAGCGGCAGGAACCGGAGGCGGGACGGCGTCATCGGGGGGGTTCTCGAGGGTGGGACCGGAACGGCGATACCAAGGATACCCCGCGCTCCGAGGGAGTTCAACCCTTTCTGCGCGCTTGACTTGCCCCGCGCGGCGCATGTAGCTTCGCAACGACCGAAAACCCGGGAGCGCACATGCCCAGCCTTCGTGACCTCGTCGGCGTCCTCCGGCAACGGGAGGGGGTCGAGGCCGCGGTCGTCCTGGGGCGCGACGGCCTCCTCATCGACAGCGACGTCCAGCAGACGATCGACGCCGAGAGCATGGCCGCCCTCATCCCGCAGATCGTCGCCGCCGGCGATGAGTTCGGCGCCCACGATGGGCGCGGCGCCCTCCAGACCGCCATCCTCGAGTACGGCCACGGCATCGCCGTCATCTGCGTGCTCAACGCCGACGCGATCCTCCTCGTGCTCGCCCAGCCCACGGCCAACCTCGGCCAGCTCCTCTACGAGCTGCGGCGCAACCGCGCCAACATCGCGGCGCTCGTCTGAGCGCCATGCCCGCGGCCGGTGAGCGCCTCCACGTGCTCGTCGCCGACGACGAACCGCACATCGGCCGCATCATCAAGATGAAGCTCGAACAGGGTCCCTTCCACGTCGCGCTCGCCTACGACGGACAGGAGGCCCTCACGGCCGTGGAGGAGGACCCCGCCCTCGCGCTCCTCCTCCTCGACGTCATGATGCCGCGGCTGAGCGGGCTCGATGTGCTCGCGCGCCTGCGCGCCGACGAGCGGCACCGCACGCTCCCCTGCATCATCCTCACCGCCGCCGGGCAGGAGCAGCACTACCGCCAGGCGATGGCCCTCGGCGCGAACGACTTCCTCACCAAGCCGTTCAGCCCGAAGAAGCTCTACCTGCGGGTGGCCGAGCTCACCGGCGTGCCGCCGGACGCGCTCGGCGTGGAGGAGACGTGAGCCGCTGGGCCGTGGTGCTCGCCGGAGGAGTGGGCTCGCGCTTCTGGCCGCTCAGCACGCCGGCGCGCCCGAAGCAGCTGCTGCCGCTCGTCACCGCCCAGCCGCTGCTCGCCGACACCCTGCGGCGGCTCGGGCCGCTCGTGCCCGCGGAGCGCACGCTCGTGATCACGAACGCCACGCTCGCCGCGGCGGTGGCGAAGCTCCTCCCCGCCCTGCCGGCGAAGAACATCGTGGCGGAGCCGAAGTCCGCCGGCACTGCTCCCGCGCTCGCGTGGGCGGCCGCCGAGGTGGCGCGCCGCGATCCCGCCGGCACGATGCTCTGCGTGCACGCCGACTGGGCGATCGGCGACGACGCGGGCTTCCGCGCGGCGCTCGAGCGCGCCGCGGAGGCGGCGGAGTCGCAGCGCGCGCTGGTGACCGTGGGCGTGGTGCCGACCCGCGCGGATCCGGGCTTCGGCTACATCCGCCCCGGCGCGCCGGTGGCGCCCCCGGCGCGCACGGTCGAACGGTTCATCGAGAAGCCGGACCGCGCCACGGCCGCGCGCCTGCTCGAGGAGGGCTGCCTCTGGAACTCGGGGATCTTCGTCTGGCGCGCGGACGACTTCCTGGCCGAAGTGCGCGCGCGCTGCCCGGAGGTGGCGCCCGCGCTCCCGCACGCGGAACAGGGTGCGTTGCGCGCGTTCTTCGAGGGCTGCCGGCCGATCTCGGTGGACCACGGCGTGCTCGAGCGGAGCGCGAAGGTGCTCGTCATCCCCGGCGACTTCGGCTGGGACGACGTGGGGACCTGGGCCGCGCTCCACCGCGTGCGCGCGCGCGATGGCAGCGGCAACGCCGCCGCGGGCGATGCGCATCTCGTCGAGTCGCACGGCAACGTGGTGCACGCCGACGGCCACACCGTGGTGCTCTACGGCGTGGACGACCTCGTGGTGGCGGCGCGCGACGGCGTCACGCTCGTCACCACGCGCGAGCGCGCGGCCGATCTGAAGGCGCTCGTGGACGCGCTGCCGCCGGAGGTGCGCGACCGGTGACCGCCCCCGCCCCGCTCTACCTCTACGACGACGCCGCGGCCCGCGGCTTCGCTCCCTTCGCGCTCACCCGCCCGGCGGGGGAGCTGCGCGCGGGCGCCGAGCTCATCCGACGGCGCTGGGAATCGGCGCTCGGGCTCGCCGCCGGCGGCGCGATCGTCGCCCCGCACCTCGCCGAGTTCTCGGAGCCCGGCGCGCCGCCGGCGGCGCGCGCCGCGATCCCCGCGGGCGCGATCGTCGCCAACGCGCGCTTCGCCCCCGCGCTCGCGCCGCGCCCGGCGAACGCGAACGTCTGGACGCACGACGGCCGCATCGCCGCGGTGCGCGTGGGGAGCAGCGTGCCGCTCTCCGTGTTCGCCGACGGCGCGGCGGCGCTCGAATCGCTGGGGCCCGCCACCGGCACGGTGGCGGAGCTCGACGGCTGGTGGCTGGATGAGGTCTGGCAGTTCGTCACGCTGCTCCTCCCCATGCTGCGCGCCGACATCGAGGCGCTGGGCCCCACCCTCCCGTGCGCCCCGGTGGACCACGCGACGGTGCTCGGCACGCACGGCGTCTTCGTGGAGCGCGGCGCCACGGTGGAGCCGCACGTCGTGTTCGACGTGAGCGCCGGGCCGGTGATGGTGCGCGCGGGCGCCGTCGTGCGCGCGTTCACGCGGCTCGTGGGCCCGTGCGCCGTCGGGCCCAACGCGCAGGTGCTGGGCGACCGCGTGCACGGCTGCAGCATCGGCGAGCACAGCGTGATCCGCGGCGAGATCAGCGAGACGATCGTCATCGGCCACGCGAACAAGGGGCACGACGGATTCGTGGGCCACTCGGTGCTCGGCCGCTGGGTGAACCTCGGCGCGGGCACGATCACCAGCAACCTGAAGAACACGTACGGCACCGTGTCGCTCTGGACCCCCGCGGGAGAGCGCGACAGCGGCGCCGTGAAGCTCGGCGCCTTCCTCGGCGACCACGTGAAGACGGGGATCGGGCTCCGCCTCTCCACCGGCACGGTGGTGGGAGCGGGCTCGAACGTCTACGGCGCCGCGATGCCGCCGCGCCACGTCCCCCCCTTCTCGTGGGGGGAGGGGAGCGCGCTCGGCGAGTACCGCGTGGAGGACTTCCTCAAGACCGCCGAGCGCGCGATGGCGCGCCGCGGCGTGACGCTCGAACCGGGGATGCGCGCACAGCTGCGCGCGGCGCACGCGCTCGGCCGGAGCACCGCCTAGCGCACGCCCTCGAAGAGCGCCGTGTACGCGCGCACGCGCTCCAGATAGTCGCGCGCCTCGGCGCCGTCGGCGCCCAGCTCGTCCAGGTGGTCCGCCCACGCGGCGCCGTGCCGCGCCACGAGATCGTGCACGCGGATGTAGCCGCGGTTGTAGCAGACGGTGACGAGATCGAGGAGCTGCGATTCGGTGAGCGGCCGGCCGCCGTTGATCGCGGCGCGCGCGAAGGGCCCGTAGCCGCCCGGCCAGAAGTCGGTGGTCCACTTGTTCTCGAGCAGGCGCACCCAGAAGGCGGCGGCGCGCGCGGCGCGCTCGGGATCGAACAGGTACTCGGTGCGCGCCGTGAGGGCGCCGGCGCGGAGCATCGAGTCGATGGCCGCGGCGGACGCCCCCTCGTGCACGCGCGCGTCGCGCGGCCACCCGTTCACCTCCGGCGCCATCCACTGGAAGTGCCACTCGGTGACCATGAGCCGGAGATCGGCATCGGTGCGCGCCGTGAGCTGCCCCAGACCGAGCGCGGGCACCGGGCTCACCGCGAGCGAATCGCCGGCGCTCTCCTTCACGAGCAGGGCGACGAGGTAGCCCGGCGCGATCCCGAGCCGCGCATCGCGCCCCCAGCGCTCCGCGAGCGGCACGACCCGCGCCATGAGGAAGTCCCAGTTCGCGGCGCTCCAGACGCGCGGACTCCCGTTCGCGTTGCGCACGGAGTCCCGCGCCACGCGCGCCACGCGCGACGCGCTGTCGGCATGGAAGCGCACCTCCTGCGCGCGCGCCCTCACCCCGAGCGCGAGCAGGATGATCGTGAGCGTGATCCTCATGTGCCTCACAATATATGGAATGCCGAACGGGGGCCCGGCCTTCGCCGGACCCCCGCCCCGTCGTTCCGAACGCCGAGCGCCGAGCGCCGCGGCCGAGGCCGAGCGCCGAGCGCCGAGCCCTTAGTACATCCCGCCCATCCCACCACCCGGCGCGGCCGGCATGGCGGGCTTGTCCTCCTTCTTCTCCACGATCAGCGCCTCGGTCGTGAGCAGGAGGCCGGCGATCGACGCCGCGTTCTGCAGCGCCGTGCGGGTGACCTTCGTCGGGTCGATGACCCCGGCCTTCATGAGGTCCTCGTACTCGTCGGTGAGGGCGTTGTAGCCGAAGCTGTCGCTCTTGGCCTCACGCACCTTCGACAGCACGATCGAGCCCTCGCCCCCCGCGTTCTGCACGATCATGCGGAGCGGCTCCTCGATGGCGCGACGGATGATGTCGACGCCGATCTTCTCGTCGTGCTCGCTGGTCTTCACCTTGTCCAGCGCGCGCTGGGCGCGGATGAGCGCCACGCCGCCGCCGGGGACGATCCCCTCTTCCACGGCCGCGCGGGTCGCGTGGAGCGCATCCTCCACGCGCGCCTTCTTCTCCTTCATCTCGCTCTCGGTGGCCGCGCCCACGTTGATCACCGCCACGCCGCCGGCGAGCTTCGCGAGCCGCTCCTGGAGCTTCTCCTTGTCGTAGTCGGACGTCGACTTCTCGATCGCCGTGCGGATCTCCTTCACGCGGCCCTGGATGTCGGCCTCGGAGCCCGCGCCGTCGATGATGGTCGTGTTGTCCTTGTCGATCACGACGCGCTTCGCGCGGCCGAGGTCGCCGACCACGGCGTTCTCGAGCTTGAAGCCCGTCTCCTCGCTGATGACCTTGCCGGCCGTCAGCTTCGAGATGTCGACCAGCATCTCCTTGCGGCGGTCGCCGAAGCCCGGGGCCTTCACCGCGCACACCTTGAGCGTGCCGCGCAGCTTGTTCACCACGAGCGTCGCGAGCGCCTCGCCCTCGACGTCCTCGGCGATGATCAGGAGGGGCTTGCCCATCTGCGCCACCTTCTCGAGCACCGGGAGGAGGTCCTTCATCGACGACACCTTCTTGTCGTGGATGAGGATGAGCGCATCCTCGAGCACGGCCTCCATCTTGTCGCCATCGGTGACGAAGTAGGGGCTCAGGTAGCCGCGGTCGAACTGCATGCCGTCCACCGTCTCCAGCTCGGTGGCGAGGCCCTTCGCCTCCTCGACCGTGATCACGCCGTCCTTGCCGACCTTCTCCATCGCCTCGGCGATCAGGTCGCCGATCTCCTTGTCGTTGTTCGCGGAGATGGCGCCCACCTGGGCGATCTCCTTCTTGCCGGCGGTCGGGACCGAGATCTTCTTGAGCTCGTCCACCACCGCGGCCACGGCCTTGTCGATGCCGCGCTTGAGCGCCATCGGGTTCGCACCGGCCGTCACGTTCTTGAGCCCCTCACGGTACACGGCCTGCGCGAGCACCGTCGCCGTGGTCGTGCCGTCGCCGGCGAGGTCGGAGGTCTTGGTCGCGACCTCCTTCACCATCTGGGCGCCCATGTTCTCGAGCGGGTCGCCGAGCTCGATCTCCTTCGCGACCGTCACGCCGTCCTTGGTGACCGTCGGCGCGCCGAACTTCTTGTCGATGACGACGTTCCGTCCCTTCGGGCCGAGGGTGACCTTCACCGCCTCGGCGAGCTGGTCGACGCCGCGCTTGAGGGCAGCGCGCGCATCGGTACTGAAGTGCAATTCCTTCGCGGCCATATGATAGATCCAGTCGTTAGTGGTTGGATGTCAGGGGACGCGGACTCAGCCGACGATCGCGAGCACGTCGGACTCGCGGAGGATCAGGTACTGCTCGCCATCGATGGTGACCTCGGTGCCGCTGTACTTCCCGTACAGCACCTTGTCGCCCACCTTGACCTCCATGGGGACGCGCTTGTCCTTCTCGTAGCGCCCCGGGCCGGCGGCGACGATCTCGCCCTGCTGCGGCTTCTCCTTGGCGGTGTCGGGGATGTACAGCCCGCCGCGCATCGACTCGGCCTCTTCCATCGGCCGCACGACGACCCGGTCGGCGAGCGGCTCGACCTTCACCGACTTCGCGCTCTTCGTGGCCATGCTGGTCCTCCTCAGCTATGGGTTCAGTTAGACTCTATAGATTGGCTGTTAGCACTCTCACACGAGGAGTGCCAAGGACCGAATACTAGACGCCACGGACGTTTCCGTCAAGTCGCGAGA
>DATKOH010000195.1:0-6481 GCA_035524735.1 Gemmatimonadaceae bacterium
AGGGGGCAGGAGACTGCTCCCTCCTGCCCCCTGTCCCTTGTCCCCTGCCCTCTGTCTTGCTTACTGACCAGTCGGTTAGTTATACTGCGCGGCCCATGCCCCGCGCCGCCGCTCCCGCCAAGCACGCCCCGCGCTTCCGCCGCCTCCCGGAGGAACGCCCCGGCCAGATCCTCGACGCCGCGCTCATCGAGTTCGGCGAGAAGGGGCTCGCCCACGCCCGCCTCGACGACGTCGCCCGCCGCGCCGGCGTCGCCAAGGGCACCATCTACCTCTACTTCCCCACCAAGCACGACCTCTTCCGCGCGATGGTCCGCCACCTCGCCACGCGCGCCCTCGCCGACTTCGAGCTCCGCGCCGACGCCGGCGACGGCTCCGTCGCCCGCGACCAGCTCCACCGCTACGTCGAAGGGCTCTGGGCCCACGTCCGCGGCCCCATCTTCGACACCCTCCACCGCCTCACCACCGGCGAGCTCCCCGAGTTCCCGGAGCTCATGCGCTTCTTCGTCCAGGAGACCGCCGAGAAGGCCCTCCGCATCTGCGCCGGGATCATCCGCCGCGGCGTCGCCGCCCGCGAGTTCCGCCGCGTCGACCCCGACACCACCGCCCGCATGATCCACGCCATCGTCATCAAGCACGGCGTGTGGTGCGCGCACCGCCCGCAGGTCCCCTTCGTCGCCCGCACCACCGACGCGCAGGTGCTCCGCGAGATGCTCGACTTCATCGACCACGCGCTGCTCGCCGGGCCGCCCCGCCCCGCGCGCCGGCCGGCCCGACGCCCGCGCGCCGCCCGCCGCTGACCCCAGCCCTCACCCCCATGTCCCCGCTCCGCCCCCTCCTCCTCTCCCTCGCGCTCGGCGCCGCCGCCCTTGGCGCCCCCCCGCTCCGCGCGCAGGACTCCGCGCTCGCGCACCCCCTCACCCTCGGCGACGCCGTGCGGCTCGCCGCGCGCCTCAACGCCCAGGCCGAGCAGGCGCGCGACCGCGCCGACGCGGCGAAGGCGCGCGTCACCCAGCGCCGCTCGGAGATCCTCCCGCAGCTGGACGCCACGGCGATCGAAGGGGGGCGCACCTACAACAGCGCCACCTTCGGGCTCCCCCTCCCCGGCTTCGATCCGAACGGGCAGATCATCGGCCCCGTCAACACCTTCGACGCGCGCGCGCATGCGGCGCTCTCGCTCGTGAACCTCGCGTCGTACGAGCGCATCTCCGCCGCGAGCGACGCGTACGGCGCGAGCAGCGCCGACGCCGCCAACGTCGGCGACGCCGCGGGGCAGCTCGCCGGCATCGCCTACCTGCGCCTCCAGCGGGCGATCGCGCTCGTGAACGCGCGGATCGCCGACTCCCTCCTCGCCGACTCGCTCCTCGCCATCGCGCGCGACCAGCTCGCGTCGGGGGTGGGCGTCGCCATCGACGTCACCCGGGCGCAGGTGCAGCTCTCCTCCGTCCGCGCGCAGCTCATCAGCCAGCGCGCCGACCGCGACCACTCGCGCCTCGAGTTCCTGCGCGTCGTGAACCTCCCGCTCGGCACCACCTTCACCCTCGCCGATTCCCTCGAGGGGCTCGCGCCCGACCAGGCGCTGCCCAGCGAGAGCGCCGCCGTCGCCACCGCGCTCCGCATGCGCCCCGACCTGCGGGCCGCCGAGCTGCAGCTGCAGGCGGCGCGGACGACGGTGAAGTCGGTGCAGATGGAGCGCGTCCCCTCCCTCGGCGTCGCCGCCGACTACGGCTGGAGCGCGCTCAACGGCGGCTCGTACCTCCCCACCTACACCTGGGGGATCCAGTTCTCGCTCCCCATCTTCGACGGCCTTCGCCGCGAGGCGCGCATCGAGGAGGACCAGGCCGCGGTGCAGGAGGCGATGTCGCGGCGCCAGGCGATCTACCAGCAGGCGTCGATCGAGGTGCGGCAGGCGCTGGTCGACGCGATCGCCGCGCGCGAGCAGCTCGTCGTCGCGCGTGAGCGGCTCGCCCTCTCCACGCTCGAGGTCGCGCAGGCGCGCGAGCGGTTCATTGCCGGCGTGGCCGGCAACCTCGACGTGATCCAGGCCTCCTCCAACCTCAACACCTCGCGCAGCCAGCTCATCGAGGCGCTCGCCAATTTCCAGGCGGCGCGGCTCGCCTTCGCGCGCGCCGAGGGCGTGATCCTCTCCATCCCCTGACCGCCGCCCCCTCCACTCCACCCCCCGCCATGTCCTCCGCCGCCCCCGTGACCACCGAGGCGCCCTCGCCGCGCCGCCGCATCCTCCTCACCGTGCTCGGCGCCATCGCGCTCCTCGGCGCCATCTGGCTCGTGAAGACCATCCTCTACGTGCGCGTGCACGAGTCCACCGACGACGCGCAGGTGGACGGCCACATCGTCCCCGTCATCGCGAAGGTCGGCGGCTTCGTCTCCGCCGTCCTCGTGGAGGACGACGACTCGGTGCGCGGCGGCCAGCTGCTCGTGCGGCTGGACAGCGCCGAGTTCGCGGTGCGCCTCGCGCAGGCGGAGGCCGACCTGGTGGCCGCGCGCGCGATGGCGGGGAGCCGCTCCGGTTCGGGGCAGGCGATGGCGGCCGTGGCCGCCGCCGCGCAGCAGCGCTCCGCGGTGGAGGCGCAGCTCGACGCCGCGCGCGCCAACCTCGTGAAGGCGCAGGCCGACCTCGCGCGGCTCAAGGAGCTCGTGGCGAAGCAGATCGTGAGCGCGCAGCAGCTCGACGCGGCGCAGGCGGCGTACGAGGCCGCGGCGGCGCAGGTGAAGGCGTACGAGCGCCAGGCCGACGCCGCGAGCGCGAACGTCGTGGGCGCGGAGGCGGGGCTGCGCAGCGCCGACGCGCGCGTCGCCGCCTCCTCCGCCGCGCGCGACAACGCGGCGCTCCAGCTCTCCTACACGAGCATCGTCGCGCCGGCCAGCGGCACGGTGGCCAAGAAGATGGTGGAGATCGGCCAGCTCGTGCAGGCGGGGCAGCAGCTCATGTCGATCGTCGCCGACACCGGCACCTGGGTCACCGCGAACTTCAAGGAGACGCAGCTCGCCGACATGCGCGTGGGGCAGCGCGCCGACATCCGCGTCGACGCGTACGGCGGGACGGTGGCCGAGGGCGCGGTGGAGAGCCTCTCCGGCGCCACGGGCGCGCGCTTCGCGCTCCTCCCCCCCGACAACGCCACCGGCAACTTCACGAAGGTGGTGCAGCGCGTGCCGGTGCGCATCCGGATCACGAAGGGGCTGGGCCCGCTCCGTCCGCTCCGCCCCGGCATGAGCGTGGTCGTGGCCGTGCGCACGAAGTAGGCCGTGTCCGCCGAGGCCACCGCGCTCCCGGCCGCCGCGCGCCGGGTCGCCGAGGACCCGCGCTACAAGGACCGCTACATCATCGCGATCGCGGTGACGCTGGCGGCCGTGCTGGAGCTCATCGACACCTCGATCGTGAACGTCGCGATCCCCGACATGATGGGGAACCTCGGCGCCACGCTCGACGAGATCGCGTGGGTCTCCACCGGCTACATCATCGCCAACGTGATCGTGATCCCGATGTCGGGGTGGCTCTCCGGGATGTTCGGGCGGCGCCGCTACCTCGCGGGCTCGATCGCGCTGTTCGTCCTCGCCTCCTTCTTCTGCGGCGCGGCCACCTCGCTCGAGGGGCTGGTCTTCTGGCGCGTGGTGCAGGGACTCGGCGGCGGCGCGCTCCTCTCCACGGCGCAGGCGACGCTCTTCGAGAGCTTCCCGCCGGAGGAGGTGGGGATCGGCCAGGCGATCTTCGGCGTGGGCGTGATGGTGGGCCCCACGCTCGGCCCCACCCTCGGCGGCTGGATCGTCGACAACTTCACCTGGCCCTGGATCTTCTACATCAACGTCCCCCTCGGCATCATGGCCTTCCTCATGGTGCTCGCGTACGTGCGCGACGCCGAGCACCAGGAGCGCGCCGAGCGCGTGGACTACCCCGGGATCGTGCTGCTCGCGCTCTGCATCGGATCGCTGCAGTGGATGCTGGAGCGCGGCGAGCGCAACGACTGGTTCGACTCCAAGTTCATCACCACGCTGCTCGTCGTGTCGGTGACCTCCGGCGTGCTGCTCGTGTGGCACGAGCTGCGCACGCCGGAGCCGGTGATCAACTTCCGCGTCCTCAAGAGCCGCCAGCTCACCGCGGGGGTCACCTTCGCCACCTTCCTCGGCCTCGCGCTGTACGGGTCGGTGTTCGTGCTGCCGATCTTCCTCCAGCAGCTGCACGGCTTCACCGCCTGGCAGACGGGCATGGTGATCCTCCCCGGCGCCATCGCCTCCGCGGTCACCATGGGCTTCGTGGGGCCGAACGTGCACCGCCTCGACGCGCGCATCACCTGCGTGATCGGCGCGTTCATGTTCCTGGCCTCCATGTACCTCATGTCGCTGCTCACGCTCGACGCGGGCGCGGGGAACCTCTTCTGGCCGCTCATCCTCCGCGGCGTGGGGCTGGGGCTGATCTTCGTGCCGCTCACGGGCGCGACGATGGCCGACCTCCCCACGGAGCAGCTCGCGCAGGGCACCGGCCTCTTCAACGTGACGCGCCAGCTCGGCGGCTCGCTCGGCATCGCGATCATGGCCACCCTGCTCACGCGCTTCATCACGGTGGAGAAGGCGGCGCTCTCCGAGCACATCGTGGTGGGCGACCCCACGGTCACGGCGCGCCTGGCCATGATGACCCGGGGCCTCATCGCGCGCGGCCTCGACCCGGTGGCCGCGAAGCGGGCCGCCCTCGCCATGCTCGACGGCGAGGTCACCGCCCAGGCCACCGTGCTCGGCTTCTCGCGCATCTACCTGCTGAGCGGGATCCTGCTCGTGGCGGCGCTGCCGGTGCTCTTCCTCTTCCGCACGGGCAAGGGGCGCGCGCACCGCGGGATGGACGCGCACTGACGGAGCACGACGGCCTGCCATATCATCCACGGATGACCGCCCCCCTCCCCTCCCGCGCCGACGCGCTCGCCCTCGTGCACGAGTACACGGCGAGCGACTCCCTCCGCAAGCACATGCTGGCGGTGGAGGCCGCGATGGCCGCCTACGCCCGGAAGTTCGGCGAGCCCGAGGACCGCTGGGCGCTCGCCGGCCTCCTGCACGACTTCGACTACGAGCGCTGGCCGAACGACGCCCACGCCGCCGACGCGGAGCACCCCGCGGAGGGGGTGCGCCTGCTGCGCGCGCGCGGCTATCCCGACGACGTGCTGCAGGCGATCCTCGGCCACGCTTCCTACACCGGCGTGGCGCGCGAGACGCGCATGGCGAAGGCGCTCTTCGCGGTGGACGAGCTCACCGGGCTGATCACCGCCACGGCGCTCGTGAAGCCGACCCGGAGCGTGCACGACGTGGAGGCCCCCTCCGTGCGCAAGAAGATGAAGGACAAGGCCTTCGCGCGCGGCGTGAGCCGCGAGGACGTCGTGCGCGGCGCCGAGGAACTGGGCGTGCCGCTCGACGAGCACATCACCTTCGTGATCGGCGCCATGCGCGCCGTCGCGCCGGCGCTGGGGCTCGACGGCGCCCCCGCGGCCGGCTGACGCCGCCAACGCGCGTGCGCTCCCGCGCGTATCACCGGTGACGACGAAACGCACTCCGCCCCCGCCCGCGCGGGATGCGGCCGATGAGCGCTCGCTCGCGGTGTCCGCGCAGCGCGGCTCGGAGGAGGCGTTCGCCGAGCTGGTGCGCCGCCACGAGCGGCGCGCGTACGCGGTGGCGCGGGCGATCTCGGCCACGCACGAGGATGCGGAGGACGCGGTGCAGGAGGGCTTCCTGCACGCGTACCGCGCCCTCGACCGCTTCCGGCCGGACCAGCCCTTCGCGGCCTGGCTCGGGCGGATCGTCGCCAACGCCGCGCTGGACATCGCGCGGCGCCGGAAGGTGCGCGCCACGGAGGCGCTCACCGAACATCACGCGAGCGCGTTCCGCGATCCGGCGGCGGACGATGAGCTCCGCCGGCGGCTCCTGGAGGCGCTCGAGCGCCTCACCCCGCCGCAGCGCGCGGTGGTGGTGCTGCACGACGTGGAAGGGTTCTCCCACGCCGAGATCGGCGGGCTGCTGGACATGCCGGAAGGGACCGCGCGGGCCCACTTGCATCACGCGCGGGTGGCTCTGCGTACCATCCTCAGCGACCTCCGAGGCCCATCATGACGGAACACCGGATCGGACCCGATGGACGGGATGACGACGTGACGCGCGCGCTGCGCCGGCTGTACGCGGCGCCGGCGGGCGACGCGTACTGGCGCGCGCTCGAGGCGCGCGTGCTCGAGGCGGTGGCCGCCGAGCGCGCGGCGGCGGCGAACGCGTGGTGGCAGCCGCTGGCGCGGTGGGCCCGTCCGGGCGCCCTCGCCGCCGCGCTCCTCCTCGCCCTCGCCGGCGCGGCCGTCTGGCGCGCGCGCGAGGTCCGCGAGGAGTCCGCCATCCGCGCCGCGATGCTGCAGTCGAACGCCCCCGCCGCGCAGGTCGCGGCGGTCGCCGGCGCGCGCCCCGACAACGAGGCCGTCCTCCGCGACGTCCTCGCTCCCCG
>DATKOH010000196.1:0-4271 GCA_035524735.1 Gemmatimonadaceae bacterium
CTGCCCAGCTTCGGCGAGGACAATCCGCGCCCGTGCAACGGCGTGGCGGTGCTCGCCACGAGCACCTGGGCGGCGATGCAGGGACGCAAGGCGCTGCGCGTGTCGTGGACGCCGAGGCCCGGCGCGGGCGAGAGTTCGGCGCGCATCCGGGAGCAGAGCCTCGCGCTCGCGTCGAAGCCGGCGGAGCGCGTGATCCTGAACGACGGCGATGTGGACGCGGCGTTCGCCGGCGCATCGCGCGTGATCGAGGCCACCTACGAGGTGCCGCTGCTCGCGCACGCGCCGATGGAACCGATGAACTGCCTCGCCGACTGCCGCGACGGCCGCTGCACCGTGTGGGCGCCCACGCAGAACCCCGAGGGGGCGCACCTCGCGCTCGAGCGCGCGCTCGGCCTCGACGCCGAAGCGATCGCGGTGCACGTCACGCGCTCCGGCGGCGGATTCGGCCGGCGCTTTTACGCCGACTACGTGGTGGAGGCGGCGCTGCTGTCGCGCGCGGCGACGGCTCCCGTGCAGGTCGTGTGGACGCGCGAGGACGACATGCGGCATGGCTTCTACCGGCCGTCGAGCGTCTTCGCCATGCGCGCGGCGCTCGATGCCCACGGCCAGCTCGTGGCCTGGCGCCATTTCCTGGTCAACGCGCCGCGGGGCGAGTTCCTCGAGTGGGCGCTGCCGAAGGGCGCCACGGTCTATCCGGCCGGCGCGGGGGAGACGGATCGCGGCGACTTCCCGTCGACCCTCGTGCCGAACTTCCGCCTGGAGGCGAGCCGGATCCCATCACGCATCCCGCTCGGCCAGTGGCGCGCGATCGACTGGTCGGCGAGCACCTTCGCGATCGAGAGCTTCTTCGACGAGGTGGCGCGCGCCGCCGGCCGCGATCCGGTGGAGATGAAGCTGGAGATCCTCGCGCGGCCGCCGGCGACGGCGGGGCGTCCCGCACCCTATGATGCCGCGCGCTTGAGCGCCGTGCTGCGCCTGGCGGCGTACGCGGGGGACTGGGGGAAGTCGATGCCCGCGGGACAGGGGCGCGGCATCGCCTGCGCCTACACGAACAGCGCGTACGTGGCGGAGGTCGCGGAGGTGGAGGTGGAGGTGGCCGCGGGACGGGTGAAGGTGCGGCGCATCGTGGCGGCGGTGGACTGCGGGCGCGTGGTGAACCAGGCGGGCGCCGAGGCGCAGGTGCAGGGCGCGATCATCTACGGGCTGTCGGCGGCCCTGATGGAGCGCATCACCGTGGAGGGCGGGCGCGTGAAGCAGGGGAACTTCGACGACTTCCCCGCCCTGCGCATGCGCGACGCGCCCGAGATCGAGGTGCACTTCGTGGACGGCGACGCGCCCCCGCTCGGTTTGGGGGAGAGCGCGCTCCCCACCGCGGCGCCGGCCGTGGCGAACGCGATCGCCGCGGCCACGGGCGCGCGCGTGCGCGCGCTGCCGCTCTCGCCCTAGCTGGCGGCGCCGGCGAGGACGCGCGCGAAGACGTCGCGGTCCACGTTCCCGCCGGTGATCACGATCCCCGCGCGGCGGCCGCGCATCGCGTCGCGCTCGGACAGCAGTGCGGCGAGCGCCGCCGCCCCCGCCCCCTCCGCCACGTTGTGCGTGTCGCTGAAGAGCGCGCGCATCGCATCGGCCACCTGCTCGTCGCTCACCTCGACCACGCCGGCCAGCTTGCCGCGCATCAGGGCGAGCGCATCGGCCACCGGCGTGCGGCAGGCCATGCCGTCCGCGAGCACGGTGGTCACCGGCGCCGACTGCGGCACGCCCGAGCGGAGGGAGAGCGCGTACGCGGGCGCGAGCGACGACACCACGCCCACGATCTCGGTGCGCAGCCCCAGCGCGTCACGCGCGGCGATCATGCCGCAGAGCCCCGACCCCAGCCCGATCGGCACGTACACGCGGTGCAGCTCAGGCGCGGCGCGAAGGAACTCGAGCGCGTAGGTGCCCACTCCTCGCACGAGCCAGGGATGGAAGGAGGGGATCCGGTACCAGCCGCGCTCGCGGGCCACCGCCTCCGCGTGCTCGAGCGACGCCTGGAAGTCGTTCCCGTGCTCGATGAGTTCCACGCCGAGCGCGCGCATGGCGGCGTTCTTCTCCCGGCTGTTGCCGTGCGGCACCACCACCGCGGCCCGGATGCCGTGCCGCGCGGCCGCGAGGCCGATCGACTGCCCGTGGTTGCCGCGCGTCGCGGTGACGACGCCGGGTACCGACACCCCGCTCGCGAGCAGCTCGTGGAAGAAGACCACGCCACCCCGCACCTTGAACGCGCCCACCGGCGTGTGGTTCTCGTGCTTCACCCACACCTCGGCGCCCACGCGCCGGTCGAGCAACGGCCAGCGCTGCTGCGGCGTGGGCGGGAAGAGCGCGTGCACGATCGTGCACGCGCCCTCCAACTCGGCGAGCGTGGGCAGCCCGGCTAGTGCTTCGCCCACGCCCACCCGGTGAGCAGCCAGCCCGACGCGCCCTTGCGCAGCGTGAGCGTGAGGATCGAGCCGTGCTCGCGCACCGTCTTGCCGTGCTGCTTGTAGACGTAGTCCGCCGGCAGGACGACGTAGGCCAGGTCGCCGCTCACGTCCACGTGGGTCGGCTTGTGGATGGTGACCACGGGATCGGTGATGCCGTTCTTCGCCGCGTCCACGTCGAAGGCGCCCACCCAGCTCGCGCAGGCGCCGGCACCGTGCCACTCGTGCGGCGGGAACTCGTCCAGGATGGAGGTCTCGCTCGCGCACGCGGCGACGGTGGCGGCGCTGTCGCCCTTGTTGAAGCCATCGATGAAGTGGCGCACCGCCTGCATCACGGAATCGTGCACGGCGGTGGAGGACTGCGCCGCGGCGGGCAGCGCGGCGGCGATGAGCGACAGCACGAGCAGCTTCCGGAGCATGCACGACTCCTTGTCAGAGGGGAGGGGCGCTGGCCGGCAAAGGGTGCACCGCGCCGGCGCGGGAGTCAATCGTCCCACGGCGTCGGGGCGGATATATTCCCCGGCGCACCCACCCGGAGCCCGGCGTGCTCGCGCTGCTCAAATTCATCCAGTCGCTCGTGAAGACGCTGCACTCCGAGGGGACGCCGGGGCAGATCGCGGCCGGCATCGCGCTCGGCGCCGCGCTCGGGCTGACGCCGCTCGTGAGCCTGCAGAACGCCCTCATCTTCTCGGCGCTCTTCCTCTTGAACGTCTCCTTCGGCGCGGGGATGCTCGGCTGGGCGCTCGCGACCCCGATCGGCTTCCTCCTCGATCCGGCGTTCGACGCGCTCGGGCGCGCGCTGCTGGAGCGCCCGTCGCTCCGTTCGCTCTGGACGGCGCTCGCGAACGCGCCCCTCCTGCCCTGGACGAACTTCGCGAACAGCGTCACGCTCGGCTCCTTCCTCGTGTGGGCCGTGCTCGCCTTCCCGATCTACCTCGGCGCGCGCGCCGCGGTGCTGACGTACCGCGCGCGCTACGCCGAGCGGTTCCGCCGGTCGGCGTTCTGGAAGGCGCTCTCGGCCTCCCAGGCGTACAACGTCTACCGCTGGTTCCGGCCGGAGTGATGACATGAGGCCCTCGATCCTCCGCTGGAAGGCGGTCGCGCCGCTCGCGGCGGTGCTGCTGCTCCTGTGCGGCGGGTGGGCGCTGTTCGGCGACTGGCTCGTGCGCCGCGCCCTCGAGTCGGCGGGGAGCGCGCTCCTCGGCACGGAGGTGGACATCGCGAGCCTCCGCATCACCACGCTCAAGGCGCGCGTCGCGATCGGCGGGCTCGAGATCGCGAGCCCCTTCGATTCCACGAAGGACACCTTCGCGGCGGGCGCGATCGTGATGGACCTCGCCCCCGGGCCGCTCCTCGAGAAGAAGCTCGTCATCGACCAGCTGTCGGCCACGGGGCTGCGGTTCGGCGTGACGCGCGCGCGGCCGGCGCGGCCCCGCAAGGCGTCCTCCGCCGGCGCCGGCGCGAAGCTCCTCGCCGAGGCGTCCGCGTGGACGGGGAGCGTGAAGGCGCCGCTCCTCGCGCTCACCCCCATCGACACCGTCAAGTCGCTGGTGCTGAACCCCGGCGACCTCGCGACGATGAAGGCCGTGGATGCGCTGCATCGGCGCGCCGATTCGGTGCGCGCCGCCGTCACGCAACAGGTGGCCGCGCTCCAGCTGCAGGCGCTCGCCGACTCCACGCAGGCGCTCGTGAAGCGGCTGCAGGGGGTGAAGCCGAGCCTGGCGAACCTGGCGGGCACCGCGCAGGCGGTGCAGGACGCGAAGCGCGGCATCGACCGGATCGACGCCGCCCGCAAGCAGGTGGCGGCGCTCGAGC
>DATKOH010000197.1:0-10969 GCA_035524735.1 Gemmatimonadaceae bacterium
GCGAAGGCGGGGGGGAGCGAGGGGCGGATCCGCTGCACCGGTTCGGGCGCCTCCAGCGTGTGCGCGGCGAGCACCTGCTGCGGCGACCGCCCCGGGAAGAGGGGACGCCCGGTGAGCATCTCGTACGCCATCGCGCCGAGCGCGTAGATGTCGGCGCGGTGGTCGGTGTCGGGATCGGCGGCCGCCTGCTCGGGGGCCATGTACGCGGGCGTGCCCATGGCCATGCCGAGCGACGTGAGCCCGGACGAGCTGTGACGCGCCGACGCCGACAGCGCCTTCGCCACGCCGAAGTCGGTCACGACGGCGGCGCCGCCGGAGAGGAGCACGTTGTCGGGCTTGATGTCGCGGTGCACGACGCCGCGCGCGTGCGCGTACGCGAGCGCCTTCGCCACGTCGCGGAGGATCGCGACCGTGTCGTGCACCGTGAGCTCCCCCTCGCGCCGCAGGCGGGCGCGCAGCGATTCCCCCTCCACGAAGGGCATCGTGAAGTACGGGAGCCCCTCCGAGATGCCGGCGGTGAGCACGGGGACGATGTGCGGGTGCTGCAGCCCGGCGGCGAGCTGGATCTCGCGGCGGAAGCGCTCCACGCTCACCGCCGCGGAGAGGTCGGGCGGGAGCACCTTGATCACGACGCGCCGGTCGAGCGCGGTCTCGCGCGCCACGAACACGCGCGACATCCCGCCGCCGCCGAGCTCGCGCTCGATCACGTACGCGGCGCCCAGCGTCCGCTGGAGCTGGTCCTGCAGTTCAGCGCTCACGCGCGGTCCCGTCGCCTGGGGGGCATGGCCACCGGTCTCGTTCCCCCTACGGAGCGGCGCTCATTTCGGGTTCATCTTGCTCACCAGGGATTGGAACCTCGGATCGCCGCGAAGGTTGTCATACATCGGCTCGATGGTGAGCAGGGTCATCGACCAGACGCGCTCGTCGTACGCCCGTTCGAGCCAGTCGAGGGCGTTCGCCCGGTCGCCCAGACCGGCGTAGATCTTGGCGATGACGTCGGCGGGCACGAACTGTCCCGCCTTCACGGCATCGAGACGCTCCTGGAGCTCCCGGCGGGCGAGGGCGGGATCGCCGCACCGCGCCGCGACGTAGCCCAGCACGGGGCCCTCCCACGGACCGACGTTCGGCTTGCCTTCCTTCGCATACCGCAGCGCGTCGGCGCAGTTCCCGAGGGCGAGGTCCGAGCGGGCGATGCCGTTGAGCGAGATGCCGTCGTGCGGCGCGAGTTCGAGCGTGCGCTTGCTCTGGTCGATCGCCGCCTGGAACTGGCGGTCGTAGTAGAGCATGGTGCCGAGGCGCGCGTTCAGGATGATCGAGAACGGATCGATGGCGAGCGCCTGCTGCACTTCGCGCACGGCGTCGGCCGTCTTGCCGACGGCGGCGTCGTACCAGGAGTGGAAGAGCAGCGCGGTGGCGTAGCGCGGATCGAGCTCGATGGCGCGGCGGAGCTGCGCCTCGCCGGCGGGATAATCGTAGTCGTACAGGAGGTAGACGAATCCGAGCGACGTGTGCGCCTCGGCGAGCGACGGGTCGAGCTGCACCGCACGCTCGGCGGCCGCGCGCGCCTGCGGCATGAGCGACCGCGGCGGCGCGAAGCCGAAGGTGGTGGAGAGCATGAGGCAGTCGGCGAGCCCGGACCACGCGGCGGCGTAGCCCGAGTCGGCCGCGATCGCCTCCGAGAAGTACTGCACGCCGCGCGCGAAGCCCTCGCGGGAGCGCTGTTCGAAGAAGTAGCGGCCGCGGAGGTACTTGTTGTACGCGTCCACGCTCTTCGTGCCGCGGCGCACGGGCGAGGCGTCGCTCCCCGGCGCGAGGTGCAGCTTGAGCGCGCCCACGATCGCGCGCGCGAGGTCGTCCTGCACCCGGAAGACGTCGGTGGCCTCGCGCTCGTACTCGTCGCTCCAGAGCTGGTAGCCGTTGGTCGCGTCCACGAGACGCGCGCTCACGCGGATGCGCGAGCCGGCGCTGCGCACGCTCCCCTCGAGCACCGTCCCGACGTTCAGCTTGCGCCCGATGTCGCGGATGTCCGCGTCCTTCCCGCGGAAGGCGAACGCGGAGGTGCGCGCGGCCACGCGGAGCCCGGGCACCTTCGAGAGCCCGTTGATCAGCTCCTCGGCCATGCCGTCGGAGAAGTAGTCGTTCTCGTGCTGGCCGCTCGCGTTCTCGAAGGGGAGCACCGCGATCGAGCGGTCGCCGTCGGGCGACGACGCGGCGCGGCGCGCGGCGTACATCCACGCGGCGCCGGCGAGCGCGGCGGCCACCACCGCCACCGCCGCCGCCGCCATGGCGCGGCGCCCGCGCGACCGCTGCGTCGCCGCCGCGCCGAGGGTCATCGCATCGAGCGCCTTGCGGACGTCCTCCGCCGACGCCGGGCGCTTGGCCGGGTCCTTCTCGAGGCAGCGCATGATGAGCGCGGCGAGCGCGGGGGGCGTGTCGGGACGCTGCTCGGCCACCGGGCGCGGCGCCTGCACCGCGTGCGCCACGAGCACCTGCTGCGGCGTGCGTCCCGGGAAGAGCTGCTGCCCGCTGAGCATCTCGTACCCCACGGCGCCGAGCGCGTAGAGATCGGACCGCAGGTCGCTCGCCGGGTCGCCGCTCCCCTGCTCGGGCGCCATGTACGCGGGGGTGCCGAGCGCCATGCCGACGGACGTGAGCGCGCCGCCGCCGCCCGCGCCCGCGTCGCGGATCGCCTTCGCGACGCCGAAGTCGGCGACCATCGCCACGCCGCCGGAGAGGAGGATGTTCGCCGGCTTGATGTCGCGGTGGATCACGCCGTGCGCGTGCGCGTACGCGAGCGCCTGCGCCACGTCGCGGAGGATCGCGATCGTGTCGGCCACCGGGAGCTTCCCCTCGCGCTCGATGCGCTCGCGCAGCGACTCGCCATCCACGAGCGGCATCGTGTAATACGGCAGCCCCTCCGAGGAGCCCGCGGTGAGCACGGTGACGATGTGCGGGTGCTGCAGGCTGGCGGCGAGGAGGATCTCGCGGCGGAAGCGCTCGGCGCTCACCGCCGCGGCGAGGTCCGGCGGCAGCACCTTCACCGCCACGCGCCGGCCGAGCGAGCGTTCGGTCGCGACGAAGACGCGCGACATCCCGCCGCCGCCGAGCTCGCGCTCGAGCGTGTAGCCATCGCCCAGCGTGCGCTGGAGCTGGTCCTGGAGCGGTGCGGTCACTCGGCGATCACGGGGTGCGGGGCATCCGCAAACATAGGACGCACGGCGCGGGGGAGCCAGAACGCGGCGGCCCCGGCGGCCGTGCGGCTCGCCGGGCGCCCGCGGTCAGCGGGCAACGGATCGATCGTCGCGCGCGCGGATCAGCTGCCCCCCATCGACCAGGGCGGCACGACGCCGTTGACGCGCGCGTACGCGATCAGCTGGCCGAGGTGCTCGGCGTTGTGGTCCGTCTCCATGAGCAGGAGCGAACGGGTGGTGTACGTCTGTCCGAAGAACTTCACGGGATTGTCGGCGCTCGCCGCGGGGAGGGCGAGCACCGCGGCGTCCATCGCGGCGAAGGCGGCGCGGAGCGCGGCGATGATCGTGCTCTTGTCGGTGGTGGAGATCTCGAAGGACTTGGGGTCGAATCCGGGCGGCGCCTTGACACCGAGCGGCGCGCCGTAGAGGTACTGCGCGCTCGCCACGTGGAGGAGCGCCTCGGCCACCGAGCGCACGCCGGTGCCGGGGCGCCAGGTGTACTTGTCCTGCGGGATCGCGTTGGCGAGGGCGAGATATTTGTCCTGCACGGTGCGGAAGTTCGCGATGAACTCGCCGCGGAAGCCGGTGGCGGGTGCGCCCGGGGCCTGCGCGGCGGCGGGGAGGGCGGCGGCGAGGAGGAGCAGGACAACGAGCGTGGTGCGCATGGGCGTGTGTGGGGTGGTGATAGAAGGGTGGAGTATCCGCGCCGGAGCCACGGCGCGCAACCGCATTGCAATGGACTAATGAACGGCCCCCGCGCCGACCCGGCGCGTGCTGGCGCGCCACGGCCACGGTGGCATAATTCGGTCGGACAGCCAATGGAGCTTCCCGTGTCGATCGAGGCGTTGCGCCGGAGTCCACTCCGTTCAGCGACCGCGGTGCTCGTGATCGCGGCGGCCGCGGCCTGCGGCGGTGACTCTTCCACCGGTTCGAACCCGCCGCCGCCACCGTCCCGCCGAGTGGCGATCGGCGACACCGTCTCGGCAAGTGCGTCGACGGCGGCGCCGGACGTGCGAAGCTTCCAGACCCACTCCGGCGATCATGTGGCGATCGAAGTCGCGGTTTCCACCGGCCAGGCTGTCGTCACCGTGATCGATTCGGCGACCTCGACCGTGATCGCGACCGGCGACTTCCTGGCGGGCGCGACGTTCGACCACAATGCGCTGCCGTCGTTCGACGCCGGCACGCGGGTCTACCTGGTGATCGTGTCGCCCTACAGCGGCTCGAGCGTGAGCGTTCGCTACGTCATCGCTCCCGTGAACACCAACCCGGAGACGGCTCCCGCGGTGCTCTCGTACGGACAAACCGTTCCGGAGACGCTCGGCGGAGGATCGGACATCGACGACTTCAAGTTCGACGGAGCGAAGGACGACGAGGTGCTGATCTTCGTGCAGGGGAAGGGTCCGCCCGGCAGCGATGGGCTGATCACGGTGCGGCTCATCGACGACACGACCGGCACCGTCCTCGCTCAGTTCTTCGCGCACGCGATCGATCCCGACTCGCAGTCCAGCGGCTCGGGACGGGTGCGGCTCCCGAGGGCCGGTCGATTTCGCATCGACATCTTCGCGACGATCATGGCGGGCGTGACCGGCACGTGGCAGTACGGCGGGCCCTATCGGGTCGAGCTGCTGAAATTGAACCGGGCTCCCGAGCACGTGCCGGCGACCGTCGCGTTCGGCGACACGATCGTCGGGGAATCCATCGACTACGCGTACGACGTGGACGAGTACCGCATCAATGCGACCGCGGGCGATGAGTTCAACGTCTTCCTGCAGGCCGTCGCCGGTCCGGCGACGAACGGATTCAAGGCGCAGATGACGGGGATCGCGGACAGCGCGACGCGTCAAGTCGTGACGAAGGGCACGGACACGCTGACGCTGCTGCAGAACTCGACCGGCCGCTTCCGCGCGCTGTCCTCGGGACCGCTGATCGTGCGCGTGACCGGGTGGGAGGACGGCAATGGG
Source organism: Gemmatimonadaceae bacterium (assembly GCA_035524735.1). Taxonomy (GTDB): domain Bacteria; phylum Gemmatimonadota; class Gemmatimonadetes; order Gemmatimonadales; family Gemmatimonadaceae; genus DATKOH01. The sequence continues at coordinate 5,156 of DATKOH010000197.1, forward strand.
ATCTACCGGGGGCCGTATCGGCTCCTCGTGGAGAAGGTGAATCGCGCTCCCGAGCACGTACCCGCCGGGGCTCGACAGCTCGGTGACACGATCGTCGGCGAGCGCATCGACTTCCCGGGCGACGTGGACGAGATCCCTTTCACGCTGACGGTGCCGACGCTCGTGCACGTGGAGGACCAACGGTTCGCGGCGGGACTGACCGGGAACAAGCTCACGATGCGTGTCGTGCGCGCATCCGACGATTCCCTCGTCGAGGCGGGCGATATCGACTACGCGACGGGCCAGTCGCTCCCGGTGGGCGGGGGCACCTTGACGACCAGGCTCGACGCCGGGGACTACATCCTCCGCGCCTCCAGCGACGATGCTCAGTTCGGCTACTACGGCGCGTGGAGCGCCGTGCTCCAGCGGGTCGACTCGATGCCGGAGCAGCACGCCAGCACGCTGGCGCCGGGCGACACGGTGGTGGACGCCATCGACCCGGTCGGCGACATCGACAGCTACCAGATGCCAGCGCGGCGCGGCCGGCACTACCAGATCACCTTCCAGTCCACATACAACGGAGGGACGGGCAGCGCGATCTCGCTGCGCACGGATCCGTCGTTGCCGTGGGACAACGTGCAAGTGAACGGCGCGCCATCGGCCGGTCTCGCCGACGCGCCGCGCAGCCAGCGGATCGATGCGACCAAGAACGTTCCCTATGCCGTCCACGTCGCAGAGTACTCGCAGGGAAGGAATCCGGCGGAGCGCGGCCCCTATCGCTTCGTGATCGGCCCCTTCGACGGCCGGCCTGAACATCACTCCGCGACGGTGGCGGTGGGGGATTCGGTCACCGATGAGTGGATCGATGCCCCCGGCGACCTGGACCAGTTCCTGCTCTCAGGCGCGCCCGGACAGGAGATATCGGTGGATCTGCGCTCCAGCCAGATCATGTCCGCACAGGTCGTGGACACGTCGGCGGACTCCGTGATCGCGGTGACGCACAACGATTGCACGCCACGCTTCCGACTGCCTCCCTCAGGACAGGTGCTCGTGGATGCGATGGAGGATTACGGTGCTTCGAGCGCCTTTCACTACTTCCTGCGATTCGTGTCGGTGCATCGGGCGCCGGAACAGGCGTCTGCGACGTACACCGTGGGCGACACGGTCACCACGGAGTCGCTCGAGGACTGCGCCGACGTGGATGAATTCCAGTTCGCCGGCACGGCGGGCCAGCGCGTGCGAGCGTTCTTCGACCTGCCGAACGGGGATCGATTCGTTCTCGACGCGGTCCTGGTGGAGATCTCCGCCGCCGGCAGTGACGTAGCCCTCACCTCGGGAGGCGGAAGCTCGACTAGCTTCGCCTTCGACTACTCCACGGGCACTGCCACGTTGCCGGTGTCCGGCACATATGTGGTGCGCATTCGGCATTCCGACGGCGCGAGCGGCGATGGCGTGACTCCGTATCGGTTCTACGTGCGCGACGAGCCCTGACGCGCCTGGCCGTCGGGCGCCCCGGCCGATTGGCGTACCGCTGCCGGCGCCTGGCCTCCGCGCGCGCGGCAACGTAGTCTCTGTCTCCTATCTCACCGGTGTTCGCCGATGCGCACCCTGCTCCGATCCAGCACGCTCCTCGCCCTCGCATCCGCCGCCGCCCGCGGCCAGTGCCCCACGCAGCCGTCGGCGGCGATGACGGCCTATCCGCAACACTCGATGGACCGCCCGCAGCCCGCGGTGGTGACGCCGGCGCCCGCCGGCGCGCCGGTGACGCCGCCGAGCGATGCGATCGTGCTCTTCGACGGTCATGACCTCGCGCAATGGCGCAACGGGGATTCCGTGCAGAAGGCCGCGGGGTGGAAGCTCGTGGATGGCGCGATGGAGGTGGTCGAGAAGTCGGGGGACGTCCGCACCGCGCGCGTCTTCGGCGACATCCAGCTGCACGTCGAGTGGCGCGCGCCGACGCCCGCCGAAGGGGAGAGCCAGGAGCGCGGCAACAGCGGCGTGTACCTCATGGGGATGTTCGAGGTGCAGGTGCTCGACTCGTACAAGAACCCGACGTACGCCGACGGCGCGGCGGCGTCGCTCTTCGGCCAGTACCCGCCGCTCGTGAACGCCGCGCGCCCGCCCGGCGAGTGGCAGACGTACGACATCATCTTCCACGCGCCTCGCTTCGCCGCGGACGGATCGCTCAAGTGCGCGGCGCGCGTGACGGTCGTGTGGAACGGCGTGCTCGTGCAGAACGACGTCGTGCTCTCGGGGCCCACGGCGTACAAGCGGCGCCCGCCGTACGCGCCCGGCGTGACCACCGGGCCGGTGCTCCTGCAGGACCACGGCCATCCGGTGCGCTACCGCGACATCTGGGTGCGCGCGCTCCCCGACGCCGCGGATTGACCGCGATGGCGAAGGACACCGTGTACGATGTGTGCATCGTCGGCTCGGGGGCCGGCGGCGGGATGGCGGCGTACGTGCTCACCCGGGCCGGCGCGCGCGTCGCGCTCCTCGAGGCCGGACCGGCGTGGTACGCCACGCGCGACTCGAAGATGCTCGTCCCCGAGTACGCGTCGCCGCGGCGCGGCGGCTCCACGAAGCTCAAGCCCTTCGGCGAGTTCGACGGCTGCATCGGCGGCTGGGAGATCCCGGGCGAGCCGTACACCCGCGCACCCGGCACGACCTTCGACTGGTGGCGCGCGCGCATGCTCGGCGGTCGCACGAGCCACTGGGGGCGCATCTCCCTCCGCTTCGGCCCGCAGGATTTCCGCGGGAAGAGCCGCGACGGGCTCGGCGACGACTGGCCCATCGGCTACGAGGACCTCGCCCCCTACTACGACCGCGTGGACGAGCTCGTCGGGATCTTCGGCTCGGTGGAGGGGCTGCCCAACCATCCCGACGGGAAGTTCCTGCCACCGCCGAAGCCGCGCTGCTACGAGCTGCTCATCAAGCAGGCGTGCGACGACCTCGCGATCACCTGCATCCCGAGCCGGCTGTCCATCCTCACGAAGCCGCTCAACGGCCGCCCCGCGTGCCACTACTGCGGCCAGTGCGGCCGGGGCTGCGGCGTGGCGGCGAACTTCTCGAGCCCGGACGTGCTCATCGCGCCGGCGCTGCGCACCGGGCGGCTCACGCTCATCACCGACGCGATGGCGCGCGAGGTGACCGTAGGCGCCGACGGGCTGGCGGACTCGGTGCTCTACATCGACAAGGCGACGCGCACCGAACGCCGCGTGAAGGCGAAGGTGATCGTGCTCGCCGCGAGCGCGTGCGAGACGGCGCGCATCCTGCTCAACTCGCGCTCGGCGAAGTTCCCGCAGGGGCTCGCGAACTCGAGCGGCGTGGTGGGGAAGTACCTCACCGACACCACCGGCGCCGGCGTGGGCGGCTTCGTGCCGAAGATGATGGACCACGTGCCGCACAACGAGGATGGCGTGGGCGGCGCGCACATCTACTCGCCCTGGTGGCTCGACAACGCGACGCTCGACTTCCCGCGCGGCTACCACATCGAGGTGGGGGGCGGGCTCTATCCCCCCGGCTACGGCTTCATGGGCGGCATCCAGTCGTATCCGCCGGGGGGCGGCTACGGCGCGGCGCTCAAGGAGGACTACCGCCGCTACTACGGCGCGTCGGTCTGGTTCTCCGGGCGCGGCGAGATGATCCCGAACGCCGACAGCTGGTGCGAGCTCGATCCCGCGGTGGTCGACCGCTACGGCATCCCCGTGCTCCGCTTCCACTGGAAATGGAGCGACCACGAGCTGAACCAGGTGAAGCACATGCAGCAGACCTTCCGCGCGATCATCGAGCGGATGGGCGGCACGGTGTTCGACCCGATGCCCACGAAGGAAGCAGGCTACGGCATCGCCACCGGCGGACGGATCATCCACGAACTGGGCTGCGTGCGCATGGGGGACGATCCCGCCACCTCCGCGCTCAACGCGCACTGCCAGGCGCACGACTGCCGGAACCTCTTCGTGGCCGACGGCGGGCCCTTCGTCTCGCAGGCGGACAAGAACCCGACGTGGACGATCCTCGCGCTCTCGTGGCGCACGAGCGACTACATCGTCGCGCAGCGCAAGGCGGGTGCCCTGTGACCACGCGCCGCGAGGTGGTGCAGTGGCTCGCCGGGCTGCCGGCGCTCGCCGCGGCGGGGCGCGGCACGAAGCTCGCCGAGCGCGCGGCGGCGCACGTGGCGGCGCTCGCCGGCGGCGAAGCGGGCGCGCCGTACGCGCCCGCGTGGTTCAATGCGCACGAGTGGAGCACGGTGCGCATGCTGGTCGACTACATCATCCCCCGCGACACGCGCTCCGGCTCCGCCACCGACGCCAAGGTGCCCGAGTTCATGGACTACATCCTCGCCGACGCGGACACCTCCGACGCCACGCGCACCGCGATGCGCGGCGGGCTCGCCTGGCTCGACCTCGCCTGCGTGGACCATCATGGCGCCACCTTCCTGCGCAGCACCGACGCGCAGCGCCGCGCCGTGCTCGACCTCATCGCCTGGCCGAAGAAGGCCGCGCCCGCGATGAGCGCCGGCGTCGCCTTCTTCAGCAGCGTGCGCGACTTCACCGCGAGCGGTTTCTGGTCCACGAAGATGGGCTGGGACGACCTGCGCTACGAGGGGAACGTCGCGCGCGCCTCCTGGGACGGATGCCCCCCCGCCGCGCTCGACAAGCTCGGCGTGAGCGACGCGATCATGCAGCGGAGACCCTCCAAATGAGCCGGAAGCTCGGCGTCGGGTTCATCGGCAGCGGCTTCAACGCGAAGTTCCACATGCAGGGGTGGCGCGCGGTGCGCGACGCGGACATCCGCGGCGTCTGGAGCCCGAGCGCGGCGAACGCCGCCGCGGCCGCCGCGTACGCGCGCGAGCTCGACGTGGGCGACGCGAAGCCCTTCACGAGCATCGCCGCGATGGTGGCCGACCCGGACATCGACGCGATCTGGATCACCGGACCCAATCACGCGCGCATCGAGAACATCGAGGAGATCGTGGACGTGCTCGCGCGCGGGCGCGGGAAGCTCGTCGGCCTCGCCTGCGAGAAGCCGCTCGCGCGCAACGTCGCCGAGGCGAAGCGGGTGCGCGACCTCGCCGCGCGTGCGGAACTGAAGACCGGCTACCTCGAGAACCAGGTCTTCGCGCCGCAGGTGGAACTCGGCCGCGCGCTGCTCTGGGCGCGCGGTGCCGCCGCCACCGGCCGCCCCTACCTCGCGCGCGCCGCGGAGGAGCACAGCGGCCCGCACATGCCCTGGTTCTGGCGCGGCGCGCTGCAGGGGGGCGGCGTGCTCAACGACATGATGTGCCACTCCGCGCTCGTGGTGCGCCACCTGCTCACCCAGCCCGGCGCGCCGCTCGCCACCGTGCGCCCGAAGCGCGTCACCGCGCACATCGCCAGCCTCAAGTGGACGCGCCCCGCCTATGCGAAACAGCTGCGCGCGAGGATGGGGAAGGCGGTCGACTACGCCAAGGCGCCCGCCGAGGACTTCGCGAGCCTGATGATCGAATTCGAGACCGACGACGGCCACACCGTGATCGGCGAGGCCACCACGAGCTGGAGCTTCGTCGGCCCCGGCCTTCGCCTCAGCGCCGAGCTCCTCGGCCCCGAGTACTCGATGACGTGGAACACGCTCGAGAGCGGGCTCAAGCTCTTCTTCAGCCGCGAGGTGCGCGGCGCGCAGGGGGAGGACCTCGTCGAGAAGCAGAACGCGGAACTCGGGCTCATGCCCGTGGTCGCGAACGAGGCGGCGGCGTACGGCTACGAGGCGGAGGACCGCCACTTCGTGCGCGCCTTCCTCGGCCGCGAGACGCCGAGGCTCACCTTCGACGACGGGCTCGAGGTGGTGCGCATCCTC
>DATKOH010000198.1:0-3010 GCA_035524735.1 Gemmatimonadaceae bacterium
ACTATCTGATCTCGCACGCCGAGCTGCTGGGGATGTCGCCGGGCGAGCAGCTCGTGGTGGCCCACGTCGCCCGCTATCACCGCGGCGCGAAGCCGTCGCGGCGGCACGCCGAGTTCGCGGCGCTCGACCGCGTCATGCGCCGCCAGGTGCGGCGCCTCTCCGCCCTCCTCCGCGTGGCCGACGGCCTCGACCGCGGGCACGTGAGCGCGGTGGACCGCGTGAAGGTCCGCTGGATCGAGCGCGCCATCCGCATCACGCCGGTGCCGCGCAACGCGAGCCGCACCATGCGCCTCGAGCTGTGGGGCGCGAGCCGCAAGGCGGCGCTGCTGGAGGAGGTGGCGGGGGTCCCCGTCGAGATCGTGAGCCCCGACGGCAACGTCGTCGGGCGTGACGAGGGCGAAGGGGGAGACGAGGAGTAGCGGCAGACGGCAGCCATCAGCCATCAGCCGTCAGCCGTCAGCCGTCAGCCATCAGGCGAGGGGCGGTCAGTCCTCGGCGGTGGCGCCCTCCAGCACCTTGCCGGCCGCCGTCATCGACGCCGCCGGCGCCGTTGGCGCCGCGGGTGAGGCCTCGGGCGCCGGCGCCGGTGCCGCCGCGTGCGCCACCGGCGTCCCCCACGGATGCGTGCAGCAGATCGCCTGCGTCGAGCGCTCCCCCTCCGCGCCCGGGCTCCGCTGCACGTAGCTCCCGTCGGCGCGCAGGTCCCACGCCATCCGGTTGTCCGTGAGGAAGGTGCCCAGCAGCGTGCGCAGCCGCTCGTGCAGCGCGGGGTCCGTCACGGGCGTCACCGCCTCCACGCGCCGGTCGAAGTTGCGCGGCATCCAGTCCGCCGAGCCGAAGTAGAACTCCTCGGCGCCCCCGTTCGCGAAGTGCCACACGCGCGAGTGCTCCAGGAAGCGGCCGATGTGTCCCACCACGCGGATGCGGTCGCTCACGCCCGGCACCCCCGGCCGCAGGCAGCAGATCCCGCGCACGATCAGGTCGATCTCGACGCCGGCCTGCGACGCCGCGTAGAGCTCGCGCACCGTCTCGAAGTCGGCGATCGCGTTCATCTTCGCGACGATCCGCGCCGGCCGCCCCGCGCGCGCGTGCTCCGCCTCGCGGCGGATGAGCGCCATCACCCGGTCGCGCAGCTCCATCGGCGCCACCAGCAGCCGACGGTACGAGCGCTGGTGCGAGAAGCCGGTGAGGAAGTTGAACAGGTCGCTCACGTCCGCGCCGATCAGCGGATCGGCGGTGAACAGCCCGAAGTCCGTGTACAGCCGCGCCGTGCGCGAGTTGTAGTTCCCCGAGCCGATGTGCACGTAGCGCCGGATCCCGTCCGCCTCGCGGCGCACCACCAGGCACACCTTCGCGTGCGTCTTGAGCGCCGCCACGCCGTACACCACGTGCACTCCCGCGCTCTCCAGCTGGCGCCCCCACGTGATGTTGTTCGCCTCGTCGAAGCGCGCCTTGATCTCCACCATCACCACCACCTGCTTCCCGCGCTCGGCGGCCTCGGTGAGCGCGCGCACGATCGGCGTGTCGCCCGACGTGCGGTAGAGCGTGAGCTTGATCGCCAGCACCTGCGGATCCTCGGCGGCGCGGTCGAGGAAGTGCTCCACGCTCGTCGAGAACGATTCGTACGGGTGGTGCACGAGCACGTCGCCCTGGCGGATCTCGTCGAAGATCCCGCCGTTCACGCCGCGCAGCCGCGGCGGCGTCACCGGCACCAGCGGCGGGTCGCGGAGGTCCGGGATGTCCAGCATCGCGATCTCCATCAGGTCGCCCATCTCGAGCAGCGGCCCCATCTCGTGCACGTCGCGGTCGGTGAGCGTGGCGTTCGCCGGCAGCCGCTCGTCGCGGAGCTCCTCGAGGAGCAGCGCGCGCGTGGACTCCGGCATCCCCTGCTGCACCTCCAGCCGCACCACCTCGCCGAAACGCCGGCGGAAGACCTGCTCCTCGATCGTGGCCAGCAGGTCGTCCGGCTCCTCCTGCGGCGCCAGCTCGATGTCCGAGTTGCGCGTGATCCGGAAGGCGTGCCACTGCCGGATCTCCATCCCGGGGAAGAGCGCGCCCAGGTTCGCGCCGATCACCTGCTCCAGCGGCACGAAGCGGTGCGCCACCCCCGTCGGCACCCATCGCGGCAGGCTCTTCGGCACCTTCACGCGCGCGAAGTGCACCGTGTCGGTGGCCGGGTCGCGGATCTCCAGCGCCAGCGAGAGCGAGAGGTTCGAGATGTACGGGAAGGGATGCCCCGGGTCCACGGCCAGCGGCGTGAGCACCGGGAAGGCCTGCGACTCGAAGAAGGAGTCGATCTGCGCGAACTCGCGGCGGTCGAGCTCCTCCATGGACACCAGCCGCACCCCCCGCTCGGCCAGCGCCGGGAGCAGCTCCTGGTGGAGCAGACGCTCGCGCTCGACCAGGAGCCCGGAGACGCGCGTCGCGATGCGCTCGAGCTGCTCCTGCGGCGTCAGCCCATCGGCCCAGACCGCGGCCACGCCGGCCGCGACCTGGCGGCGGAGACCCGCCACCCGGACCATGTAGAACTCGTCCAGGTTGGTGCTGAAGATCGACAGGAACTTGAGCCGCTCGAGCAAGGGAACGCGCGCATCCTGCGCTTCATGCAGGACGCGCGCGTTGAACTCGAGCCAGCTCAGCTCGCGGTTGATGTACAGCTCGGGCGATGTCAGTGCGTCGCTCATGAGGGTCCCGGAGACACCGCGCCGCCCGGGGGATCCCGGACGGCTGGGTGGGGCGCAACTACAATCTAGTCAACGGGTTCGGGGTGCGGAATGGCTGGAATGGTAACGGATTCACTACACACGGCACTCGACCGCAGTCGACGACAGTCAACGACAGTCAACGACAGTCAACGACAGTCAAGGACAGTCAACGACAGTCGACGACAGTCGACGACAGTCGAAATTGTGCGACTTCAGCATATCCAGCTGGGTGGGAGAGTGCCAAGAATCTCCAAAAATGCGCACTCTAAAGCGCCATTATAGCGCCAATTACGCTACAAATAGCG
>DATKOH010000199.1:0-6466 GCA_035524735.1 Gemmatimonadaceae bacterium
GCGTGCGAGGCCGCCGCCACGCTCGTGGACATCTTCGGCGGCCGCGTCGCCATCGAATGCTGGGACCACGGGCTCGAGCGCGAGCGCGCGATCACCGAGCCGCTCATCGCCATCGCGCGCGCGCTGAGCATTCCCTGGGTGGTCACGAACGACGTGCACTACGCCGAGCCCGGCGCGCGCGCGGTGCACGACGTGCTCTCGGCGCTGCGCCACCAGCGCCCGCTCGCCGAGATGGGCACGCGGCTCCGTCCCAACGGCGAGTGGTACTTGAAGTCGCCGTCGCAGGTCGCGCGCCGCTGGCAGCAGCGCCCCGAGGGGGTGCGCGCCACGCGCGCCGTGGCCGAGCGCTGCACGTGGCGCATGGCGCAGCTCGAGCCCACGCTCCCGGCGTTCCCGCTCCCGCCGGGCGTCTCGGCGGACGAGTACCTCGCGCGCCTCGTGGAGCAGGGCGCGCACGAGCGCTGGCCGCGCGGCCGCACGCCCGCGCACGACCGCCAGCTCGCGCACGAGCTCGCGATCATCGCCAAGCTCCGCCTCGCGGGCTACTTCCTGATCGTCTGGGACATCGTGCGCTTCTCGCGCCGCGCCGGCGTGCTCTGCCAGGGGCGCGGCTCGGCGGCGAACTCGGCGGTGTGCTTCTGCCTCGGCATCACCGCGGTGGACCCGGTGAAGCTCGGACTCCTCTTCGAGCGCTTCCTGAGCGAGGAGCGCGACGAGGCGCCCGACATCGACATCGACTTCGCGCACCGCGACCGCGAGCAGGTGCTGCAGTACGTGTACGAGCGCTACGGGCGCGAGCACGCGGCGATGGTGTGCGAGCAGATCAGCTACCGCGGCCGCAGCGCGATCCGCGACGCCTGCCGGGTGCTCGGATTCAGCACGGAGCAGGCGGATGAGCTCGCCCTGCGCGCGGACCGCTTCAGCGCGAAGGCGACGGGGGAGGCGTTGGAGGAGCAGCTGCTCGGCGCTCGGCGCTCGGCGCTCGGCAGGGAGGAGGCGGAGCGCATCGGCGGGCATCTCGTCAGCGGCACGGAGGTGAAGACGCGCCTCGCCAGACTCGCCGAGCAGGAAGCGCGCGACACACTACTCCCCACCCCCACCGCCGAGCGCCGAGCGCCGAGCGCCGAGTCCCGAGCGCCGAGCGCCGAGCCCCGAGCCCCGAGCGCCGAGCGCCCGTTGTCGTTCGTCGCCTCCATCGTGGGCGCACTGCACCATGTTCCGAGACACCGTTCGATCCACGTCGGCGGGTTCGTGCTCACGGAGGAGCCGCTCGGCAGCATCGTGCCCATCGAACCGGCGTCGATGCCCGGCCGCACCGTCATCCAGTGGGACAAGGACGACGTCGCGGCCACGGGGCTCGTGAAGATCGACCTGCTCGGGCTCGGCATGCTCACGCTCATCCAGGACTGCCTGCTCTACATCCGCCGCACGCGCGGCGTGACGCTCGAGCTGGCCGACCTCGACTGCGCGGACCCCGCGGTGTACGACGACCTCGGCCGCGCGGACACCGTGGGGATCTTCCAGGTGGAGAGCCGCGCGCAGATGAACACGCTGCCGCGGCTCCGGCCGCGCTGCTTCTACGATCTCGTGGTGGAGGTCGCGCTCATCCGCCCGGGGCCGATCCAGGGGGAGATGGTGCATCCGTACCTGCGGCGGCGCGCGGGGCTCGAGCCGGTGACGTACCCGCATCCGTCGCTCGAGCCCATCCTCGCGCGCACGCTCGGCGTGCCGCTCTTCCAGGAGCAGGGGATGCAGGTGGCGATCGCCGCGGCGGGGTTCACGGCGGCGGAGGCGGACGTGCTGCGGCGCGCGATGGGACACAAGCGGAGCCACGAGAAGATGGCGGCGATCGCGCAGAAGATGCTGGACGGGATGCGGCGGAACGGCATCGCGGAGGACGTCGCGCGGCGGATCTTCGCGCAGATCGACGCCTTCGCGGACTACGGCTTCCCCGAGTCGCACGCGGCGAGCTTCGCGCTGCTCGTGTACGCGAGCGCGTACCTCAAGCACTACTACGCGCCGGAGTACACCGCGGCGATCCTCAACGCGCAGCCGATGGGCTTCTACTCGCCGGGCACGCTGATCGAGGACGCGCGGCGGCATGGGGTGGAGGTGCGGCCGGTGGACGTGAGCATCTCCGGGTTCGAGACGACGCTGGAAGCGGCGCTCGGCGCTCGGCGTGCGGCGCTTCCCACTCCCTACTCGCTGCCGAGCGCCGAGCGCCGAGCGCCGAGCCCCGTGCGCCGAGCGCCGAGCCCCGTGCGCCGAGCCCTTCCGTTCGCCTTGGGTTGCGTCTCGTGCGCGGGCTGGGAAGCCGGGCTCGCGAACGGCTCAAAGGCGCGATCGAGACGGGCGGCCCATTCCGGTCCATCCACGACCTCATCGCGCGCAGCGGGCTCGACCGCGGGGCGCTGCGCGCGCTGGCGGAGGCGGGGGCGCTCGACTGCTTCGTCCCCGACGAGCCGGAGGCGCGGCGGCGGCGCGCGGCGCTCTGGCGGATGCTGGAGGCGGAGCGCGGCGACGCGGGGCCGCTCGCGCCGGGGCGGATCACGCTCGACGTGCCGGCGCCGGTGGCGGCGATGGACGGCGGCGAGATCACCGCCGCCGACTACCGGATGACGGGACTCTCGCTCAACGGGCATCCGCTCGCGCACCTGCGCGCGCTGCTCGCGGAGAACGGCGTGCGCACCGCGCGCGAGACGCTCGCGCTGCGCGACGGCACGCGCGGCGTGGGGGTGGCGGGGCTCGTCATCTGCCGGCAGCGGCCGGGCACGGCGAAGGGATTCGTCTTCCTCACGCTGGAGGACGAGACGGGGATGGTGAACGTCGTCGTCACGCCCAAGCGCTTCGAGCGGCAGGCGCTGATGATCTCGCGCGCGCCGCTGCTGCTCGTGCGCGGCACGCTGCAGGTGGAGCAGCGCGTGGTGAACCTGCGCGGCGAGAGCTTCCATGAGCTCAAGCCCGGCGCGTCGCTCGAGGGATGGCGCGGGCACGATTTCCACTGAACGGCGGCCGGCATCCATCGCGGCGCGGCGGTGTAGTATTCGGCATCCCGATCGGGAGGACCCGATGCTCCGCCTCGTCCGTTCCCTGGCCGCGCTCGCGGCGCTCGCGGCGCTCGCCGCGCCGGCCTTCACGCAGCAGCCCTCGCCGCCCGCGCCGCGCATGGCGGACGTGATGTCCCCCGCCGAGATGCGCGAGACCGGCGTCGCATCGCTCACGCCGGCGCAGCGCGCGGCGCTCGACGCGTGGCTCGCGCGCTACACCGGGATCATCGAGCGCGCGGCCGGCCAGGGAGCGCAGGCGGCCGCGAACGCGGCGCCCGCCGGCGGCGAGAACGAGACGTACGCCGGCCCGACGGCGATGCCCTACGGCAGCCGCATCGCCGAGATCCTCGACGGGGGCACGAAGATCGTCCTCGGCGACGGCACGATCTGGGAGGTGAACCTCCCCGACCGCCCCGCGACCACCACGTGGAAGCAGGGCGACTACGTGATCGTCGCCGCGCGCGCCATCGAGCTGAACAACACCTACTTCTTCCAGCTGATCAACGGCCGCGACGGCACGACGGCGGCGGTGGCGTGGAGGGGGAAGAAGTGATGGTACAGGCGTCAGGCATCAGCCATCAGCTGTCAGCCGTCAGCTGTCAGCTGTCAGCTGACGGCTGATGGCTGATGCCTGATGGCTGACCTCACAACCCTCCCCCCTCCCGCACCGGCACCTTCACGACGGGCGCCGCGGGGTCCGGGGTGAAATCCTCCCCCGGATTGATGAACGCGTCCTTCTCGGCGCCGTACTGCTTGTCGTAGAGCTGCTTGTAGCGGCCGCCGAGCGCGAGGAGCTCGGGCTGCGTGCCGCGCTCCACGATGCGCCCCTCCTCGAGCACGAGGATCTGGTCGGCGCTCGCGATCGTGGAGAGGCGGTGCGCGATCACGAAGGTCGTGCGCCCGCGGCGCAGCGAGCGGAGGCCGTCGCGGATCAGCTCCTCGCTCTCGCTGTCGAGGCTCGACGTGGCCTCGTCGAGGATGAGGATGCTGGGGTCGGCGAGGATCGCGCGCGCGATCGCCACGCGCTGCCGCTGCCCGCCCGAGAGGCGCACGCCGCGCTCGCCGACGATCGTCTCGTACCCCTTCTCGAAGCCGCGCACGAACTCGTCGCAGTGGGCGACGCGCGCCGCCTCCACGATCTCCGCCATCGTCGCGCCGGGCTTGGAGAAGGCGATGTTCTCGGCGACGGTGCCGTCGAAGAGGAAGTTGTCCTGGAGCACGACGCCGAGGTGGGCGCGGTACTCTCGCAGGCGGAGCGACGCGAGGTCGCGGCCGTCGATCAGGATGCGCCCCTCGCGCGGCCGGTTGAAGGCCATGATCAGGCTGATGAGCGTGCTCTTGCCGGAGCCGCTCGAGCCGACGAGCGCGGTGGTGGAGCCGGCGGGGGCGCGGAAGCTGACGTCGGAGAGCACGGTGACGCCGGGCAGGTACTCGAAGCTCACGTGCTCGAAGGCGACGTCCCCCCGGATGTCGGCGATCGCCGCGCGGTCGCGGTCCTGCTCGTCCTCGGTGGCCATCTGGCGGATCTCGCGGATGCGGTCGAGCCCGGCGAAGGCCTCGGAGACCTGCGTGCCGATGGAGGCGAGCTGCACCACGGGCGCGACGAGCAGCGCCACGAACGCCGCGTACATGAAGAGCTCGCCGAGGGTCATCGTGCCGTCCAGCACCTCGCGGCCGGCGACGGTGATCATCAGCACGCTCACGGCGCCCACGACCACGGTGCCGAACGCCGTCACGGTGGACACGCCGTTCAGCGACGCGGCGATGTTCCGGAAGAGGCGGTGCGCGCCGCGCGCGAAGGTCACCTCCTCGCGCCGCTCCGCGACGTACGTCTTCACGATGCGCACGCCGCCCAGCGCCTGCGCGAGGCGGCCGGTGATCTCGGCCGTGATCGCGCCGCGCTCGCGGAAGAGCGGGCGCAGCCGCTTGAAGGCCACCGCCATCCCGCCGCCGAAGGCGACGAGGATGAGCAGGATCCCCGCCGTGAGCTTCCAGCTGATCCAGAAGAGCACGCCGAGCGCGATGAGCCCGGTGATCGCGCTCCCCACGAGCTGCACGAGCCCCGTGCCGACGAGGTTCCGGATCCCTTCCGCGTCGTTCATGATCCGCGAGATCAGCACGCCGCTCTGCGACGTGTCGAAGAAGGAGACCGGGAGCCGCATCACGTGCGCCTGCACCCGCTTCCGCATCTCGGTGATCGCGCGCTGCGCCGCCACGCTCATCACCTGCGTGAGCGCGTAGCTCGTGGCGGCCTGCACCACCGTCGCGCCCGCGACGGCGAGCGCCAGCGGCAGGAGGAGCTGCGGATGGTGCTTCCCGATCACGTCGTCCACGAGGAACTTCGTGCTCGCCGGGAGCACGAGGCCGACGCCGCGGTTCACGATCACGAGCGCGAGGCCGAACATCAGCTGCCAGCGGTGCGCCCAGATGAGCTGGCGCGCCTCCGCCCACGCGTTCGTCAGGTTCACCGGACGCTTCCCGGGCGCGCCCCCCGCCCCGCCGGCGGCGGCCGGGGCCGTCACTTGGCCGCGCGCGCCTTCTCGGCCATCGCCTTGAAGCGCGCGAAGCGCTTCTTCCCCTCCTCGCAGTGCGTGGCGACCCACTCCGCGTTCACGTACGAGCCCGGCCCGAGCTCCGCGCGGATCTCCTTCAGCCACGGCTCCACGCGCGAGAAGAGGATCAGCCCCTCGCCGTTGTTCTCCACGAGGAAGTCGGCGTGCACGATGCCGTGCTTCGCCATGCCGTAGACCATCTCCCAGTACGTCTGCACCTGGCGCAGCGGCGCGTTCAGCGGGTGCTCGCGGTCCATCGCGATCGCCTTGATGTCCTCGTAGCGGCGCGGGGTGAAGCCGGTGTAGAGCGCGTCGCGCGCGGCGCGCAGCACCGGCTCGCGGCGCAGCTCGTAGAGACGGAGGATCAGCTCCGCGTCGTGGTGGTCGGGATGGTCCTTCGGGATCGCGAGGCTCACGGGGCGGCCGGGGTGAGGGTCAATTGCTCTTGTGGCGATGGGCGATGTCGTCGTTCACCATGCGCGCGACGCGCGCCTCCAGGGCGCCGGTCGTCGCGCAGGTCACCTGCACGCCCGACGTCCCTTCGGCGACGCCGTGCGCCTCCACCTGCGTGCGAAGCGTCGTGACGTTCCCCGAGTCGCCCAGGGCCTGGACGGTGAGGGACATCGTCACCTGCATCTGGTCCGCCGCGGCGCCGGTGATGTTGGTCCCGCAGTCGACGTAGCGCGAGAGCCTCACGCCGCCCAGTGACCGCCGCACCGTGAACTGAGTGTTCGCGATCACGCGCGTCTTCGGGTCGACCGTATTCGGCTCCACGTCCAGCTCGAGGAAGACGCCGGGGAGCACCCTCCACACCGTGTCCACCGGCGAGAGGATCGAGCTCTGCACGACGTTGTGCTCGTCGTTCGT
>DATKOH010000200.1:0-10769 GCA_035524735.1 Gemmatimonadaceae bacterium
GGAGGAGCGCCTCGACAACGTGCGCGAGCTCCTGTCGAGCGCCGCCGAGGTGGAGGATGAGGAGGGGGGCGAGGTGGGGCTCACGCCGCTCGACCATTTCCTCCAGCGCTCCTCGCTCCTCTCGGACTTCGACCGCCTCGACCCCGACGCCGACGCGGTGACGATGATGACGCTGCACAACGCGAAGGGGCTCGAGTTCCCGGTGGTCTTCATCACCGGGCTCGAGGAGGGGCTCTTCCCCCTGCGCCGCGCGATGGATGCCCCCGAGGAGCTGGAGGAGGAGCGCCGCCTCTTCTACGTGGGGATCACCCGCGCGGAGCGGAAGCTCTACCTCTCGCACGCGCGCAGCCGCCGGCGGAACGGGGAGACGATGCCGTCCATCCCCTCGAGCCTGCTCGCGCCGATCCCGCCGGCGATGCTCGACACGCACTCCACCGTGCGCCTGCGCGCCACCGGGCGCGCGGCCGTGCTCGTCACGCCCTCGATGCGCCGCCCCGGCCTCGCGGTGGACACGCACGGCGGATACTTCCGCACCGACGAGAGCGAGGCCTCGCAGGACGCGCCTCGCCTCGTGAAGGGGGAGCGGGTGAAGCACGCGAAGTTCGGCTCGGGCACCGTGGCCGAGCTCGCCGGGGTGGGACGCGACTGCAAGGTGACGATCGACTTCGACGACGAGACGGTGGGCCGCAAGAAGCTCGTCGTCGCGCACGCGGCACTCGAACGCGGATGGGAGTGAATGGCCGTCAGCCGTGACGATCTGATGCACGTGGCCGCGCTCGCGCGGCTCGCGATCCCCGAGGAACGGATCCCGGAGCTGGTGCGCCAGCTGAACGGGATCCTCGCGCACATGGACGTGCTGCGCGACGTCGACACCGGCGCCGCGTCGGCGCTGCGCCCGGCCGGCGTGCCCGCGCTCCCCGTGCGCCCCGACGCGGGGCCGCCCATCCCCCTGGCCGCGCCGCGCGAGTCCTTCGCCCCGGCGATGCGCGACGGCTTCTTCACCGTGCCGCGCCTCGCCACGCACGAGGACGAGGACGCCGAATGACCGCGCCCACCGCCGTGCAGCGCGCCGAGGAGAGCTTCCGCCGCATGGACGAGGTGCGCGCGGGGAAGGACGGCCTCAACTGCATCCTCTGGTCCGACCGCGCCGCGTCGCTCGCCGATGCCCGCGACCGCGACGCCCGCGCGCCGCGCGGGCCGCTCGCCGGCGTCCCCTACGTCGTGAAGGACAACTTCGCCACGCTCGGGCTCCCCACCACCTGCGGCTCGCGCATCCTCGAAGGCTACGTGAGCCCGTACGAGGCCACCGCCGTCGCGCGCCTGAACGCCGCCGGCGCCGTGCTCGTGGGCAAGACGAACTGCGACGAGTTCGCGATGGGCTCCTCGAACGAGCACAGCGCCTGGGGCCCGGTGAAGAACCCCGTCGATCCCGCGCGCGTCCCCGGCGGATCCTCCGGCGGCTCCGCCGCCGCCGTCGCCGCGGGGATCGTGCGCATCGCGCTCGGCTCCGAGACCGGCGGCTCCGTGCGCCAGCCCGCGGCCTTCTGCGGCATCGTGGGGGTGAAGCCCACCTACGGGCGCGTGAGCCGCTTCGGCCTCGTCGCCTTCGCGAGTTCCCTCGACCACGTCGCCATGTTCGGCCGCGAGGTGGACGACGCCGCCCTCGCGCTCGAGGCCACCGCCGGCCGCGACCCGCTCGACAGCACCAGCGCCGACCTCCCCGCGCCCGCGCTCCGCGCCGAGCGCGCCCGCGCCGGGGATCTCGCGGGCGTCGTGATCGGCCGCCCGCGCGAGTACTTCCCCGACTCCCTCGACCCGCGCATGGCGGCGCTCTGCGACCGCGCGCTCGAGCGCCTCACCGCGCGCGGCGCCGTGGTGCGGGAGGTCTCGCTCCCGCACACCGCGCTCGCGATCCCGGTCTACTACATCGTGGCGCCGGCCGAGGCGAGCTCCAACCTCGCGCGGTTCGATGGCGTGCGCTACGGACTGCGCGTTGAGGGAGACGGCCTGCGCGGCATGTACGAGGCCACGCGCTCGCGCGGCTTCGGCCCCGAGGTCACGCGCCGCATCCTGCTCGGCACGTACGTGCTCTCCGCCGGCTACTACGACGCCTACTACCGGAAGGCCCAGGAGGTGCGCGCGCTCATCGCGCTCGACTTCCAGCGCGTCTTCGACTCCGGGGTGCACGCGCTGCTCACCCCCACCACGCCCACGCCGGCGTTCCCCTTCGGCGCCAAGGCCGACCCGTACGAGATGTACCTGAACGACATCTTCACGGCCACGGCGAACCTCGCCGGCGTCCCGGCGATGTCGGTCCCCATCGGCCGCGTCGACGGGCTGCCCGCGGGGGGGCAGGTGATCGCGCCGCACTTCGACGAGTCGGCGATGTTCCGCGTGGCCTATGCCATCGAGGACGCGCTCGGCGCGGAGGCCCACACGTGAGCGCCGCGACGGACCGCTACGAGATGGTGGTCGGCCTCGAGGTGCACGTGCAGCTCAAGACGCGCACCAAGGCCTTCTGTTCGTGCAGCGCCGAGTACGGCGCGCCGCCCAACGTGAACACCTGCCCGGTGTGCCTCGCGCTGCCCGGCACGCTGCCCGCGCTCAACGAGAACGCCGTGCATCTGGCCGTGCGCGCCGCGCTCGCGCTCGGCTGCACCGTGAACGAGCGCTCGGTCTTCGCGCGCAAGAACTACTTCTATCCCGATCTCCCCAAGGGCTTCCAGATCTCGCAGTACGACCGCCCGCTCGCCGAGCACGGCCGCCTCGTGATCGGCGGCGCCGACGGCCGCGAGCTCGCCGTGGGGATCACCCGCCTGCACATGGAGGAGGATTCGGGGAAGTCCGTGCACGACCGCTTCCCCGGGATCACGGCCATCGACCTCAATCGCGCCGGCGTGCCGCTCGTCGAGATCGTGAGCGAGCCGGACCTCCGCTCGGCGAAGGATGCCGCCTCGTACCTGCGCGCGCTCAAGTGGATCCTCGAGGCGAACGAGGTGAGCGACGTGAGCATGGAGGAGGGGAGCCTGCGCGTGGACGCCAACGTGAGCGCGCGCCCGCGCGGCGCCGCCGCGCTCGGCACCAAGACGGAGATCAAGAACATGAACTCGTTCTCCGCCGTGGAACGCGCCCTCGAGCTCGAGTTCGCGCGCCACTGCGCCGCGTACGACGCCGGCGGCACGATCCACCAGCAGACCATGCTCTGGGACGGCGCGAAGGGGGAAGTGCGCCCCGCGCGCAGCAAGGAAGGGAGCCACGACTACCGCTACTTCCCGGAGCCCGACCTCCCCCCGCTCGTGCTCGCGCGCGACGTCATCGAGCGCGTGCGCGGCGAGGTGAAGGAATCGCCCTGGGCCCGCCGGGCGCGCTTCATCGCCGAGCACGGCCTCGCCCCCGCGGATGCCGACGCGCTCGTGGCCGGCTTCGCGCTCGGCGAGTACTTCGAGCAGGTGGCGCGGCTGCACGGCGATGCGAAGACCGCCGCCAACTGGGTCGTGAACGACCTCGTCGCGTGGTGCAACGCGAACGGCGTGGAGTTCCGCGACTGCAAGGTGGCCCCCGCGTCGCTCGCCGCGCTGCTCGACCTCATCCGCGACGGCGTGGTGAGCCACACCGCCGCCAAGAAGGTGCTGCCGCTCATGGCCGCCACCGGCGACGCCCCGCGCGCGATCGCCGAACGCGAGGGACTGGTGCAGGAGCGCGACGCCGGCGCGCTGGAGCGCTGGGTGGACGAGGTGCTCGCCGAGAACCCCGCGGAGGCCGCGCGCTTCGTCGGCGGGGAGGGCAAGCTGCAGGGGGTGCTGGTGGGGCTCGTGATGAAGAAGTCGAAGGGGCGCGCCGACCCCAAGCAGGTGAATCAGCTGCTCGCGTCGCGCGCCAGGCGCTCGGGCTCGTAGAGCGGCGCCGCGAGCGACGCGGCGTAGCGCAGCGTGGGGTCGGGGAGGCCGAAGCGCCGCACCGACTCCTCCGCGAGCCGGAACTCCACGCCGCTCGCCCGCGCCTCCCGCCGCACCTCCGCCGCGACGCGCAGCGACTCGTCGCCGGAGGGATCCTGCGCGTACGGCTCGGACTTCTCCACGCGGTTGAGGAAGTCCATCACGAAGTCGTACGAGCGCTCCATGTAGCGCGCGACGTCGGGATCGGTCAGGTCCCAGCGGCTCGCCTCCGCGGCGAGCTGGAAGATCCGCTGCCAGCTCTCGCTGTCGAGCACGTGCACCATCCCGCGGAAGATCCGCCGGTTGGTCTGCGTGCTGAAGATCGTCGGGCTCAGGATCCGGTCGAGGTGCGTGTCCGACCGGGAGTGGTCCTGGAGGATGAGGTCGCGCGCGCGCCGGCTGAAGCCGCCGCCCAGGTGCGACTCGAAGCGGCTCTCCCAGTAGCTGTGCCCCAGCCCCGACGTGCGCGACGCCAGGATCAGGTAGCGCGGCACGAAGTAGTTGTGCGCCACCACGTCCGCGGCGAGGTGGGACAGGTAGCCGAGCCCGAAGGCGCGCAGCGGGCCCGCCGGCGCGCGGTCGAGGATCTCCAGCCCCACGGTCCACGAGTGGCAGTGCCGCCCCGCGGGAGCGTACTTCTTCGCGATGCTCGTGTCCGCGGCGATGTTCCCGTAGAGGAAATCGTGCGGGAAGGCGGCGAGCAGCTCGGCCACGTGGCCCGGCAGCTGCTCGAGCGCGCCGAGCACCGCCTCGCCGAGGAAGATGTGCGTGCCGGGCGCCCAGGCCCACGCGGCGACGGGCAGCAGCGCCACCGCCGCGAGCGCGACCACCGCCACGGCGAGGACCCGCTGCGCGCCCCGCGAACGGAGCGCGCTCACTCGTCCTGCGCGACCGGGCGGCGCACGCGCGGCCCGCCCTCGCGCCGCGGCGGCTCGTCCGGCGCCTCGTCCTCCGCGCCGTCCGCGTCGGCCTCGGCGCGGCGGCGCCGCCGCCCGAACGCCGAGAGTCCGCCGCGCACCCCGCGGAGCGCCGAGGCGCTCCCCACCACGAGGTCCTCCGCCTCATCGCGCGCCACCTGGACGATGGCGTCGAGCTCCCGGAAGCGCTCGTCGGCCGTCGCCACCGCGTCGCGAAGCGTCTCGTTGGCGCCGTGGATCGTGTCGGTCACGTCCTCGACGGCGCCGCGCACCGACGCGGCCGCCACCTCGAGATGGTCCGCGATCGCCGCCGCGCGCTCCGTCACCGGCCGGACGTCCGCGCGGAAACGCTCCACCGCGTTCGCCAGCTTCTCGAAGGCGCTGCGGAGCTTCCACGCCAGCACCAGGTAGGCCGCGAGCAAAGCGGCCATCAGCAGCGCCAGCGATACGGCGATCACCGCCTCCAGCGTCCAGAGCCACGCGGGTTGCGCGCGCATCACGGGCGCGGCGGCGGAGTCGATCAGGACGGTGGTGAGGAGCGGCAGGGTCATCGCAGGCGACGGGGTAGGGAGCGCGCGCGGCGCTCAGCTGCTCTCGAGCTCGGGGGCGAGGCCCACGACGCGCCCCACCGGCACCGTGAAGACGATCCCCTGACCCGGTTGGTCAAGGCTCCCGCACACCTCCTGGATCATCGCGATCGCGCGGTCCACCTTGTCGTCCTCCACCACGCTCAGCACCGTCTGGTTGCGCGGACGGCTCCGCGCCTGCAGCGCCCGGATGCCGGCGAAGATCGGCACGTCCTTCGCGAGCACGTGCCCCATCCCCTCGCTGTCGATCACGGTCGCGCCCGTGATCCCGAGCTCCACGAATCCCGCGAGGAGATCGTCCACCAGCTCGGCGTGGTTCACCACCGCCACCAGGAGTTGCATCGCTCGGCCGCTCGGGGATCGGTAGCTTGGCTTGTCGCGCGGGGGGCTGTCAAGCGGAAATGCCGTCCTCCGTTGCCCGCTTGACGCTGGCGTGCGCCGGTCGTCATCCTGACACGCTCCCCGCCTCCCGCCACCGCATCCGGGCACCCGCATGGCCGCGCCGCAATTCATCGTCGAAGGCTCGCACCGGCTCGCCGGCACGATCCGCCCCTCCGGGAACAAGAACGCCGCGCTCCCGATCATCGCCGCGGCGCTCCTCACCGACCGGCCGGTGACCCTCGAGAACGTGCCGCGCATCCGCGACGTCGAGACGCTCGTGGAGCTCGTGCGGTCGCTCGGCGCCAAGGCCGACTGGACGGCGCGCAACACGCTGGCGATCCACGCGCAGGAGGTGCGCGCGAGCGCGCTCGACCCCGGGCTCTGCGCCCGGATCCGCGCGTCGATCCTGCTCGCGGGCCCGCTCCTCGCGCGCTGCGGCGCCGTCACGCTCCCCCCGCCGGGGGGCGACATCATCGGCCGCCGCCGCGTGGACACGCACTTCCTCGCCCTCGAACAGCTCGGCGCGACGTGCACCGTGGGCGACGACTACCGGCTCTCCGCCCGGAAACTCGTCGGCGCCGACGTCTTCCTCGACGAACCGAGCGTCACCGCCACCGAGAACGCGCTCATGGCCGCCGTGGCCGCGGAGGGACGCACCATCCTCCGCAACGCCGCGAGCGAGCCGCACGTGCAGGACCTCGCGCATTTCCTGGTGGCGCTCGGCGCGCGCGTGGACGGGATCGGCACGAACACGATGACGGTGGAGGGCACGAAGACGCTCCGCGGCGCCACGCACCGCATCGGCCCCGACCATATCGAGGTCGGCTCCTTCATCGGGCTCGCCGCCGTGACCGATTCCGAGATCCGCATCGAGGACGCCGGGATCGAGCACCTCCGCAGCATCCGCTTCGGCTTCGACCGCCTCGGCATCACCTGCCGCGAGGAGGGCGCCGCGCTCGTCGTGCCCGCCGGGCAGTCGCGCGAGATCCGCAGCGATCTCGGCGGCCACGTGCCGAAGCTCGAGGACCAGCCCTGGCCCGCCTTCCCGGCGGACGTGATGTCGATCGCCGTCGTGACGGCCACGCAGTGCCAGGGGCTCATCCTCATGCACGAGAAGATGTTCGAGTCGCGTCTCTTCTTCGTGGACAAGCTGATCATGATGGGCGCGCGCATCGTGCTCTGCGACCCGCATCGCGCCCTCGTCGCGGGGCCGTCGCCGCTGCACGGCGCGACGCTCGAGTCCCCCGACATCCGCGCGGGGATGGCGATGGTGCTCGCCGCGCTGTGCGCCGAGGGGTCGAGCACGATCAACAACATCGGGCAGATCGAGCGCGGCTACGAGCGCATCGACGAGCGCCTGCGCGCGCTCGGCGCCCGCATCACGCGCGTCGAGCGCGCGTAGGGTGGGCGCGGCGCGCGAGGAGGCGCCGGGCTTCGCGGACCTCGGCGTGCGCGCCTTCACGACCACGCGCCACGCCGGGTCGTTCGCCTGGCACTCCGAGGAACCGGCGGCGGGGATCATGGCGCGATGGGAGGCGCTGCAGGCGGAATTGCGCGCGGCGGGCGCGCCCCGGCTGGCGTCGGCGCACCAGGTGCACGGTGCGCGCGTGCTCGAGCACGACGGCACGTGGGACGGTCTGCTCCGCGCGCACGACGCCGACGGGCATTTCTCCCTCGCGCGCGGCACGGCGATGGCCGTCACCCTCGCCGACTGCGTCCCCGTCTTCCTCGCGCACCCGTCCGGCGCCGCGGCGCTGCTGCACTCCGGGTGGAAGGGCACCGAGGCGCGCATCGTGGAGCAGGGGATCGCCGCCTTCGCGCGGCACGGATTGCGCGCTCCCGACCTGCGCCTCCACCTCGGTCCGGCGATCTGCGGCCGCTGCTACGAAGTGAGCCCCGACGTGCACCAGCGCCTCACCGGCCGCGCCGTGACCGCCCCCGCGCCCGTGGACCTGCGCGCGATCATCGCCGGCCACGCGCGCGCCGCCGGCGTGCACGCCATCACGATCAGCGCCCGCTGCACCCGATGCGACAACGCGGACTTCTTCTCCCACCGCGCCGGCGATGCGGGACGGCAGCTGGCGATCATCGCCGCGGTGTAACGGCTGGGTGGTGGGGGATCGGGAAGGGCCGACGGGCGATGTTCGACTCGCGATGTGGAATGACCACGATGGTGAACGGGCGCGAGTCGGCTGGCCCCGGCACCGGTCAGGCCATCGTGGTCATGCCCCATCGACCGTCGATCATCGCTCGTCGGCCCTTCGTCGTCCGCCGGTCAGGCAATGAGTGGTCATGCCTCATCGACCGTCGATCATCGAACGTCGGCCGTTCGCCGGGCCGTCGGCCGTTCGCCGGGCCATCGGCCCTTCGCCGTCCGGCCAGTCCCCACCTTGACTCTGTCCCATGCCCGGCTAGATTGAATCCGACGCCCGGAGATGGCACGCCGGGGGGAGCTGTGGGGTTTTCACCCCACGCTTTTTTTTGCCCCAACGGTTCGGATGCGACATGAACGACGTCTTGCAAACACTTGTCGAATCTGAACTTGACGCACTCGGCCTTGACCTCGTCGAGATCCGCCGCGGCGGCTCGAAGGGGCGGCCGACGCTGGATGTCCGGATCGACCGCCGCGACGGCGGGAAGGTGACGGTGGACGATTGCGCGACCGCCTCGCGGGCCCTCGAAGCCCGCCTGGATGCCGAGCATTCGCTGGGCGATCGCTACGTGCTGGAGGTCTCATCCCCCGGCGTCGAGCGGCCGCTCCGCAAGCCCGCCGACTGGCGGCGCTTCGCCGGCCGCCGGGCGAGCGTGCTCGCCGAGGCGCTCGGCGGGCGCGTGGAAGTGGAGATCGTGGGCGTGGAGGATGACGCGTCGGGGGCCGCGGCGGTGGTGCGGACCTCGCGCGGTGAGGAGCGACGGATCCCGCTGGCCGAGGTCAAAGAGGCGCGGCTGGCGTTCACCTGGTGAGCAGCACGAGCGTAAAGGAGCACGCGATGGTCAGTTCGGCACAGATCCTGAGCGCGATCCGCGAGATCACGAACATCAAGCAACTCGACCGCGAGGAGCTGCACAGTCTCCTCGAGGACGGGATCCTCGCCGCGCTCGCGAAGAAGTACGGCCCCACCGTGCAGGCCGAGGTCAAGATCGACGAGGAGACCGGCGAGATCCGCATCACGCGGCTCCGCGCCGTGGTCGAGGAGGTCGCCGACCCGAGCCGCGAGGTGTCGCTCGAGGAGGCGCGCATCTACGACGAGGGCTTCGAGCCGGGGGACATGCTCGAGGAGCCGGTGGACTTCGCCGAATTCGGCCGCACCGCCGCGCAGGCCGCGAAGCAGCGGATCATCCAGCGCGTGCGGGAGCGCGAGCGCACGCGCATCCGCGACGAGTTCACCGACCGCGTCGGCGAGCTCCTCTCGGGCGAGGTGCAGCAGATCGAGCGCGGCAAGCTCGTCGTGATGCTCAACAAGTTCCGCGAGGCCGAGGCGATCATCCCCTACCGCGAGCAGAACCACCGCGAGCACTACCATCAGGGGGAGCCGATCCGCGCGGTGCTCAAGCGCATCGAGGAGACGCCCAAGGGGCCGCGGTTGATCCTGAGCCGCGGCGACGGGCTCTTCGTCGTGGCGCTCTTCAAGCTCGAGGTGCCGGAGATCCAGCAGGGGATCGTCGAGATCCGCGCCACGGCGCGCGAGGTGGGGAGCCGCACGAAGATCGCCGTCTTCTCCCGCGACGACGCGATCGACCCGGTGGGCGCGTGCGTCGGGCTCAAGGGCTCGCGCGTGCAGGCGGTGGTGAACGAGCTCGCGGGCGAGCGCATCGACATCGTGCCGTGGAGCTCGGACCCCGAGCGCTTCGCCAAGCTGGCCCTCGCGCCGGCGCGCGTGGCGCGCGTGTTCAGCGACGCCGCGGCCAAGACGATCCAGGCCGTGGTGGACGACGACCAGCTCTCGCTCGCGATCGGGCGCAACGGGCAGAACGTGCGCCTCGCCTCCGAGCTCACCGGCTGGAAGATCGACCTCTACTCCAGCCGCGAGTGGCTGGAGCGCGGCGGCGAGACGCCGCTCTTCGCCCCGCTCCCCGAGGAGGAGGCGAGCATGGACGTGCGCCTCTCCGAGATCGAGGGCCTCGGCCCCGCCACGGTGGCGGTGCTGGAAGAGGCGGGCTACCGCACGCTCAGCAGCATCATGGACCTGGAGCGCGAGGACCTGCTCCGGCTCCCCGGCATCGCGCCGGAGGAGGCGGACCGGATCATGGCGCTCCTGGATGAGCTGACCACGGAGGAAGGGAGCGCCGAGGCGGGCGAGGCGCCCGCGGAGGGCGTGGAAGGGAAGTGATGGACGGCGCGGCCGGCCGGAAGGTGCTCGGGCTGATCGGGCTCGGGCTCCGCGGCCGCGGCGCCGTGGTGGGCGTGGAGCAGGTGCGCGCCGCGGCGCAGCGCGGGACGCTCGCGATGGCGGTGCTCGCGCCGGATGCATCGGCGCACAGCCGCAAGAAGCTGGTGCCGATGCTGCGGGCGAAGGGGATCGAGGTGGTGGAAGGGCCGGACGCGGCGGCATTGGGCGCCGCGACGGGACGGGAGAGCACGGCGGCGGTCGGCATCGTGGACCGCCAACTCGCGCGCGGCATCCGTGCCGCGGCGGCAACGGCGGGGACGCAGTCCAGGGGAGAGCGGCTTTGATCAAGCTTCGAGTGCACGATCTGGCGGGCGAATTCGGCATCTCCAACGACGAGCTGATCTCGATGCTCCGGTCGATGGACGTGCCCGTGAAGAGTCATCTCAGTCAGCTCACGGACGACCAGGT
Source organism: Gemmatimonadaceae bacterium (assembly GCA_035524735.1). Taxonomy (GTDB): domain Bacteria; phylum Gemmatimonadota; class Gemmatimonadetes; order Gemmatimonadales; family Gemmatimonadaceae; genus DATKOH01. The sequence continues at coordinate 10,620 of DATKOH010000200.1, forward strand.
GGCGCGCCTGCGCGCCCGGTGGGAGCGCGAGAAGCGCGCACGGCAGGAGAAGCCGGCGGCCGCGCCGGCGCGCCGCCGCCGCGGCGCGAGCGCGCCCGCGGCGGAGCCGCTCGCCGAGAAGGAGGCGCCGGCGGCCAAGCCCAAGCCGGC
>DATKOH010000201.1:0-17650 GCA_035524735.1 Gemmatimonadaceae bacterium
GCGCGTCGAGGCGGAGATCCTGCCGCCGCGGCCGTGAGCGCGCGGCGGCGCGGCCGGCGCTGAGTATCTTACGGCGATGCTCGCGATCCTCGCCGAGAACGTCCTGTTCATCCTCGCGCTGGTGGCGGTGGGCGCCGTGGCGTACTACGTGCTGCTCGCGTACACGCCGCTGGGCCTGCGCCTGCGCCAGAACGAGAACCGGCGGCGGATCCAGCGCGAGGCGGAGGCGGTGTGCCCGGTGCACGGCCCGCACGCCGAGCAGGACCTCGTACGGCTGGCGAGCGGCGAGCGGATCTGCCCGGAATGTTTCCGCGAGGCCGTTCGCGACGTGCTCAACTAGCGTCCTTACAGGAGGAACCGCGCCATGGAAGAAGGCCACGACATCTTCGGCAAGCTCACGCTCAAGGTCATCGGGGCGGGGCTCGCCGCGATCGCGCTGCTGATCCTCCTGCGGCTGACGATGGTGTACATCAACCCGGGGCACGTGGGGATCGTGATCCACCGCGTGGGCGGCGGCGTGGACTCCGTGCCGCTCGGGCCGGGGCTCCACGGGCGGAACCCGCTGACGACCGGGATCCAGGAGTACCCGACGTACATGCAGACGCTCGTGCTCACGCGCGCCTCGACGGAGGGCACGCCGTACAACGACGAGATCAACGTCAACAGCGTGGAGGGGCAGCCGCTGTCGATGGACGTGTCGATGTCCTTCGAACTGCTCCCGAACAAGGTGCCGTACCTCTACATCACCTTCCGCACCGACGTGAACACGATCGAGCACACGTACGTGAAGCAGGCGATCCGGCAGGCGCTGCAGGAGGTGGTGGGGAACGAGGCGATCGCCGACGTGATCGGGCCGAAGAAGGCCGAGGCCACGGCGCGCGTGTCCAGCCTGCTCGCGCAGCGCCTGGAGCCGTACGGGATCGTCGTGAAGCAGTTCACGATCAACGAGCTGCGCGCGCCGCCGGCGGTGATCGAGGCGATCAACCAGAAGAACGTGATGCAGCAGCAGGCGCTCACCTCGGAGAACGAGCTGCAGAAGAACAAGTTCCAGGCGCAGGGGGACTCGATCAAGGCGATGGGGCGTGCGAAGGCGATCATCGCCGAGGCGGAGGCGCAGGCGCGCGCGAACCGGCTGCTCGCCGAGAGCATCACGCCCACGCTGGTGCAGTACGAGCTGGCGAAGAAGTGGAACGGCGTGATGCCGCAGGTGTCGGGGGGCGCGATGCCGATGCTGCAGCTGCCGCCGCTGGGGAAGCCGTAGCGGCGCGCGGCGCGCGCCGGCGGCGCTAGAGCCCGTCGCCCCCGGGAAGGGGCGGCGCGCCGTTCGCGGCGAGGGACGTGGCGCTGTCGGCCATGACGATGCGCCGCACGCCGTGCCACGGCTTGATGCCGGGGGCGGGGGCGCGGAAGAGGCTCGTCACGACGACGCGCCCGGCGCGGGAGCTCGCCTGGATGAAGCGGCCGTCCCCGATGTAGATGCCGATGTGCGTCACCTTCGTGCGGCCGAAGAGCAGCAGGTCGCCGGGGAGGAGCTGCGCCGTGTCGCGCGGCACCGCGGCGCCGGCGGTCGCCTGCGCGGCGGCGGTGCGCGGCACCGCGAGATCGAGCGAGCGCATCACGTACGCGACGAGGCCGCTGCAGTCGAAGCCGTGCGCGGGCGTCGCGCCGCCGTGCCGGTAGCGCTTCCCGAGCTGCGCCTTCGCGCGGGCCACGAGCGAATCGCGGAGCGCGATCGCCGAGCGGCTGAAGGCCGCGAACGCGCCGGCGCTGTCGGACGGCACGTACGGCGGCGACATGCGGACGCCGTCCTGGGCGGCGGCGGACGCGGCGGCGGCGGCGAGGGCGACGCCGGCAATCGCGCACGCGATCCGGGGAACTCGCGGGGGGCGTGGGGGGCGCACCATACGAGGGAGAACGTTATGGCCGCCGGGGGCGGCATGCAATGCGCCGCATCGCGCGAACGTGCGGTGCGCCGCGCGACGGACCGCGCCGGCCGGCGTTCGGCTGCCCGCGCTCAGCGTGCCGCCTGGCCCGCGGGCTGCTGCTGCGTGAGGCAGTGCAACGTGCCCAGCCCCCAGACGAGATCCACGGCGTGGATGCCGACCACGGTCCGTGAGGGGAAGAGCGACGCGAGCGTGTCGAGCGCCACGCGGTCGTTCGCGTCGTTGAAGGTGGGCACGAGCACCGTGCCGTTGGCGACGTAGAAGTTCGCGTAGCTCGCCGGGAGCCGCTGCCCGTCCATCATCACCGCGCGCGGGAAGGGGAGCGTCACCACGCGCAGCCCGCCGGGGAGGGAGCGCGCCGCCAGCTCGAGGCGCCGCAGGTTGTCGGCCGAGCGCCGGTGGTTCTCATCGCGCGGATCGGCCTCGTGCGCGAGCACCACCGTGTGCGCGTCGGTGAAGCGCGCGATGTCGTCCACGTGGCCGTGCGTGTCGTCGCCCACGCAGCCCTCGCCCAGCCAGATCGTGCGGCGGATGCCGAGCCAGCGCGCGAAGGCGCGCTCGTAGCCGGCGCGGTCGAGCCCCGGGTTCCGCACCTGCGCGTCGGAGAGCAGCCATTCCTCGGTCACGAGCATCGTGCCCGCGCCGTCGGTCTCGATGCCGCCCCCCTCGAGCACCAGCGGCGCGCCGTCGTCGGGGCGCGTCGCGGCGTCGAGCGGCCGCCCGCTCAGCCGCGCGATCGCCTCCGGGAGGCGCGCATCGCGCGTCCAGTTCTCGTACTTCGCCCACGCGTTGAAGCGCCAGCCCACCCAGCGCAGCGCGCCGGCCGCGTCGAGCACGCCGGTGGGGGCGGAGTCGCGCGTCCAGACGCGGTCGGTGGGCACGACGTGGAGCCGCACGCGCGCGACGTCCGCGGCGTGCGCGCGCAGGTGGCGCGCGGCGGCCTCGCGCGCCTCGTCGTCGGCGCAGAGGATCTCCACCGGCTCGTGCGCCGCGAGCGCGCGCACGATCTCCGCGTACACCCACGGGATCGGCTCGAACTTGCCCGGCCAGTCCTCCGCGTTGTGCGGCCACGCGATCCAGGTGGCGGCGTGCGGCTCCCACTCGGCGGGCCAGCGCACGGCGCCGCTCGCCGTGGTCATCCGATCCACCGGTTGAGGATCGGGCCGTACGCGTCGATGCGCCGGTCGCGGAGGAAGGGCCAGTTGCGGCGCGTGTACTCGATGAGCGCGGGGTCGATGCTCGCCACGAGCACCGCGGGATCGGTGCCCGCCTCCGCGATCAGCCGGCCGAAGGGATCGGCGATGAACGAATGGCCGAAGAACTCGAGCCCGTCGGTGCCCGGCTCCGGCTCGAAGCCCACGCGGTTCGCCGCCGCGACGAAGACGCCGTTCGCGATCGCGTGCGCGCGCTGCGCGGTGCGCCACGCGTCGGCCTGCGCGGCGCCCCACTCGGCCTTCTCCTTCGGGTGCCAGCCGATCGCCGTGGGGAAGAAGAGCACCTGCGCCCCCATGAGCGCGGTGATGCGCGCCGCCTCCGGATACCACTGGTCCCAGCAGATGAGCACGCCGATGGTGGCGAACTTCGTCTTGAAGACGCGGAAGCCGGCGGGGGGGCGCGCCTCGTCGTGCTGGTAGATCTCCCCCGGCGCGAAGTAGTACTTCTCGTGGTAGAGCGGATCGTCGGGGATGTGCATCTTGCGGTAGACGCCGAGCAGCGCGCCGTCCGCGTCGACCACCGCGGCGGAGTTGTGATAGACGCCGGCGTCGCGCCGCTCGAAGATCGGCACGATGAGCACCACGCCGAGCTCGCGCGCGAGCGCCTGCATCGCGGCCACGGTGGGGCCGGGGATCGGCTCCGCGAGGTCGAAGCGCTCGGCGTCCGTCACCTTGCAGAAGTACGGGGCGTTGAAGAGCTCCTGCAGGCAGATGATGTTCGCGCCCTTCGCCGCGGCCTCGCGGATGCGCGCGACCGCCGCGTCGAGCGCGCGCTGCGGCTCGGGCGGGACGGGCTGCTGGATGAGGGCGATCGAGAAGGGCATGCGGCGGCCGTCCGGCAGCGGCCATCGGCCCTCCGGTGGATCCGGAGGGGCGCCGGCCGACGGCTGTAAGCTAGCTATTCGATGATGCGCCGGAAGCTTCCCGAGATCCGCGCGAAGGAGCTCGTCGGGCGGGGCTGGAGCATCTCGGCGGTGGGGGGCGCGCAGAGGCCGATCACGACGTCCATCACGTTCGTGGACGTGAGGTCGGTGCGCAGCAGCGCGCCGGCCGCGTCGAGCGCGGGGTGCGCATCGTGGTGCGCGAGGTCCCGCTCCGGGTCGCGCCCGGCGCGCGCGATCGCGGACCACGTCTCGCGGTCGACGATCGCGCCCGCGGCGTCGGTGTCGCCGTCGCGGCCATCGGTGCCGCAGGCGAGGATCGTGGAGCCGCGCGCGCTCCTCGTCTGCGCCAGCTCGCGCGCCGCGGCGAGCGCGAGTTCCTGGCAGCGCCCGCCCGTGCCGTGCGGCCCCTCGCCGAGCGCGACCGTCGTCTCGCCGCCCCAGATGAGCACCGCGCGCCCCGAGCGCTCGGCCACCGTCGGGGTGGCGGAGCCGCAGGTGCTCGCGAGCGACGACGCCACGCGCTTCCCCGCCGCGACCGCGTCGCCCGCGAGCGTGGTGCTCATGATCCGCGGGTCGTAGCCGAACTCCTTCGCGCGCGTGACGATCGCATCGAGGGCGACGCGGTTGCTGGAGATGATGCGGCGCTCGACGTTCTCGAAGAGCGCGTCGCCGGGCTTCGGCGTCTCGAGCCCCGGATCGCGCTCCACCTGGTGCAGGTAGCGGCGCAGCGTCACGGGCACGCGGTCCCAGAGCTTGTACGCGACCAGGATCGAGCGCACCTGCGCCGCGGTGCTCGAGTCGGGGACGCAGGGTCCCGAGCCGATCGCCTCGAGATCGTCGCCGATCACGTCGGAGATGATGAAGTTGCGCACCTTCGCCGCCTTGAGCGCCCCCGCGAGCCGCCCCGCTCCCCAGCGCGTGAAGCGCTTGCGGATGACGTTCATCGTGGCGATGTCGAGCCCCGCGGCGTGCAGGAGCGCGAAGAGCTCCATCATCTCCTCGGGCTTGAGCGCGGGATCGGGGGCGCCGATGAGGCTCGTCGTGCCGCCGGAGAGGAGGACCCACGCCTCATCCGTGGGATGCACGCGCGCCGCGACCTGCTCGATCGCCTTCGCCGCGGTGATCGAGCGGAGCCCCGGCTGCGGATGGTCGCCGACGAAGAACTCGAGCTTCTCGTGCGGCGTCGGCACCTGGCGCGGCGCGACGATCACGCCGCCGGCGGGCTCCATCCCCTTCGACTGCAGCCAGTCCACGGCGGCGATCGCCATCGGATTCGCGGCCTTCCCCACCGAGATGATCCACACGCGACGGCGCGCGATGTCGGGCGGGAGCTTGTCGAGCGCGGCCGTGAGCGCGGGCGCCGGCGAGACGGCCTTGAGCGCGGCCCAGTACAACTGGATGAGCACCGCCCGCGCATCCATCGGCGCGTCTGGTGCGATCGCCCACTGGGGCTGGCTCGGGGTGCGCATTAGGACAAATTTACCGACCGGCAGCGAAAGCGCCAATACGACAAAGGTTTACATATCTGGGTTGCTGGGGGGTGGATCGTGGAATGTGGCGAAGCCGACAGGTACGCTGTCGCGTTCCTGTCGGCTCGTTACTCGGCGCTCGGCGCTCGGCGCTCGTTACTCGGCGCTCGGCGCTCGGCGCTCGGCGCTCGGCGCTCGGCGCTCGGCTGATGGCTGATGGCTGACGGCTGATGGCTGGCGGCTTATCCTCACCTCATCGCCCGTTTCACCTCGCTCGCGAGTTTCGAGTAGGCGTCGGCGCTCATCACGTTGAATGGGGCGCGGTAGCTGATCCGGCCGTTCGGCGCGACGACGAACACCACGCGCGTGTCGGACTTGTACTGGTCGTTGTAGACGCCGTACGCGCTGCCGATGACGTGCGCGGTGTCGCTCACGAAGGTCATCGGGAACTTCGCGTCGCGGGCCCACGAGGCGAGGGCGGTGTCCGCGTCCACGCTGATGCCGAGGACCACGACGCCGTTGCCGTTGTTGAAGAGCGTGGCGTACTGATCACGGTACGCCTCCATTTGGATCGTTCAGCCCTTGGTCCGCGCGTGGTAGAAGAACGCGATCACCACCGTCTTCCCCTTGTAGTCGGCGAGGGAGACGGACTTGAGCAGGCCGTCCTTGTTCGCGCCGGGGGCGCTGAACGCGGGGGCGACGGCGCCGGTGTCGGGGGCGGCGTTCTGCGCGGCGGCGGCGGGCGCGGCCGCGATCAGCATCGCGAGCGTGATGGCACGGATGGACATCGGGGCTCCGGAGGAGGACGCTCTCATATTACTCCGCGGGAGGGGGAGGGCAACGGGGACGGCGGGGGCGCCGCTACGGCCGGAACGCCACCTTGATGCTCCCTTCGCCGCGCTTGTCCATCGCGGTGGCGAGCGCCTCGCGGTACGACGCGAGCGGGAAGACGTGCGTGAGCAGGGGGCGCACGTCCGCCTTCCCCCCCGCGATGAGTTCGGCGGCCTCGGCGAAGTCGGAGCGCCCGGCGCCGGCGTGCGCGTGGCCGTAGTAGACGGAGCCGCGCACGGTGAGCTCCTTCAGCCAGAGCGGGGTCCAGTCGAGGCCCGCCATGGCGGCGGAGTTGCCGAGGAGGACGATCGTGCCGCCGGCGGCGGTGACGCGCATCGCGTCCTCCATCGCGCGCGCGCCGCTCACGCACACGATGGTGAGGTCGAAGCCGCCGACGCCGATGGGGCGGCCGAGGATCGGCTGGAGCAGCCGCGTCCCGCCGGCGGCGGCGAGGTCCTCGAGATAGCGCCGGCGCGCGCGGATCACGTTCGCCGCGCCGAAGCGGCGCGCGTGCTCCCCCTGGAAGTCGTGGCGCGCGAGCACGGTCACGCGCGCGGCGGGGGCGAGCGCGCGCACCGCGGCGGTGGCGAGGAGGCCGATCGAGCCGGCCCCCACCACGAGCACGCGCGCGCCCGGCGGGGGGAGGTTGGCGCGCACGGCGCGCACGGCGCACGCGAAGGGCTCGATGAGCACCGCCGCCTCATCGGCCAGCCCGTCGGGGAGGCGGAGCAGCTGCGACTCGTGCGCGACGAACTGCTCTCCCCAGCCGCCGCCGAGCCCGCGGGTGGTGCCGATGAGCATGCCCGGCGGCAGCGCGCCATCGGTGAAGCGCTCGCAGCGGCCGTGCTCGCCCGCGGCGCACGGGGCGCACACCGGCGCGATCGCGCGCGACTCGCAGCAGAGGAGCGGGTTCGCGGTCACGCGGTCGCCGGCGCGCACGGCGCGCACGCCGGCGCCGGTCTCGGTCACCACGCCCACGAGCTCGTGGCCGAGCACGAAGGGGAAGCTCGAGAAGGGGGAGGTGCTCGGGCTCGCGGCGAGGGTCACGATGGAGAGGTCGCTGCCGCAGATGCCGCCGAGCGTGGTGCGCACGCGCACCCACTGGTCGCCGGGGAGCCGGGGGGGCTCGACGTCGCCGTAGGTGGTGCAGGCGTGCGGTCCGACGAGGAAGCGGTGCGAGACCTTGCCGGCCGCGAGGGTGGCGAGGTAGGTGGGGATCGGCGCGGCGAAGCGGATCGCCTTCACGCGCCGGCCGGGCTCCGTTCCGGCACCACGACGCGCAGCGCGCCGGGGACGCAGGCGACCTCGACGACGTTCGACCGCGCGCGGTTGTACTCGCCGTCGGTCTCGAAGGCCGGCGGCTCGTCGAAGGTGAGCGTGTAGCGCGCGGACGCGGTGGCGACCACGCTCGGGTGGCCGATGTGCGTGCCCTTGCCCACGGCGCCGAAGAGCCGCGCGCGCTGGAGCGGCGACGCGTCGAGGATGGCGATGGCGTCGAGCTTGCCGTCGGCGAGGTCGGCCTGCGGCGCGATCACGAACTTGCCGCCGAAGTTCCGGGCGTTCGCGATCACGATCATCATGTAGCGCCGGCGCTCCCCCGGCGCGCCGGGGCGCGCGATCGCGGCCGGCAGCCCGCGGTAGGTGAAGAGCTGCTTGAGCGCGGCGAACTGGTAGAGCGATTCCCCCTTGAGCCACCGGATCCGCTCGGCGTCCTCGATGACGGCGATGTCGAAGCCGAAGCCGGCGATGTTGATGAAGTACTTGTCCTCCACGCGGCCGGCGTCGACGCGGCGGTCGGGGCCGCGCACCGCGAGGCGCGCCATCGCGTCGATGTCGCCGGCGGGGAGGCCGAGCGACTTGGCGAAGTCGTTGCCGGTGCCGGTGCCGACCACCGCGAGGCGGCAGTCGCTGCCGGCGGCGACGATCGCGTTGGCGACGTTCCCCCAGGTGCCGTCGCCGCCGCAGGCGACGAGCGTGGTCGCGCCGTCGCGCAGCGCCTGGGCCGCGAGGTCGCGCTCCTGTCCGATCGCGGTGGTGAAGCGGATGTCGTCGACGCCCAGGTCGGCGAAGGCGCGGTGGATGTGCTCCGCCATGCGCGCCCCGCGTCCGCGGCCGGACGCGGGGTTCACGATGACGGTGACCCGCGGGGTCATCGCTTGGCGAAGCTCGCCAGTGTCCGCAGCGGGTGGAAGGTCTGCACGCCGTTCCGCATCCAGAGCTCACGGAAGGGGGTGAAGTTCACGTCCCAGTCGGCGAGCAGGTCGGTCATCGACTGCGAGTGGATCGTGATGCCGCCGCGCTCCTCCTCGTTCTCGCTGAAGTCGCCCGCCATGATGATCGTGGAGGTGTAGGCGCCCTCCTCGTCGACCATGAAGGCCTGGTAGCGGTGCTCCACGGGCGACCACTCGTGCTCGGTGACGGTCATGTCGACGATCGGCTCGCCGTTGTCGGTGGCGTGGATCGTGACGTGGCCGTCGCCGCGCACCCAGGAGATGCCGATGTCCTTCATGTAGTGCGGCAGGTGCCAGCGCTGGATCGCGTGCTCGCGCGACTCGCGCGTGGTGGTGCCGAGGCGGAAGGGGTAGAACGCCGAGCGCGGCATCGGCTGGCCGTGCTCGATGCGCGGCGCGACGAGGATGGAGAGGACGAGCTCGCCGTAGTCGCCGACGGGGCTGTCCTTGAAGTCGGTGGCCATCACGGACAGCACGCTGGACCCGTGGTGCGGCTCGATGGGCTGCAGGTCCGGCGGCAGGATCGCCTTCGCGTTCTCCGTCGGCAGCTCGAAGAAGCCGCCGATGACGTCGCGATAGTGGTACTGGACGTAGCCTTCCTTGCTCACGCTCATACGATGATGCCCTCTTCGCGAAGGACCTTGACGAGGATCGCGACGGCCTCGTCGAGTTGCTGGGTGGTGTGCCCCGCGGAGATGGAGACGCGGAAGCGGGAGCGGTGCTTGGCGACCGCGGGATAGATGATCGGCTGGAGGTAGAGGCCGGCCTCGAGGAGGCGGCGGCCGATCTCCCACACGCGCCGGTCGTTCTTGACCATGATCGGGATCACCTGCGACGTGGAGTGGCCGATGTCCACCCCCTCCGCCTCGAGACGCCGGCGCATGTGGGCCACGTTCTCCCACAGCTTGGCGCGCAGCTGCGGCTCCGCCTCGGCGATCTCGAGGCTCTTGAGCACGCCGGCGGCGACCACGGGCGAGAGCGCGCAGGAGAAGAAGCGCGCGCGCGCGAAGCCCTTGAGGTAGTTGTAGAGGTGGCGCGAGCCGGCGACGTAGCCGCCCATCCCGCCGAGCGCCTTCGAGAAGGTGCCGACGTGGATGTCGACCTCGTCCTCGAGGCCGAAATGCTCGGCGACGCCGCGGCCGTGCTCGCCGAAGACGAACGCCGAGTGCGCCTCGTCGAGCAGGATGCGCGCGCCGTACTTCTTGGCGACGGCCACGAGCTCGGGGAGGGGGCAGACGTCGCCGTCCATGGAGTAGACGCCCTCGATCGCGACCACGACCTTCTTCCCCTGCACCTTCTGCAGCTTCTTCTCGAGGTCGGCGGCGTTGTTGTGGCGGAAGAAGCGGACGTCGGCCTTGGAGAGGATGGCGCCGTCCACGATGCTGGCGTGCGAGTTCTGGTCGGCGATCATCCAGTCGCCCGGGCGCAGGATGCCGGAGATGAGCCCGACGTTCGTGCTGTACCCGGTGGGGAAGACCATCACCGCTTCCTTCTTCTTGAAGCGCGCGAGGGCCTCCTCGAGCTGGACGTGGACGTCCATCGTGCCGCTGAGGATGGGCGAGCCGGCGGCGCCGAGCCCGTACTGGTCGAGCGCGGCCTTGGCGGCGGCGATGACCTCCGGGCGCGCGGAGAGGCCGAGGTAGTTGTACGACGCGAGGTTCAGCAGCTTGACCTGCCGCTTGCCGTGCCCCTCGGTGAGCACGATCTCCCCCCCCGGCGGCGTTGACATCGGTTGGGCGAGCAGGTAGTAACCCTGCTTCTGGGCCGCCTCGTACCATTCGTTGTAGGGCTCGAAGATCGCGAACGGATCGTCCCCGGACGAATAAAAGAAGCTGCTGTAGTCGTAGTCGAGCGGGTTCGTCATCGTGGGCGATTCCAGTCGAGTGACCATGTCCGACCTCCAAAGTGTGCAACACGAAGCGGCGCCGCGTGCGGCGGACGGCCTGTCCCGAGCGCTCCGCACGGCCCGCGGCTCGCTCTTCTTCGTGATCTGGATCCCGTATCTCCTGCTCCTCGCGGCGCCGGTGCAGCGGCTGCTGCTCTGGCCCGCCGTGCTGCTCTTCCCCTCACGCCGCGCGTCCTGGACGGGCGCATGGCTGCGCGCGCAGGGGCGCTTCGTGTTCTGGCTCGCCACTCATACCGCCGGAGTGCGCCTCGAGGTCCGTGGCGCCCTCCCCGCCGGGCCCCTCGTGGCGGTGATGAACCACCAGTCGGTGCTCGACATCCCGCTCGTCTACTCCCTCTTCCACGGCGTGCCGCCGGTGATCCCCACCCGCGAGCGCTACCGCCGCTCCATCCCGTTCGTGTCGCCGCTGCTGCGACTCGCCCGTTTCCCCTTCCTCTCGCAGCGTCCCCGGGACCTCGACCGCGATCTCGAGACGCTGCGGGATGCCGCCGACCGCGTCGCCCGGGGCGAGCAGTCGCTCCTGCTCTTCGCCGAAGGGCACCGGAGCCGCGACGGGCGGATCGGCCCCTTCATGCGCGCCGGTCCGCGCCTCATCGTGGCACGGAGCGGCCGTCCTGTCTATACCATTGTAGCCGACGGCATGTGGGGGGCCCGAACGTTCACCGATGCGCTCGCGGCGCTGGGAGGCAGCCGCGTGACCGTCGTGATCTCCGGACCCTTCCCTCCGCCGCCGGCCGACCACGCCGACCAGTTCCTGGACCAGCTGCGCGACCGCATGATCGCCGACCTCGACGACCTCCGCCGCGCGCCCCGCGCGTGAGCGCCGCCGACCTGCTGCTCGCGGACGCCGGCGCGGTGCGCGCGCTGGCCGCCGATGCCCTCGAGCCGGCGCCGGACGACGGAGCGCGCATCGCGCGCGTCGTCGCGGCCGCCTTCGGTGACGCCACCCTCGCCCTCATCCACTACGGCTCGCACGCGCAGCGTTCCGGCGCCCGGAGCGACAGCGCGTACGACTACTTCGTCATCGTCCGCGGCTACGAACCGGCCTACCGTGCGCTCGCCGCGACGCGCGGGCTGCGCCGCTCGCCGCGCACCGCGGCGCTGCTCAACCGGATCCTGCCGCCGAACGTCCTCGCCCTGCGCATCGCCGGGGAGGGGGAGACGGCGCTCGCGAAGTGCGCCGTGCTCTCCCTCGCCGACCTGGAGCGCGCCGTGTCGCCGCGCGCCCGCGACCACTTCGTGCTGGGCCGCCTCTTCCAGCACGTGCAGCTCCTGGAACCGCGGGACGGCGCGAGCCGCGACGCGGTGCTGCGCTGCATCGCCGAGAGCCGCGCCCGCACGATCGACTGGGGGCGCCCGTACCTGCCCGAGCGCTTCGACGCCGACCGCTACCTGCTGGCGCTGCTCGCCCGCTCCTTCGCGGGGGAGATCCGTCCCGAGGCCGAGCAGCGCCTGGACGCGTTGACCGGCGCACAACGTGGAGCGCTGGCGCCGGTCTATGCCCAAGTCCTGCAACGGCTTGAATCTTTAAAGATAACCCATCGCGAGGGCGGTGTCCACCGGCTCGCCGAGGCCGTGCCGGCGGCGGAACGGCGCCGCTGGGAGCGCTACTTCGCGCGCTCCAAGCGCCGCGCCACGGCCCGCTGGGGGAAGTACGTCCTCCTCTACGACGACTGGCTCGCGTACCTGCTCGCGAAGATCGAGCGGCGTTCGGGGCAGCGGATCCTCCTCACGGAGAAGGAGCGCCGCTGGCCGCTCATCTTCCTGTGGCCGCGCGCGTTCCGCTATCTTCGCCAGCGACCCCAAGTGCGCCGCTGAGATGACGCAAACCTCCCGGGCCGTGCTCCTGTTCGTGATCGCGGGACTGCTCACGATGCCGGTGTTCGCGGTGGTCTCGCGGCGCCGGCCGATGGATGCCGACGTGGCGCGGCGCGGCGCCACGGTGCTCCTCGGGCGCTGGGTGCGCGACTGGCTGATGTGGCTCATCGGCCCGCTCGAGCGCGCGCTCCTGCGCTCGGGGGTGACCCCCGACGCGCTCAACGTCACGGGGATGCTCTTCGGCGCGGCGGCCGGCGTCGCGTACGCGCGCGGCTCGCTCGAGCTGGGCGGCTTGCTCGTGCTCGGCGGGGGGGTGTGCGACGTGCTCGACGGGCGCATCGCGCGCGCGCGCGGGCTCGCCGGCGCCTACGGAGAGTTCATCGATTCGGTGCTCGACCGCTTCGCGGAGACCTTCACCTTCGTGGGGCTGGCGTGGCACTTCGCCGGGCGGCCCAGCGCCGCGGCGACCGTGGCCGCCGCGCTCGGCGCGTCGCTGCTCGTGAGCTACGCGCGCGCGAAGGGCGACGCGGTGGGCGTCGCGAACCGCGGCGGGATCATGCAGCGCGCGGAGCGGCTGGTGCTGCTCGCGGCGGCGTCGATCTTCGGCGCGCCGCTGGCGCGCCTGATCGGCGGCACGCCCGACGGCGTGCTCGGGCTCGCGATCGCGGTCATCGCGCTCGGCGCGTTCGCCACCGCCGCGTGGCGGACGGTGGCGATCGCGCGCGAGCTGAAGCGGCGCGGGCGGAGCGGCTAGCGGCCGCTCACCAGGTTCCGCAGCACGTACGGCAGGATGCCGCCGTGGCGGAAGTAGAGCCCTTCCTCCGGCGTGTCGATGCGGCAGCGCACCTTGAACTTCTTCGCCGAGCCATCGGGCGCCGTCGCCGTGACGGTGAGCTCGGCGCGGGGCTTCAGCGAGTCGTCGAGGCCGGCGATGTCGTAGGTCTCGAAGCCGGTGAGCCCGAGCGACTGGCGCGTCTCGCCCGCGGCGAATTCGAGCGGGAGGACGCCCATGCCCACGAGATTCGAGCGGTGGATCCGCTCGAAGCTCTCCGCGATCACGGCGCGCACGCCGAGGAGGCGCGTCCCTTTGGCGGCCCAGTCGCGCGAGCTGCCGGTGCCGTACTCCTTGCCGGCGATGACGATCAGCGGCGTGGCCGAACGCTGATAGCTGACGGCCGCATCATAGATCGACAGCGGCGCTCCGCCGGGCGCCATCGCCGTGACGCCTCCTTCCGTGCCCGGCGCGAGCTCGTTGCGCAGGCGGATGTTCGCGAAGGTGCCGCGGATCATCACCTCGTGATTGCCGCGGCGCGCGCCGTAGGAGTTGAACTCCGCCGGCGGCTGGCCGTGCGCGATGAGCCACTGCCCCGCGGGGCTGCTCTTCGCGATCGAGCCGGCGGGGGAGATGTGATCGGTGGTGATGGAGTCGCCGAGCATTGCGAGCACGCGCGCGCCCTTCACCGGCTGGACGCCGGGCGGGGTCATCGTCATGCCGTCGAAGTAGGGCGGGTTGCGCACGTAGGTGGAGCGGTCGCTCCACGCGAAGCGGTCGCCGGCGGGGACGTCGAGGCCGCGCCAGCGCTCGTCGCCGGTGAACACGTCGGCGTACTCGCGCGTGAACATCTCGCTCTTCACCGACGCCACGATCGTGTCGGCCACTTCCTTCGGCGTCGGCCAGATGTCGCGGAGGAAGACGGGGCCATCCGTTCCGGCGCCGAGCGGCTCCTTCTCGAAATCGATGTCCATGCGGCCGGCGATCGCGTAGGCGACCACGAGCGGCGGCGACGCGAGGTAGTTGAAGCGCGTCTGCGGGTTCACGCGCCCCTCGAAGTTCCGGTTCCCCGAGAGCACGGCCGCCACCACGAGCTTGCGGTCGTCGATCTCCTTGCTGATCTCGGGGGGGAGCGGGCCCGAGTTCCCGATGCACGTGGTGCAGCCGTAGCCCGCCAGATAGAAGCCGAGCTGCTCGAGCGGCTCCATCACGCCGGCCTTCTTGTAGTAGTCGGTGACCACCTTCGAGCCCGGCGCGAGCGAGGTCTTCACCCACGGCTTGCGCGCGAGCCCCTTCGCCACCGCCTTCTTCGCGAGGAGCCCGGCGGCGAGCATCACGCTCGGGTTGCTCGTGTTGGTGCAGCTGGTGATGGCGGCGATCACGACCGAACCATGGTCGAGGGCGGCGCTCGGCGCTCGGCGCTCAGCGCTCGGTGTGGGGGCTGGGGACAGACGGGAGAGCTCTTCCTTCAAGGCCGCTTCGAACATCGGCTTCGACTGCTTCAAGGGGACGCGGTCCTGCGGGCGCTTGGGGCCGGCGAGGCTCGGCTCCACGGTGCCGAGGTCGAGTTCGATGGTGTCGGTGAAGACGGGATCCGGGGTCTCGTCGGTGCGGAAGATCCCCTGCGCCTTGCAGTACGCCTCCACCAGCGCGGCGTGATCGCCGCCGCGCCCCGTGAAGGTGAGATAGCGGATCGTCTCGGCGTCCACGGGGAAGAAGCCGGCGGTGGCGCCGTACTCGGGCGCCATGTTCGCGATCGTCGCGCGGTCGGCGAGGGCGAGGCTCGAGAGACCGGCGCCGTAGAACTCCACGAACTTGCCGACGACCTTCTTCTTGCGGAGCATCTGCGTGACGACGAGCACGAGGTCGGTGGCGGTGGCGCCGGCGGGGAGCTTGCCGTGCAGTTTGAAGCCGACCACCTCGGGGATGAGCATCGAGAGCGGCTGGCCGAGCATGCACGCCTCGGCCTCGATGCCGCCCACGCCCCAGCCGAGGACGCCGAGGCCGTTCACCATGGTGGTGTGCGAGTCGGTGCCGACGAGCGTGTCGGGATAGGCGAGCGTCTCGCCGCCCTCGTCGGCGGTGAAGACGGTGCGGCCGAGGTACTCGAGGTTCACCTGGTGGCAGATGCCGGTGCCGGGGGGGACGACGGAGAAGTTGCGGAAGGCCTGCTGTCCCCAGCGGAGGAAGGCGTAGCGCTCCTGGTTCCGCTCGAACTCCTTGGTGGTGTTGAGCAGGAAGGCGGCCTCGGTGCCGTACTCGTCGACCTGCACGGAGTGATCGATGACGAGGTCGGCGGGCTGGAGCGGATTGATCTTCTTGGGATCGCCGCCGAGCTTCGCGATCGCGTCGCGCATCGCGGCGAGGTCCACCACCGCGGGGACGCCGGTGAAGTCCTGGAGGAGGACGCGCGCGACGCGGAAGGCGATCTCGCGCTCGGCGCCGGACTTCACGTCCCAGGCGGCGAGGGCCTCGATGTCGGCGCGCTTGACGAAGGCGCCGTCCTCGTTCCGGAGGAGGTTCTCGAGGAGGACCTTGAGCGAGAAGGGGAGGGCGGCGGCGCGCGGGGCGGCGAGCTTCGCGAGCGAGAAGTACGCGTAGCGCTTGGCGCCGACGGCGAGCGTGCTGCGCGTCTTGAGGGAGTCGAGGGAGGGCATGGCGGCGTGGAAGGTGTTACTTGGAATCTACACGGCCGCGCGGCTAGTCGTCCGCGAAGTCGTGGAGGACGGGCTCGGTGATCGGCCGCGTGGTGCGGCGGGCGCCGTCGAGGGTGTGGACGGAGATCGCCTCGACGGGGCAGTGCTGCACGAAGTCGCCGTCGGCGGGGGACCACTGCATGAGCGGGTTGGGGACGACGGCCTTGCGTTCCTCGTCGAGGAAGATGCGGTCGGGCTGCAGGGAGACGCAGAGGCCGCAGCCGGTGCACTTCTCGCGGTCGATGATCACGTTGACGCGGCGGCGCGGGTAGATGCCGCCGCCGGCGACGAGCGCGTCGCCGAGCTGGTCGAGGGTGGCGCTGGCGGCGGCGTAGCCGGCGGTGATCAGCTCCTCGGTGTGCACGAAGCTGAACCAGTCGCGATGGCCGATGTTCGGGCGGACGAGCGCCATCGGCGGTCCGCTCCAGGCGGCGAGCTCCTCGAGCTGGAGCGCGTGCATCATGATGGACGCGGCGCGCCCGTAGATCGCGGCGAAGCCCTGGCGGCGGATGAGCCGTGCGCGGCCGAGGCTGGTGGTGCCGACGTCGACGGCGATGACGGCGTCCATCCCGAGCGCGGCGATGGCGGCGGGGAGGTTGTCGATCGTGCCGCCGTCGATGCAGGTGCGGCCGCCGAGGACGCCGGGGGGGAAGAATCCCGGGAGGGCGCAGCTCGCGTAGACGGCGTCGGCGACGGGGACGTCCTGGAGGCCGGGGAGTCCCCAGACGACGCGCGTGCCGCGCTCGACGTCCACCGTGTTCACGAGGAGGGGCACGGGGAGGTCGCGGAAGCTCGTGTCGGGGGCGTTGAGCGCGCAGAGCTCGCGGAGGGGCGACTCGAGGTAAAGGGAGGGGCTCTTCATCCGTTCGAAGAGCATCCCGAGGTGATTGATGCGGAAGAGGTCCTGCTTGCGGAGGGCGCGGGCGCGCGCCTCCATCTCGTCGAGGCTTACTCCCTTGACGCGGGCGGCGGCGATGAGCGCGCCGATGGAGGTGCCGGCGTAGAGCGCGGGGCGGATGCCGCGCTCCTTGAGGGCGCGCAGGACGCCGATGTGCGCGAAGCCCTTGAGGCCGCCGCCGCCGAGGACGACGGCGATGCGCTGGGGGAGAGAGAGCGGAGGCATGGGGCGGGGGCGAGGGCGGCGGCGCGCGGCGTGGCCCGATTAAGTTACGCGCACGGCGCGCCGATGCGAGCGGTGTTGCCGCCCCGCGGGTCCACCTGTCCTCCCTGCGCATGCCACGCCGCCTCGTCCCCCAGCTAGTGACATCGCTCGACCAGTACACGGCCCACGACTTCCTCACCGATGCGATGGCGGGGGTGATCGTGGGGATCGTGGCGCTGCCGCTGGCGATCGCCTTCGGGATCGCGAGCGGCGTGACGCCGGCGCAGGGGCTCTACACGGCGATCATCGGCGGCTTCCTGGTCTCGGCGCTGAGCGGGAGCCGGGTGCAGATCGGCGGGCCGACGGGGGCGTTCGTCGTGATCGTGTACGGCGTGATCCAGCAGTACGGCTACGATGGGCTGGCGGTGGCGACGCTGATGGCGGGGGTGCTGCTGGTGGCGATGGGGATCGCGCGCATGGGGGCGGCGATCAAGTTCATCCCCTACCCGGTGACGCTCGGCTTCACGGCGGGGATCGCGCTGATCATCGGCGGGCAGCAGGTGAAGGATGTGCTGGGGCTGCGGATGGGCGCGGTGCCGCCGCACTTCTTCGAGCAGATGGCGGCGTACGGGGCGAACCTGGCGAGCGCGAACTGGCAGGCGATCGGGCTGTCGGCGGCGACGGTGGCGCTGATCGTGCTGTGGCCGCGGGCGTGGTCGCGGCTGCCGAGCCCCTTCGTGGCGCTGGTGGCGTGCACGGCGGCGGCGCACCTGCTGCGGCTGGA
>DATKOH010000202.1:0-7258 GCA_035524735.1 Gemmatimonadaceae bacterium
CTCCAACGATAACTTGTCGTCACGCGCCGAGCGAGTGGCGCGCCCCATTGCCCGCCCAGTCGTGATCGATACCCCGAACGCCGAGCTGCGGCTCACGCTCCCCGACGGCAGCGAGCGGCGCGTCCCCTGGGGGACGCTGCCGCGCGACGTCGTCGCCTCCATCGGCGCCGGCCTCGCCCGCGCCGCCGTCGCCGTGCAGGTGGATGGCGCCGTGCAGGACCTCGTCACGCCGCTGCGCACGAGCGGCGCCTTCCGCGTGCTCACCGAGAAGGACCCCGCCGCGCTCGACGTCCTCCGCCACTCGGCGGCGCACGTGCTCGCGACCGCCGTGCGGCGCCTCCGCCCCGACGCGAGGATCGGCTTCGGCCCGAGCATCGAGGACGGCTTCTACTACGACTTCGAGGTCGCCCAGCCCTTCACCCCCGAGGACCTCGCCGCCTTCGAGGCGGAGATGAAGAAGGTGGCGCAGGAGAAGCTCCCCTTCGTGCGCGAGGAGGTGGACCGCACGCAGGCGCGCCGGAAGTTCACCGACGACCCGCTCAAGCTCGAGCGCCTCGCCGAGCTGGGCGACGACGAGGTGATCAGCACCTACACCGACGGGCCCTTCGTCGACCTCTGCCGCGGGCCGCACGTGCCCGACACCTCGCGCGTGAAGCACTTCAAGCTGCTCACCACCGCGGGCGCGTACTGGCGCGGCGACGAGCACCGCCAGATGCTGCAGCGCATCTACGGCACCGCGTGGTTCACGAAGGAGGAGCTCGACGCGTACCTGCACCGCCTCGAGGAGGCGAAGAAGCGCGACCATCGCACGCTCGGCCGCGAGCTCGACCTCTTCTCCACCGACCAGCGCGTGGGCCCCGGGCTCATCCTCTGGCACCCGCGCGGCGCGGTGGTGCGCACCGAGATCGAGAACTACGAGCGCGACCTGATCCAGCGCCACGGCTACGACCTCGTGTACACGCCGCACATCGTGAGCGAGAAGCTCTTCGAGATCTCGGGGCATCTCGTGAACTTCAAGGAGGGGATGTTCGGCGCGATGGACGTGGAGGGCGCGGCGTACCGCCCCAAGCCGATGAACTGCCCCGGGCACATCTGCATCTACCAGGCGCACCAGCGCTCGTACCGCGACCTGCCGCTGCGCTTCGCGGAGTTCGGCACCGTGTACCGCTACGAGCGCAGCGGCGTGCTGCACGGGATGCTGCGCGTGCGCGGCTTCACGCAGGATGATGCGCACGTCTTCTGCACCCCCGAGCAGGTGCCGCGCGAGATCGAGCGGCTGCTGGACCTCGTGGACGAGATGCTCAGGACCTTCGGCTATCCGTACACCATCGAGCTGTCCACGCGCCCCGAGAACGGCATGGGCACCGCCGAGACGTGGGAGAAGGCGGAGGCGACGCTGGCCGGCGTGCTGCGCGCGCGCGGGCAGGCGTTCACGATCGACGCGGGGGGCGGCGCCTTCTACGGTCCCAAGCTCGACTTCAAGCTCATCGACGCCATCGGCCGGAAGTGGCAGGGCCCCACGGTGCAGCTCGACTTCAATCTTCCGGAGCGCTTCGACCTGGGCTACATCGGCGCCGACAATCAGGTGCACCGCCCCGTGATGCTCCACCGCGTGCTCGTGGGGAGCATGGAGCGCTTCGTGGGCGGGCTGATCGAGCACTACGCGGGCGCCTTCCCGCTCTGGCTCGCGCCGGAGCAGGTGAGCGTGATCCCGATCGTCCCCGACGTGGGCGACGCGGCGCGCGCGCTCGTGGCGAAGCTGCGCGGCGCGGGGCTGCGCGTGGGCTTCGACGAGGAGCTGCGCGAGGATTACCGGGAGCGGATCAAGACGGCGTCGGTGATGAAGGTGCCGTACATGGCGATCCTCGGGAAGCGCGAGGCGGAGGCGGGCACGGTCACGCTGCGCGTGCGCGGGGCGGAGAAGGCGCAGAGCACGATACCGGTGGACGAGATGGTCGCGAAGTTGAAGGCCGAGGTCGCGGCGCGGGCGTTGAGTTCGTGAACGGCGGCGCTCGGGTCTCGGCGCTCGGCGCTCGGCGCTCGGCGCTCGGCGTTCGGTTGCTTGTGACGGCCTTGGCGGCGGTATGCTTCGCTGCGGCGCGGAGTCGGCCGCCGGCGCCGATCGTGTGCATCGATCCGGGACATCCGTCGGAGATCAGTCTCGGCGATGAGCGGATCAACGGCATCACCGAAGCGCATGCGGACTGGATCGTCGCGCTCAAGCTGCGCGCGGCGCTCGAAGCGCGCGGGATCGTCGTGTGCATGACGAAGAGCCGCGAAGATACCCTCGTAAGGAATCGCGACCGCGCCGAGATCGCGAACCGTGCCGGTGCCGCGCTGCTGGTGCGGCTGCACTGCGATACCGGACGCGACAGCGGGTTCGCGGTGTACTATCCCGATCGCGTCGGCACGGCGCAAGGACGCACCGGGCCGAGCGATAGCGTGCGCGCGAGCAGCCAACGGGCGGCGGCCGCGCTGCATGCTGCGATGCGGGAGTTGCTCGGTGCGGATCTCCACGATGGCGGCCTGCTCGGCGACTCGAAGACGTACATCGGGGGCAAACAAGGCGCCCTCACCGGCTCGATCTTCTCCGACGTGCCTGTCGTCACGATCGAGATGGTGGTACTATCGCATCCGGCCGACGCCCGGTTCATCCGATCGGACAGCGGCTCGAGCGCGATGGCGGCGGCGATCGCGGCCGGCGTGGCGAGGTTCGTGGCGGTCGGTCATTGAGCGACTCCTTCCGGAGGACTCGGATGCGGATCCAATGCGCGCGGACGCTCACGGTATTCGCGACGTTGTCGATCGTCGCGCTGCCTCTGGCCGGACAGCGAGACTATGCGGATTGCGGAGTGGATGGCGGAGAGCCCCTCCCGCTGCCCACGAAGTGGATCGGCCTCGATTATGCGAAGGTGCGCCTCACCACCGCGTCGCTCGATACCTTGACCGATGAGCAGGTCCCGCTGGTGCGCGGCGTGATCTTCGGGCGTCACGGGCGGATCTTCAAGGAGGTGTGCGTCCAGGGCTATCTGGAGACGCAGCGGTGGTATCACCCGGACAGCACGTTCAGCAATGCGAGCTTGAATGCCGTGGAGCGCGCGAACCTCGACGTGGTGCGCGACGTGGAGGCGGCCCGCCACAACCAGGTCCAACTTGGCGATCTTCGCTATTGGATGCGGAAGAACGCCGTCATCCCCACGGACAAGCTTCCGATCTTCACCAAGGGCGACAAGCTGCGCCTGATGATCGCTGAGATCTCCGCGATCCACGGCAAGCGCTTCGACGACGAGCCGTGGATGCAGGAGTACTTCGACGACCGCTACTGGTACCACCCCCGACCGGGCTACAACGACCGGATGCTCTCGGAGTCCGAGCTCGCGAACATCGCGCGGCTCGACTCGCTCCTTCGCGCCGGCGGGCTGGGCATCAAGCCCGGCGAGATGGGTCGGTACATGACGGTGGTCATCACGGACTCGATGCTGAACGGCACCGATCTCTCGGAACTCCGCCTGCTCCGCAACGAGATCTACGCACGGCACGGATACCGCTTCCAGACGCCATATCTGCAACGGTGGTTCGAGACGGAGGACTGGTACACGCCTCGTGCGGACTTCAAGGAGAGCGATCTGACCGCCGTCGATCGTGCGAATATCGCCACGATCACCGCGCGGGAGGATCGGTTCCACGAGGCGCTCGCGACCACGCGGCTGAACGAGCGCATGATCGGGAACCTCTCCTTCGAGTCGGCGCGCAAGCTCCGGAACGAGATCTACGCTCGCCACGGACGGTCGTTCAAGGATCCTTCGCTGCAGGGATACTTCTCGAGCCTCCCGTGGTACCACCCGAATCCGAAGTTCAAGGATTCGGACCTCAATCCGATCGAGCAGGCGAACGCCGAGTTCCTCCTGACGTATCAGGCGGACGCATACAGCGAGATCCGATTGTACGAGGGCTGATAAGGCCCCACTAGAGTCCCGCGTGACGGGACAAGACAGAAGGAAGAGGAGGCCCGGGGACGGGGCGGCAGATCCTCGCCTCGCGCGCTACTTCTCGAAGTCGAGATCGTGCACGATCCCGGGAATCCCCTCCGACGGCGGAGCGGGATAGCTCACGCGCAAGTGCAGCTGCGATCCCACGATCTTTCCGAAGGGCACCGCTCCGGACGTCCCTTGGTAGTACAGCGAGTCTCCCACCTGCGTGTAGAGGTAGGACCCCCGCTCGTCGGGCAGCGTGTCGACCACGTGCCCAGCGCCGTCCATCAGTTCGAGCTGCGTGGTGAGCCACATCGTGTCCGACGGCTGCACCTCGAGCGTTCCGCCACGGATCATCGCGCGCGGCAGCGTGGCATCGAGCGTGTCGAAGCGCACGGGCAACGGCCGCCCGTCGGCACTTACGAGTTGGTACGTGCCAGCGAGCACGAACGCGCCCGTACTCGCGCTGCAATCGCCGGCGGCGCCAATGACGATGAGCGCGGCCGCCAGCGTGGCCGGAGGGATGAGCCGTGACGGACGGGGCATGAGTGCGCGAGCGTCTGAGTGAGGGTCGGACGCTATGAGGCCGCGCCTGCCGCCGCAAGCGGCGATCCCCCCGCGCCGTCAGTTGTTCGGGCCCGTCGCCGACGCTAGCTTTCCCCTCGCGCGCTCCGCTGAGCGCGCCGCAGTGATCCTCGCCACCCGATCTCATGGCCGATCCCGCCCGCACTCCCGTCATCGTCTCCGCGGTCCGCACGCCGATCGGGAAGTTCCTCGGCGGCCTCGCGCCGCTCTCCGCGCCGCAGCTCGGCGCCATCGCCATCCGCGCCGCCCTCGCCCGCAGCAGGGTCCCCGCGAACGAGGTGGACGAGGTGATCATGGGGAACGTCGTGCAGGGGGGCGTCGGCCAGGCCCCCGCGCGCCAGGCCGCCATCTACGGCGGCATCCCCGGCACCGTCCCCGCCTTCACCGTCAACAAGGTCTGCGGCTCCGGCCTCAAGGCCGTGATGCTCGCCGCGCAGTCCATCAAGGCCGGCGACCAGCGCGTCGTCATCGCGGGGGGGCAGGAGTCGATGTCCAACGCCCCCTTCTACACCTACGGCATGCGCGAAGGGGTGAAGTTCGGCGACCAGAAGATGGTGGACGGCCTCATCAAGGACGGCCTCTGGTGCGCCTTCGGGAACGTGCACATGGGCGGCTACGCCGAGTACACGGCGCGGAAGGCGATGGTCTCGCGCGCGATGCAGGATGAGTTCGCGCTCGCGTCCCACCGCAAGGCCGTGGCGGCGATGGACCACGGGCGCTTCGCCGAGGAGATCGTGCCGGTGGAGATCCCCGGGAAGAAGGGGCCCACGGTGCTCAACACCGACGAGGGCCCGCGGCGCGACACGTCGCTCGAGGCGCTCGGCAAGCTGCGCCCCGCCTTCCCGAACGATGCGCCGAAGGACATGAAGCCGGAGGAGCTGACGGTGACGGCGGGGAACGCGCCGGGGCTCAACGACGGCGCGTCGGCGCTCGTGATCACCTCCGAGGCCTACGCCACGACGCACGGCCTCAAGCCGATGGCGCGGATCACCGAGTACGCCACGGGGGGCGGGGAACCACGCGACCTCTTCTTCGCGCCCATCGTGGCCGTGCAGAACCTCATGAAGAAGTCGGGGACGTCCATCCGCGACTACGATCTCATCGAGGCGAACGAGGCCTTCGCCGCGCAGGCGCTGGCCGATGGCATCGCGCTCCAGTGGGACTGGGAGCGCGTGAACGTGCACGGCGGCGCGATCGCGCTCGGGCATCCGATCGGCGCGAGCGGCGCGCGCGTGCTCACGACGCTCCTGTACGCGATGCGCGCGCGGCACAAGCGCACCGGACTCGCGACGCTCTGTCTCGGCGGCGGCAATGCGGTGGCCCTCAGCGTGGAGGCGATGTGATGACGGAACGGACGCTCCAGCTCGCGCGCGGCGTCGCGCGCGGGAACGCGCGCACGGCGGCGCGCATCGTCGCCGCGGCCGCGGCCACGGCGCTCGCCGCCCAGGCGGCGATCCCGGTGCCGGGCACCCCGGTGCCCCTCGCGCTCGCGCCGCTCGCGGTGGTGCTCGCGGGACTCTGGCTCGGCCCGGCGGCCGGCGCGGCGAGCATGGCGCTCTACGTGGCCGCGGGCGCGGCGGGACTGCCCGTCTTCGCGCCGATGGGCGCGCCCGGCATCCTCCGCCTGCTCGGCCCCACGGGGGGCTACCTGCTCGCGTACCCGGCGGCCGCTGCGGTGGCGGGCGTCGTCGCGCGCCGCTTCCCGCGCGCGCCGGGGCGCATCGCCGCCGCCGCGCTCGGCATCGCCGTGATCCACGCGGGGGGCGTGGCGCAGCTCGCGCTGCTCACCGGGTCGGCGAGCGCCGCGGCGGCGCTCGGGTCGGCGCCCTTCGTGATCGGCGATGCGCTCAAGGCGGTGATCGCCGGCGTGATCGCACCGGCGCGCCCGCCGCGCGCGTGACCGCGCGCGCCGTCTTCTACGCGCCATCGGGCACGCTGCGCGTCTGGTGGCGCGTGGCGGGCTTCCTGCTCGTCTTCTTCGCCGCGGACCAGGCGGTGTCGGCCGTCGCGCACCGGCTGCCGGTGCCGGCGTCGTTCACCGGCCAGCTCACGATCGCCTTCGGTTCCGTGCTCGCGGCCGCCGCGCTCGCCACGTGGGTGATGCTCCGCCGCGTGGATGACCGCGCGTGGAGCACGGCCTTCCTCGGCAAGGAGGCCGCGCGTCCGCGGCTGCTCGGCGCCGGGCTCGCGCTCGGCGCGTTCGGCATCCTCCTGCCGTCGGGGCTGCTCGTGGCCGCGGGGTGGATGCGCGTCGCCCCCGCGCAGACGGTCGCCGCGTCCGGCGCGGGGCCGGCGCTCTTCGCGCTGCAGGCGGCGGTGCTCTTCCTCCCGCAGTCGCTCGCCGAGGAGCTGCTGAGCCGCGGCTACGCGTTCAACGCCATCCGCGAGGCCGCGGGGCCGGCGGCGGCGATCGCCGTGTCGAGCCTCGTCTTCGGCGCGCTGCACCTCGGGAACCCCGGCGCGGACTTCCGCTCCTTCGCGAACGTGGTGGTCGCGGGCGTCTGGCTCGGCGCCATCGTCGTGGTCACCCGCTCCGTATATGCGGCGTGGATGGCGCACTTCGCCTGGAACTTCGCCATCGCGGGCGTGCTGCACGCGCCGCTCTCCGGCATCCCCTTCCCGACGCCGGCGTACGCGCTCACCGCCGACGGCCCCGCGTGGGCCACGGGGGGACGGTGGGGGCCGGAGGGGAGCGCCTTCGC
>DATKOH010000203.1:0-2506 GCA_035524735.1 Gemmatimonadaceae bacterium
ACGCAGGGGATCGAGCAGCTGGACAAGTTCCTGGGGCTGGTGGGGCTCGTGGCGCTCTTGCTCGGGGGGATCGGCGTGGGGAGCGGCATCCACGCGTACGTCTCCGAGCGGATGGACACGGTGGCGGTGCTCCGCTGCCTGGGCGCGACGGCGCCGCAGGTGACGGCGATGTACGCGCTGGAGGCGGCGCTGCTCGGCGTGATCGGCGCGCTGATCGGCATCGCGCTCGGGGTGGGGGCGCAGATGGCGCTGCCGCTGGTGTTCAAGGATTTCCTGCCGGTGGGGGTGACGCCGAGGCCGGACGCGCGGGCGCTGCTGAACGGGCTCGCGATCGGCGTCTGGACCGCGACGCTGTTCGCGCTGCGGCCGGTGCTGGCGGTGCGCGACGTGAGTCCGATGGCGGTGCTGCGGCGGGACGTGTCCGCCGCGCCGGCGCGGACGCGGCGCGTGGACGTGCCGCGGCTGGCGGTGGACCTGCTGCTCGGCGGCACGGTGGTGTGGCTCGCGGTGCGGCGCGCCGGGGGGCTGCGCGAGGGAGTGATCATGAGCCTCGGCATCCTGGCGGTGGTGGTCGCGCTCACGGCGAGCGCGGCGGCGCTGTCGCGCGCGGCGCGCGCGATGGTGCGCGAGCGCTGGCCCTTCGTGCTGCGGCAGGGGGTGGCGAACCTCTTCCGGCCGGCGAACCAGACGCGGGCGGTGGTGCTGTCGCTGGGCTTCGCGACCTTCCTGCTCTGCACGCTGTATCTCGTGCAGGCGAGCCTGCTGCGCGAGCTGGCGCTCGCGAGCGACGCGGCGCAGGCGAACCTCGTCTTCTACGACGTGCAGCCGGACGCGCTGAAGGGGCTCGACTCGATGGTGCGGGCGGCGGGGGCGCCGGTGCTGCAGGAGGTGCCGATCGTGCCGATGCGGATCGACGCGATCGGCGGGAAGAGCGCGGCGGAGCTCACGAAGCAGCGGCAGAGCTGGGCGCTGCGGCGGGAGTACCGGTCGAGCTGGCGGGACACGACGGTGGCGAGCGAGAAGGTGGTGGCGGGGCGCTTCGGCGCGCGCCCCGCGGACTCGCTCCCCGGGATCTCGGTGGAGCGCGACCTCGCCGCGGAGCTGCAGGTGAAGCTCGGCGACACCGTGACGTGGGACGTGCAGGGGGTGCGCGTGCCGACGGTGGTGACGAGCCTGCGCGACGTGCAGTGGGCGCGCTTCGAGCCGAACTTCTTCGTGGTGTTCGAGCCGCGCGCGCTCAAGGACGCGCCGGCGATCTACGCGCTGCTCACGCGGCTCGACAGCGCGAACGCGCGCGCGGTGCTGCAGCGCGACGCGGTGGCGCGCTTCCCGAGCGTGTCGACGATCGACCTCTCCACGATCCAGGACACCGTGCGCGGGATCCTCGGGAAGGTGTCGCTCGCGGTGCGCTTCCTGGCGCTGTTCAGCCTGGCGACGGGCGTGCTGGTGCTCGTGAGCGCGGTGACGAGCGCGCGGCGGCAGCGCGTGCGCGAGGCGGTGCTGCTGAAGACGCTCGGCGCGACGCGCGCGCAGATCGGGCGCATCATGATGGCCGAGTACGCCGCGCTCGGGGCGCTGGGGAGCGCCACGGGGATGGTGCTCGCGGTGGGGGGCGCGTGGGGGGTGATGCGGCTCGTCTTCGACAGCCGTCCCGCGTTCGCGACCGGCGGCCTGCTCGGGGTGGCGGCGGGGACGATGCTGCTCACCGTGGGGATCGGCGTGTGGACCGGGCGCGAGGTGTTCGGCGCGACGGTGAGCGAGGAGCTGCGGGAGGAGTAGGGCGTTTGCCCCTGCCCGCCCGCGCGGCCACCTTTCCGTGATGCGATTCCCGCCCCTGCTCCTCCTGGCGATCCACCGCGCGGTGGCCGCGAGCCTCGCGTCGCTCTGGGCGTACATCGTGCTCGGCGCATCGGTGATCGTGGTGGAGGAGGTGGCGCCGGTGCTCGCCGGCTTCGCGGCGCACCAGAACCACCTGCCGGTGGTGCGCACGGTGCTCGCGCTGGCGCTCGGCGGATGGTTCGCGGCGCTCGCGCCGTACTGGGTGGGGCGCTACGGCGCGAGCGCGCTGCTCCGCCGCTTCCCGCGGGTGCGGGATGCCGCCGCCCCCTTCACCGACATCGTCGCGCGGCGCCCGTGGCGCGCGGGGCTGTTCTCGCGCTTCCTCTTCGGCGCGCGCACGCTGATCCCGCTGGCGTGCGGCACCGCGCACGTGCGGCGCGTGCCCTTCCTCGTGGGGAGCGCGATCAGCGCCGCGGTCTGGGCCACGCTCTACTTCGTGCTCGGCTGGATCTCGGGGGACGCGGTGCTGCTGATGCTCGGGCACATCCGCCGGCACGAGAAGCTGATCGCGCTCGTGCTGGCGCTGATCGTGCTGCTCATCATGCTCATCGTGCAGCGCCGGAACCGGGGGCACATCACGGAAGAGCTCGAGGGGCACGGGTCCTAGGACCTGGGCGGTGGCGGCAACGGAGGGGGTGGGTGCGGGGAAGAGTGGGCGATGGGAGAT
>DATKOH010000204.1:0-2549 GCA_035524735.1 Gemmatimonadaceae bacterium
ATCTCGGCATCGCGCGCGCCCGGGGGGCGATCATCCTGCGCATGGACGCGCACTGCGAATACCCGCCCGGTTACATCCCGGCGCTCGTGGACGCGCTCGCGCGCGAGCAGGCCGACAACGTGGGCGGGATCACCGAGGTCCTCCCCGCCGGCGATGGAGCGGTGCCCCGCGCGATCGCCATCGCCATGGCGCACCCGGCCGCCGTCGGGAATTCCTGGTTCCGCATCGGCACGAGCGAGCCGCGTTGGGTGGACACCGTCCCATTCGGCTGCTGGCGGCGCGAGACCTTCCTGCGCGTGGGGGGCTTCGATGAATCGCTCCCCCGCAACCAGGACGACGAGTTCAACATGCGCCTGCGCCGCGCCGGCGGACGGATCCTCCTGCTCCCCTCGGTGGTCACCCGCTACTACGCCCGCGCAACGCTGGGGCAGCTCGCGCGGATGTTCTGGCAGTACGGGTACTACAAGCCGCTCACCGCCATCCGCGCCGGGGCGCCCCTGCGCCCGCGCCAGTTCGCCCCCGCGGCGCTCCTGCTCGCGCTCATCGCCGGCGCCATCGCGGCCCCTTTCACCGCCGCCGGCGCCGTGTGCCTGGCCGCGGTGCTCGCGGCGTACCTCCTCTTCGTGACCGCGGCCGCCATCCCGGCCGTCGCGAAGCACGGCGTTGCCGTGGCGTTGGCGCTCGCGGCGGCGATCGTCACCATGCACCTCTCCTACGGCGCCGGATTCCTGCGCGGCGCCTGGCGATTCGCCATCTTGAGACGTGCCCCCGCACCCGCCGCTCCCAAGCTCTCCCGCTGACGCGGAAGCCCGGCGCCTCGCGGCTGCCTACGCCGGCCGCGAAGCCGCGGTGCACGACAGTCCGTCGGATCCGGCGCAGCGCTGGACGCTGGCCGATCGCGAGCGGCGCACGCTCGCCCTGCTCTCGCGCGAGTCACTCGGCTCCCTCGCAAAGGCACGAATCCTCGAGGTGGGGTGCGGCACCGGCACCTGGCTCCGCGACCTCGTGCGCTGGGGGGCCAGCCCGCTGAACGTGTTCGGCGTCGAGATCCTCCCCGCGCGCGCCGCCGAGGCGCGCCGCTCCGTCGCTCCCGGCGTCACGGTGCTCGACGGCGACATCGCCGCGCTCGAGTTCCCCGACGCGAGCTTCGACCTCGTGATCCAGTCCACGGTCTTCAGCTCCATCCTCGACCCCGAGCGCCGCCGGCGCACCGCCGCCGAGATGCGCCGCGTGCTCCGCCCCGACGGCCTCATCCTCTGGTACGATCTGGCGATGGACAACCCGCGCAACCCGAACGTGCGCGGGGTGAGCCGCGCGGGGATATCCTCGCTCTTCCCCGGCTGCCGGGTACGCGCCGAGCGGATCACCCTCGCGCCGCCCATCGCGCGCGCGCTCGCGCCGCATGCGCCGTGGGCGTGCACGCTGCTCAACGCGCTCCCCTTCCTCCGTACCCACCTCCTGGCCGCGATCCGCCCCGCATGACCCCGCCCCAGCCGAACGCCGAGCGCCGAGCGCCGAGAACCACCTTCCTCCCCTTCAGCCCCCCCGACATCGACGAGACCGACATCGCCGCCGTCGCCGACGCGATGCGCTCGGGGTGGATCACCACCGGGCCGCGGGTGAAGCAGCTGGAAGGGGAGTTCGCGGCGTACGTCGGCGCCGCCGGCGCCGCCGCCTTCAATTCCTGCACCGCCGCCCTCCACACCGCGCTCCTCGCGATCGGCGCCGGCCCCGGCGATGAGGTGATCACCACCCCGAACACCTTCTGCGCGAGCGTCAACGTCATCGAGCACGTGGGGGCCAGGCCGGTGCTGGTGGATGTGGAAGCGGACACGCTGAACATCGACCCCGCGCAGGCCGTGCGCGCCATCACCGCGCGCACGAAGGCGATCATCCCCGTGCACTTCGCGGGGCATCCCGCCGATCTCGATCCCATCCTCGCCGCCGCCGCGGAGCGCGGGATCACGGTGCTCGAGGATGCGGCGCACGCGCTCGCCGCGAGCTACAAGGGGCGGCGCATCGGTTCCGGCGCCAACCCCGCCGCCTTCTCCTTCTACGCTACCAAGAACCTCACCACCGGCGAAGGGGGGATGCTCACCGGCGGCGCCGAGTTGCTCGACCGCGCCCGCGTGGCCGGGCTGCACGGGATGAGCCGCGATGCCTGGAAGCGCTACGACCAGGGGGGGAGCTGGTTCTACGAAGTGGTGATGCCCGGCTTCAAGTACAACATGCCCGACATCCAGGCGGCGCTCGGCCTCACGCAGCTCGCGAAGCTCGAGCGCCTCCAGCGGCGCCGCCGAGAGATCGTGGCGATGTACGACGCCGCCTTCGGGCGCGAGCCCGCGCTGCAGATCCCCGCGCGCCGCCCGGAGGTGGAGCACGCCTGGCATCTCTACGCGCTGCGCCTCCGCCCCGAGGCGCTCACCATAGGGCGCGATGACTTCATCAAGGAGATGACCGCGCGGCGGATCGGGACCTCCGTGCACTTCATCCCCGTGCACCTGCACCCGTACTACCGCGACAAGTACGGCTTCAAACCGCAAAGCTTC
>DATKOH010000205.1:0-4861 GCA_035524735.1 Gemmatimonadaceae bacterium
GCGCAGGGCGCCCCCTCGCGCGATGACCCGCCGGTGTCGACGAGCCTGGCCGCGGGCGCGCCGCTCATCGTGCCCCCGTACTCGATCACCGTGGTGCGCGGCGGGCGCACCGACTGAGCGCGCGCGGCCGATGCGCTCCCCACGCCTGGCGGCGGCCGCGGCGCTGGCCGCGTGCGCGCTCCCCGCGGCGGCCCAGCGCGGCGACAGCGCCGCGCCCCCCGCGCGCGACTCCGTCACGCGCCTCGCCCCCGTCGTCACCGTCGCGCGCGGCGGCCGGCGCTCCACCCTCGACCTCCCGTACGCCATTTCGCGCACGCGCCCCGACAGCGCGCGCCCCGGCCAGCGCCACGTGCAGCTCTCCGAGACCGCGCTCGCGCTGAACGGCGCCGTGATCGCCGACCGCACGAATCCCGCGCAGGATCCGCGCGTCTCGATCCGCGGCGTCGGCGCGCGTTCGCAGTTCGGCGTGCGCGGCATCCGCATCCTCCGCGACGGCATGCCGCTCACCCTGCCCGATGGCCAGACGCCGATCGACTACCTCGACCTCGAGGCGATCGGCACGGTGGAGGCGATGCGCGGCGCCGCGAGCTCGCTCTACGGCAACGCGTCGGGGGGGGTGATCGACTTCCGCACGGCGCCGCCGCCGGATGCGCCGCTCGCCGCGCAGGTGCGCGCGAGCTGGGCCGGCTACGGCTCCGAACGCTACGCCGGCGTGCTCGGCGGCAGCTTCCGCGACGGCGGCTGGGACGCGAACTACGGCTACATGCAGACCGACGGCTACCGCGCGCACGCCGCCATGCAGGCGACCAACGGCTACGGGCGCATGCTCTACGGCGCGGGGGCGTGGTCGCTCGAGCTGCAGACGATGGGACTCGACATGCCCGTGGCGCTCAACCCCGGCGCGCTCACGCAGGCGGAGCTCGACTCGAACCCGCGCATGGCCGATCCGCGCTCCGTGCTCAAGGATGCGCGCAAGGTCGTGAGCCAGATCCAGACCGGCCTCTCGGCGCGCCGCCCCCTCGGCGACGGCGGCGACTTCTCCGCGCAGTTCTACGGCGGCACGCGCGATCTGTACAACCCGCTCACCTTCGCGATCGTCGGCGTGGACCGCTACGCGTACGGCGCCGGCGCGCGGGCCACGATCCCGGGGCACATCGGCGCCGGCGCGAACCGGCTCACCGCCGGCGTCGACGCGCAGTACCAGCACGATGACCGGAGCAACTGGGCGAACTGCAATGGGCTCGCCGCCCCCACCGCCGCGTGCCCGTCGCTGGCCGTGGAGCAGGGGGCGCTCACGCTGCAGCAGACGGAGATCGTCTCCAGCCTCGGCCCCTACCTGCGCGACGAGCTCGACGTCGCCGACGGATGGATCCTCTCGCTCGGCGTGCGCGGCGACTGGACGCGCTTCGAGGTGCAGGACCGCTTTCTCGCCGACGGCGACGCCTCGGGGTCCACGACCATGAGCGCCGTGAGCCCGATGGCCGGCGTCGTCTGGCGCGCCGCGGAGGCGGCGTCGCTCTACGCCAACATCGCCGGCGGATTCGAGACGCCCACCGTCACCGAGCTCACCAATCAGCCCGATGGGAGCGCGGGGATCAACGAGGGCCTCCAGCCGCAGCGCTCCTGGAACTACGAGATCGGCGCGAAGGGGGTGCTCGCGGGGCGCACCACCTACGACGTGGCGCTCTACGACACGGAGGTGCAGCAGGAGCTGATCCCCTTCCAGGCGCCGAGCGGGCGCACCTACTACCGCAACGCGGGACGCACGCGCCGCTCCGGCTTCGAGCTGGGACTCGCCACCGCGGCGGGGCCGGTGGAGCTCGCCTTCACGTACGGCCTGTCGCGCTTCGTCTTCGTCGACTTCGCGGTGGACACGAACGTCTACGACGGCAACACGGTGCCCGGCGTGCCCGAGCACGTCGCGCAGTTCGCGGGCACGTACCGGTGGCGCGCGCTCTGGGGGACGCTCGAGCTCGTCGCCAAGAGCCGCGTCTACGCGAACGACGCGAACAGCGCCTCCGCGCCGGGCTATCTCGTGGTGAACGTGCGCGCGGGGGGGAGCGCGCTCTGGGGGAAGGGGCGGCTGCAGCCGGTGATCGGCGTGTCGAACCTCTTCGGCGCGCGCTACGTGGGATCCGTCGCCGTCAACGCGGCGCTCGGACAGTACTACGAGCCGGCGCCCGGGCGGGTGCTCACGCTGGGTCTCTCCGCGGGACTGGACTACTGATCGGTCCGCGCGCCCTCACTTGAACCACATTCGCACGGCCATGAGCGCGAGGAACACCGCGAACACGCGGCGGGCCGCGTCGGGGGTCATGCGCAGGTTGAGCCAGGCGCCGACGCCGGTGGCGAGCAGCAGGCCGAGTCCGATGAGCGCGGCCGCGGGGAGGTTCATGTGCCCGTGGCGGTAGTAGTAGATCGCGCCGATGATCCCCACCGGCATGAGCAGCGCGCCGAGCGACGTGCCCTGCGCCGTCTGCTGGTCCATGCCGGCGAGGAAGACCAGCGCGGGGATGATGATGATGCCGCCGCCGATGCCGAACATCCCGGCGAGCACGCCGGCGGCGAGGCCGATCACGAGATAGAGGAAGAGGACCATGGGGCCGGGGGTGGGGGTGGACGCTGCCGCCAATCTGCACCGCGGTGCGGAGAGGGGACAGCCCACCCGCCTTCCGGCGCCGCCGCGCGGAGCGCAGATTTCCGACGTCCCTCAACCGGTCGGAGCACGGCATGGCGACGTACCTCAAGGCCACCCAGCTCGGCACCTCGGGTGCCCGCACGATGCCCGGGCGCAACTACACGTCGCCCGAGGTCTTCGCGAAGGAGATGGAGCGCATCTACCAGCGCCGTTGGCTCTGCGCGGGGCGCGCCTCCGAGGTGGCGAAGGCGGGCGACTTCATCGTGCGCGAGGTGGGCGCGGAGAGCATCATCGTCACCCGCGACGCGTCCGGGGAGCTGCACGCGTTCTACAACGTCTGCCGCCACCGCGGCACGCGCATGTGCGAGGCCGCGAGCGGCAACCTCGGCGAGACGATCGTCTGCCCCTACCACGCGTGGACGTACACGCTCGACGGCCAGTGCATCGGCGCGCCGCACATGTCCGGCGTGGAGGGCTTCGACAAGAAGGACCACGCCCTGCACGAGGCCGCGGTGGGGGAGTGGGAGGGCTTCGTGTTCATCAACCTCGGCCGCGATCCGGAGCCGCTGGACGAGGCGTTCGCGACGCTCACGAAGAGCGTGGCGCGCTTCCGGATGGCGGAGCTCCGGCTCCACCGCCGCATCGAGTACGACATCGCGGCGAACTGGAAGCTCATCCACCAGAACTACTCGGAGTGCTACCACTGCTCGCCGGTGCATCCGCAGCTCGTGAAGCTCACCCCGCCCACGAGCGGGGAGAACGACCTGTGGGAGGGACCGTTCCTCGGTGGCTTCATGGAGATCACCGCGCCGGGGGGGAGCCTCACGGTGAGCGGGCGGATGTGCGGGCTGCCGATCACCGACGTTCCCGCCGACGCGAAGCAGAAGGCGTGGTACTACTCCGTGTTCCCGAACATGTTCATCAGCGTGCTGCCGGAGTACCTGCTCACCTTCACGCTCTGGCCGCAGGGGCCGGGGCGCACGAAGCTCGTCGCCGACTGGGCCTTCCATCCGGAGACGCTCGCGTCGGGGCGGCACGATCCGGATGACGCGGTGAACTTCTGGGACGAGGTGAACAAGCAGGACTGGCACGTGAGCGAGCTGACGCAGCTGGGGGTGGCGAGCAAGACGTACGCGCCGGGCCCGTACTCGCCGCGCGAGGGGCTGTCGGTGCAGTTCGACCGCGAGGTGCGTCGCGCGCTGGGCGAGGAGTAGGGCGCGCCCGTGAGCGCGCCGGGGAGCGCGCCGGCCGGGGCGGGGGAGCGGGCGTCGCGCACGGCGTGGATCGCGCTCGCGGCCCTCACCGGCATCAACCTCCTCAACTACTTCGATCGCTACGTCGTCCCGGCGATCCAGGAGCAGCTGCGCGCCTCGCCGATGCACCCGTCGGACGAGCAGCTCGGGGCGCTCACGAGCGCGTTCTTCTACGCCTACATGGTGTTCTCGCCGATCTTCGGCGCGTATGGCAACCGCGGCAATCGTCCGCGTCTGCTCGCCGCCGGCGTCGCCGTGTGGAGCGTGGCCACGGCACTCGGCGGCTTCGCGAGCTCGTACGGACAGTTGCTCTCGTCGCGCGCCGTGGTCGGCATCGGCGAGGCGATCTACGCGACGATCGGCCCCGCGCTGCTCGCCGATTACTTCCCCGCCTCCATGCGCGGCCGGGTCATGGCGATCTTCTACGCCGCGATGCCGGTCGGCGCCGCGGCGGGCCTCGGCCTCAGCGGCGCGATCGCCGTGCGCTACGGATGGCCGCACGCCTTCTTCGTCGCGGGGATCCCGGGCATCGCGCTGGCGGTGGGCCTCCTCTTCGTCCCCGAAGCGAAGGATCGCGCGGCGGGGGAATCTACTGTGGGCGTCCGCGGCTATCTCACCCTCGCGCGCAACCTGCCGTACGTCATCATCGTGCTCGGGTTGTCGGCGTACACGTTCGGCGTGGGCGGCACCGCGGCGTGGCTGCCGAGCTGGCTCCAGCGCGAGCGCGGGCTGAGCACGCAGGCGGCCGCGATCGTCACGGGCGCCGCCATCGCGCTCGCGGGGGGCCTCGGCTCCATCGTGGGCGGATGGCTGGGGGACCGGCTGCTGCCGCGCTGGCGCGAGTCCTACCTGTGGGTCTCTGCCGTGAGCACGCTGGTGGCCGCGCCGCTCGCCTGGTTCGCCTTCACGGGGCCGGCGCCTGCGTATCTCGTCGCCACCTTTCTCGCGGTCTTCTTCCTCTTCTTCAGCA
>DATKOH010000206.1:0-2803 GCA_035524735.1 Gemmatimonadaceae bacterium
ATACGAGCAGCCTCGAGCGCCCGCCACCGCCGACCCCCATCGGAGGCCCCGTGGACAACTTCCTGAAGGACCTCGCGTACGGCGTCCGCACCCTGCGGAAGAGCCCCGGCTTCACGGTCACCGCGCTGATCACGCTCGCGCTGGGCATCGGCGCGAGCACGGCGATCTTCTCCGTGGTCGACGCCGTGCTCCTCCGGCCGCTCCCCTACGCGGACGCGGGCGGTCTCGTGATCGTGAACAGCGAGATGCGGAACCGGAAGGTGAAGGACTTCCCGATCGCGCCGGGGGACATCCCCGACCTCCGCCAGGGGGTGCCCGCGCTCTCGTCGATCGCCGCGCTCGTCACCTTCCGCGCGCCGCTGGTGGAGGACGGCGCGGAGGCCGAGCAGGTGCGCGACGCGGTGGTGACCGGGAACCTCCTGCCGATGCTCGGCGCGCGCTTCGCCCTCGGGCGCAACTTCACCGACGACGAGGCGGCGCCGCCGCCCCCGCAGGGGCCGGCCGCGCCCAACGTCAACGCGCCGGCGCCGCCGCCGCTGGACGTGGCCGTGGTGCTCACGCACGAGTTCTGGCGCCGCCGCTTCGGCGGCGACCCGAACATCCTCGGCCGCTCCTTCCGCCTGGCCGGGAACAACGCGCACGTGGTGGGCGTGCTCGCGCCGGGCTTCGAGCTCCTCTTCCCCCCGCGCTTCCAGGTGGAGCGGCACCCCGACGTGCTGCAGATCGCGCGCAACAACTTCGCCGCCGGGAGCCGCATCAACGTCGTCTTCCGCCTCGTGGGCCGGCTGAAGCCGGGCGCCACGGTGGCCGAAGCGCAGGCGCAGCTCGACGCGGTGGGGGCCGACCTGCGGCAGCGCTTCCCGATCAAGCAGACCGCGGGCTTCTACTTCCAGGCGGTGCCGATGCGCGCCGAGCTCGCCGCGGACGTGCGCCCCGCGCTGCTCGCGCTGATGGGCGCCGTGGCCTTCGTGCTGCTCATCGCGTGCGCCAACGTCGCGAACCTGATCCTCGTGCGCACGTCGCGCCGCGAGCGCGAGCTGGCGGTGCGCGCGGCGTTCGGCGGCAGCCGCGCGCGGCTGGTGCGGCAGATGCTCGCCGAGGCGCTGGTGCTCGCCGCGGGGGGCGCGGTGCTCGGGCTCCTCGTGGCGCGGCTCGGCATCGCGGCGCTCACCGCCGTGGGCCCGCAGAGCCTGCCGCACATCGGCGACGTGGGGCTCGACGCGGTGGTGCTCGGCTTCACCGTCTTCGCGACGCTCGCGGCGGCGGCGCTCTTCGGCGTCGTCCCGGCGCTGCGCGCTTCGCGCCCCGACCTCATGGACGTGCTGCGCCAGGGCGGCCGCACGGGGGGGCTCGCCGCCGGCGGGCTGCTCCGCTCCGGCGTCGTGACGGCGGAGGTGACGCTCGCCTTCGTGCTGCTCATCGGCGGCGGCCTGATGTTCCGCAGCTTCCTCGCCATCGCGGCGGCGGACCCGGGCTTCGATCCCGCCGGCGTGCTCACCTTCTCCGTCGCGAACGCGAACGCGCGCACGCCGGAGTCGCGCGCGGCCTTCCAGCGCGCCATGCACGAGCGGCTCGCCGCGCTCCCGGGCGTCACCGCGGTGTCGGCGGTGTTCCCCATCCCGCTCGACGGCACGATGGTGAACTCGCGCTGGGGGCTGGAGGACGCGGTGGCCGATGCGTCGCACTTCAAGCAGGCCAACGCGCACATCGTCGAGCCCGGCTACTTCGCGGCGATGCGCACGGCGATCCTCGCGGGGCGCGACTTCGACGCGTCGGACAACGTCCCCGCTTCCGAGGACGTGATCGTCGACAGCCTCTTCGCGGCGCAGGTCTGGCCCGGGCAGCCGGCGGTCGGCAAGCGGATCTACGTCCGCTTCCGCGCGGACACCGCCGAGTGGATGAACGTGATCGGCGTGGTGCGCCACCAGCGCCACGAGACCCTCGCCGCCGACGGGCGCTACGCGGTGTTCTTCGCGGACGGGCAGCTGGGCTACGGCGCCGCGTCGAAGTGGCTCGTGCGCACGAACGGCGACCCGAACGCGCTCGTCGCGCCCGTGCGCGCGGCCGTGGCGGTGATCGACCCGCAGGTGCCCGTGGCGGAGATGCAGCCGCTCGAGCAATACGTGTCGCAGGCGCGCGCGTCCACCCGCTTCGCGCTCATCCTGATCGGGAGCTTCGCGGTGATCGCCGTCGTGCTCAGCGGCGTGGGGCTCTACGGCGTGCTCTCGACGATGGTGCGCCAGCGCACCGCGGAGATCGGCGTGCGCATGGCGCTCGGCGCGCCGGCGAGCGGGATCTTCCGGCTCGTCATCGGCCAGGGGATGCGGCTGAGCCTGGCCGGGATCGGCGTGGGGCTCGCCGCGGCGCTCCTGCTCACGCGCGTGATGCGGAGCATGCTGGTGGGCGTGGCCGCCACCGACCCGGCCACCTACGCCGCCGTGGCGCTGCTCTTCGCGGCGATCGCGGCGGTGTCCTGCTGGCTGCCGGCGCGGCGCGCGGCGTCGCTCGATCCTGCCGTGGCGCTGCGCGACGAGTGACCGGCGGGGGCACCCCGCTGCGGAACTCGTTCACGCGGGTTATGGTAGAGGAGGGCGTCCCGCGGGCCGCCCCACTCACCTCACGCACCAGGACCGGCCATGGAAGGCTTCGGCATCGACAAGATCCTGCTCATCCTCGTGGTGGTGCTCCTCCTCTTCGGAGCGAAGCGCATCCCCGAGATCGCGGGGTCGTTCGGGAAGGGGATCCGTGAATTCAAGCGGCAGATGAACTCGGTGGAGGAGCCCGAGGCGCTGCCGCCGGCCCG
>DATKOH010000207.1:0-2507 GCA_035524735.1 Gemmatimonadaceae bacterium
ACGAGGATGCCGATCGAGAAGATGAGCGCGAAGAGCGTGATCCGGTTGAGCGAGTAGCCCATCGCGTAGTAGGCGAAGAGCGTGAGCCCGAGCGTCACCGGCACGGCCACGAGCACGACGAGCGCCTCGCGCCACCCCAGGAAGATCCAGATGAGCGCGGTCACCGAGAGGGTGGCGATGAGGAGGTGGCGGATGAGCTCGCTCGCCTTCTCGCTCGCGGTCTCGCCGTAGTCGCGCGTGACCTCCAGGCCGACGTCGGGGGGGAGGAGCCGCGCGCGCGCCTGGGCGACGCGCTCGAGCGCGGCCTGGGCGACCACGGTGGCGTTCGCGCCGTGCCGCTTGGCGAGGGCGATGGTCACCGCCGCTTCGGCGGCGGAGTCCTTCACCGCGTGCATGACGTAGCTCTCGCGCTCGCCGTACGCCTCGGCCACCGCGGCCACGTTGCGGAGATAGACCGGGGCGCCGCCGCGCTCGGCCACGACGATGCTCCCCACGTCCTCCGGCGTGGCGAGGGGCGCGCCCACGCGCACGAGGTACACGCGGTCGCCGCGCGCGAACTCCCCCGCCTGGAGGCGGCCGTTCGCCCCCTCCAGCGCCATCGCGACCTCCGCCGGCGAGACGCCGCTCGCGGCGAGGCGCGCGGGATCGAGGGTCACGCGCATCTGCTTCGGTTCGCCGCCGATCACGCTCGTCTCCGCCACGTCGGGGAGGGTGCGCAGGTCGTCGGCGAGCCGGACGGCCAGCGCGCGGAGCGCGTCGGAGCCGTATCGGGCGGAGTGCAGCGTGAGGGCGAGGATCGGCACGTCGTCGATGGTGTGCGGCTTCACGAGCGGCGGCGTGGCGCCGGGGGGCGCCTGGTCCAGGGCCGAGAACAGCTTCGCGTGCACCTTCACCACGCTCTGCTCCTGGTCCTCGCCCACCTTGAAGCGCACGGTGACCATCGCCATCCCGTCGCCGGCCATCGAGTAGATGTGTTCGACGCCGGGGATCTCCCACATCCGCTGCTCGATCGGGCGCACGAGCAGGTGCTCCGTCTCGCGCGGCGTGGCGCCGGGGAGCGCGGCGATCACGTCGATCATCGGCACCGAGATCTGCGGCTCCTCCTCGCGCGGCGTCGCGACGATGGCGAGCAGCCCCACGGCGAGCGACGCGAGCGTGATGAGCGGGGTGAGCTTCGAGCGCAGGAAGGCCCGCGCCAGCCGGCCGGCGATGCCCATGTCAGCGCTCTCCCGCGGACGGCGCCGCGAGCTCCACCGTCTCGCCCGCCTTCAGCCCCGCGAGCACCTCCACGAGCCCATCGGTGCTGCGCCCCGTCTGGATCCAGCGCAGCGCGGCGCGGCCATCGGCGCCGCGCACGTACGCGCCGGTGAGCTCCCCCTCGCGCACGATCGCGCGTTCCGGCACGAGGATCGCCGCGTGCGGCGCGAGCGGGAGGAGGAGCACGGCCGACGCGCCGGGGAGATAGCGCCCCGCCGCGTCGTCCACGAGCGCGTTCACCGCGTACAGCGCGCTCCCGGGAGCGGGGACGACGCCTTCCACCACCGCCGCGGCGTCCGCGCCCTCGATGCGCGCCGCGAGCCGCTGGCCGCGCGCGATGCCGCGCGCGTCGGCCGGCGCGACGCTCACCGTGATGCGGAGCGTCCGCGCATCCTGCAGCGTGAGGAGCGGCGCGCCGGGGGCGACGAAGGCCCCCGGATCGACGAAGCGCTTCACGATCGTGCCGGCGAAGGGGGCGCGCACGTCGGCGTAGGCGCGCAGCGCGTCCACCTCCGCGGCCATCGCGCGCGCCGCGCGGAGTCCCGCCTCGGCGCGCGCCAGGCCGGCCTCCGCCTCGTCGAGCTGCGCCCGGGGGGCGGCGCTGTCGGCGTAGAGCGCGCGGATCCGCTTCGTCTGCGCCTGCGCGTTCGCCTCCATCGCTTCCGCCTGCGCGACGCCGGCGGCGGCCTGCGCCTCCTTCGCGCCCAGGTCGCGCGCGTCGATGCGGAGGAGGAGGTCGCCCGCGGCCACGCGCGTGCCCTCGTGCACGAGCACCTCGGTCACGCTGCCCATGAGCTTGGTGCCGAGCGTGGCCTCGCGCACGGGCGCGGCGATCCCCGAGGCCTCGAGCACCGCGCGGATCGTGGTGTCGTGCACGGTGAAGGACGCGCTCGCGGGCGCGGCGGCCGCCGGCGCGGCGGGCGCGGAGCGCGTGCCGCAGGCCGCGAGGGCCAGCGCGAGGAGGGGAAGGGCGCGGGGGAACGGCGTCATGTGGTGGTCCTTGGCCTGGGCCGCGTCAGCGGTCGAGAGTGGCGATGGGCGTGAGAGGGAGTCCGAGCGCGTGCAGCCGGCCGGCGGCGGCGACGATCGCCTGGTAGCGCGCGTCGGCGAAGCCGAGGCGCGTCTGCGTCTCCACGGCGGCGGCGTCGAAGAGCTCGACGATGGTGGCGATCCCGCCGTCGTACTTGCGCGACACGATGCGGTGCGCCTCGATGCTCTGGTCCACCGCGCGCTCGGCGATCGCGAGGCGC
>DATKOH010000208.1:0-3442 GCA_035524735.1 Gemmatimonadaceae bacterium
AAGCCGGATCGCTGGTTCGTGCGGCTGTCGCCTCCCGAGGTCGAACAGCTGATCGGCGAGCTCCACGGCGCCGCGGCGCAGCCGCTGACCTCTAACCCGATGGTGGTGCGATGAACCTCTACGAACAGACCCTGCTGCGGATCGCCGCGCGGTTCTCGGCGGTGAGCACCACGATCCGCTCGTCCGCGAGCGCGAGATCGCGGAGCACCGACTCGTAGGTCGCGGGCGCCGACGGCCGGGCGCCGGCCGCCGTGGCGGGACGAAGGGTCGCGGTCATCGCACCACCATCGGCTCGGAACGCAGCGCCGCGCGCGCGCCGCCGTGGAGTTCATCGATCAGCGCGTGCATCTCCTCGGGGCTCAGGCTGCAGAACCAGCGCTCGGCCCGCCCCTCGATGCTCGGCAGCCCCTTCCCGCGCACCGTTCGGGCGATCACGGCGCTCGGGCGTCCCGCGCGCGCGGCGAGCGCGCCGAACACGCGGTCGAGGTCGGCGAAGTCGTGCCCGTCCACGGTCTCGACGTCCCAGCCGAACGCGGCCCACTTGTGCGTGAGCGGCTCCAGCGGGATCAGCTCCTCGGTGCGGGCGTTCGCCTGGAACTCGTTGCGGTCGACCACGGCGATCAGGTTGTCGAGCCCGTGGGCCGCCGCGACGAGCGCGGTCTCCCACACGGACCCTTCGTTCAGCTCCCCGTCGCCGAGGATCACCACCACGCGCGTGTCGGCGCCGCGCAGGCGGGCGTCGAGCGCGATCCCCGCGCCCACGCCGAGCAGGTGGCCGAGCGATCCGGAGTGGAACTCGACGCCGGGGATCCGGCGGTTCGGGTGCCAGTAGAGGGAATCGTCGGGGCTGAGGTGATTCGCGAGCCGCTCGCGCGGGATGAAGCCCAGTTCCGCCAGCGTGCCGTAGAGGGCGGGCACGTCGTGCCCCTTCGAGAGGAGGAGGATGTCGCGCGCCGGATCCTGCGGCGCGTCGGGGCGCACGCGCAGGAAGCGCGAGTAGAGGTGCACGATGAGGTCCGTGCAGGAGAGCGAGGCGCCGAGGAAGCATCCGCCTCCCGCGGCCATGCGCACCGCGTGGCCGCGCACGCGCAGGGCGAGCTCCTCGAGCTCCGCCACCTGATCCGGCGCGATGGCGGTCATGCGCGAGCCTCGAGCGGCTCGCGGGTCTCGGCGGCGCTCACGGTGCGCAGCTCGTCGAGGTGGTGGCGGTACCAGTTCACGCCCCGGTACCCGGAGTTCATCGCCGCGATCCGTGGGTGCGCGTCCAGCCACCGCACCACGTCGTCGCTGCCGAAGGCGGGATTCTCCTCGAAGAGCGCCTCGAACACATGGGAGATCACCGAGTAGTCGGCGGCGTAGTCGAGCACCACGCGGTGCGTGGCCGACTGGTCCCGCCCATCCCGGCGGCGCACGTTGCCGATGC
This sequence comes from Gemmatimonadaceae bacterium, assembly GCA_035524735.1. Taxonomy (GTDB): domain Bacteria; phylum Gemmatimonadota; class Gemmatimonadetes; order Gemmatimonadales; family Gemmatimonadaceae; genus DATKOH01. Next base: position 1,424 of record DATKOH010000208.1, read on the forward strand.
GGAACCGCTCGGGGCGGTCCCAGAGGAAGGGGGTGGTGTGCTCGCGCTCGTGCGGCCGCCGGGCCTCGGCCGCGGCGGTCTCCAGCGCGGCGCGCGACATGATCTCCACGTCGTTGCCGTCGGGCCAGGTGGCCGGGTGCAGGTTGCTCGCGTAATCGAGCTCGCCTTCGTGCGCGAGGTAGTAGGCGATGACGGCGTCGATGATCTCGGGATCGATGAGCGGGCAGTCGCTCGGCACCTTCACGATGTGGCGCGCGCCGAGCTCGGCGGCGGCCTGCCGGTGCCGCTCGAGGAGGTCGGTGGCGTGACCGCGCACGCACGGGATGCCGACGCGGTCGCAGATGGCCTCGATGGCATCGTCGCCGGGATCGGTCGTCGTCGCCACGGTCACGATGCCGGCGAGCGACGCCGCGCGCACGCGCTCGATCTGCCGTTCGAGCACCGTCGTGCCGCCGAGCGGGAGGAGCACCTTGCCGGGCAGCCGCGTGGAGGCGCGCCGGGCCTGGATCACCGTCACCACGCCGCGGAACATCACGAGGCCCTCGCGTGCGCGGCGGGCGCGCCGCCCGTGTCGGCGCCCAGCAGCCCGGCGCAGACGCGGGCGATGTTGGCCGCCGACCGGCCGCCGTTCTGCACGGGCATGAGCCGCCGCAGCTCGGCCAGGTCGAAGTAGGAGTGGCATTCCTTGCCGAGCGCGAGGCCCACGTAGATCACGGTGGAGTACTGGGTGACCAGCACATCGCAATTCGCGATCATCGCGTTGGTGTCGCCCCGCGCGAAGACGAGCGCGTCCGGGAAGCGCGCCAGGATCTCCGCCTCCGACCGCGCGTGGTGCTCGTTCGGATGAAGCTTGAACACCAGCGGCCGGCCGCGCGCGATGCGCTCCACGGAACGGAAGAAACGCGCCCGGTCGTCGCGCTTGAACGTCTCGCGCGTGTCGGAGGTCGCGACGAGCACGTAGCCGCGGTGCGGGAAGTCGTTCCGCAGGTGCCGGGCGCAGTCATCGTAGTTCGGGATGCCGGTCACCTCGAGCCGTTCGTGCGGCACGCCCTTGCGCGCGAAGAGGTCGCGGTATCCCTCGGAGGCGACGCAGAACTTGCGGTAGGCGTGGGAGAGGCCGGTCGTGGCGGTGCTCGCCATCCAGCGCGGGAGGCCGAGCCGGCGCACGAGCCGGTAGACCCGGTCCTCGGGATCGGTCATCCCTTCCTGCACGAGCACGATCGGCACGCGGCGGATGTTGCGCTGGATGATCAGGTCGGAGCAGGTCACGACGAGATCGTACGGCCCGCCGGAGCCGCGGTGGTCGATGCGCAGGGCGTGATCGCGCAGGTAGGCGTCGGTCTGGGCGCGGAACTTCCCCTTCGCGCCGATGATGGTGAAGTCGAGGGCGCCGAAGCGGTCCAGCACGCGCAGCAGCCCATCGCAATAGTAGGGCGTGAAGGCGTGATCGAAGCCGGGCAGCGCCTTCGCGACCTCGTGCAGCATGGTCGTCTGGTTGAGCGAGCCGCAGATGAAGAGGGCGCGGGGCCTGGCGCCGGAGCGACGCGCGCGGGACGAGTGGGCGGCCGGATGTCTCACGCTGAATGAGTGGGATGCGAACGTCACGCCGGCGCGATGCCTGCGTCACGATGTCCGGGCCGCCCGGTCGAATTCACGTCACGGCAGGTCCCGGTCGGGAGGCGGGCACCAGAGCAGCGCCTCCAGCAGCTCGCTCGGCGGCGCCGGGTGCCCCGGCCCCCGTTGCGTCGCGAGCGCCGCGCCGCGGAGCGCGACGGTGATCACGCGTTCCGTCGCGGCGGTGAGCGCGTCGCCGAGCCGGCGCAGCCGCCGCGCGGGCACCTCGTCCGCCATCTCCTCGAGCGCCGCCGCGAGCGCCAGACGGACGCCGAGGGGCATCGTGGTCGGCGCGCGGTAGTAGCGCTCGCAGGCGGCGCGCGGGATGCGCATCGCCGCGAAGAGCAGCGGACGGTGCCGGGAGGCCGATCGCATGGCCTCGCGGATCAGCGCACCGGTGCCGCC
>DATKOH010000209.1:0-9498 GCA_035524735.1 Gemmatimonadaceae bacterium
AGCCCCGCGCCCCGCGCGCCACGGACCGCGTGACGCGCGCCGCGTGAGCGGACGGAGCGCCGCGCGCGGCCTGACCGGACCCGACGCAAACGTGTCATAGGGCGTCAAGGGGGAGAACAAATAGGGTGGCGTATCCCTATACCCCGCTGGGTTCCGCGCGCGAGGCACGGGACTGGTACTACAAGGCCCGCGAGGCCCTGGGCGAACAAGCGTCCAACGCCCGCTACGAACTGCTCACCATGATCATCAGGATCCTGACCGTCTTCGTGGCGAAATCACGCAAACCCGCGCGCCCGAAGGCAGCTGCCGCCGAGTCGTAGCCACTCGCTCGCCCCACTCCCGCCCCTCCCACTCGCCCCTCGCGACTCGCCGCGACGCCAGTCGCGAGTCGCGCCCCTCACGCCGTGCGAGTCGCGCCCCTCAAGCCGTCCGATGCCTATCGAACCACCCCGCCCACACGGGCATCACGTACAGCGCGATCGCCGCGTACGCGACCGCATCCACCGACGGCGGCGGAGGGGAGAAGCGGTCCACGCCGTACGCCGCGAGCAGGAAGAGCACGAACACCACGAAGCCCCAGCGCCCCACGCCGTCGCGGGCGTGCGTCGTGCGCGCGTACAGCCAGACGGCCGCAACGAACATCCCGATCTCCACGATCATCGTCGCCGTGGGCGCGTTCCAGAGTCCGAGTCCCACGCGCACGCCCGAGCCCGGCGCCAGCGGCAGGTCGGGGCGGTGCGAGATCGCGTCCAGCACCCAGTGGGACAGCACGCCGAGCGCGAGCACGGCGGCGCCCCGCCCGTAATGCGTCCGCTGCCAGTAGAGGAACGCGAAGAGCGCCGCCCACACGAGGGTCATCAGCAGGCTGTGCGACCACGGGTACCAGTCGAACGCCAGCGGCGTGAACGCCGTGTCGCCGGGGGCGATGCGCACGTGCTCGATCCCGGCGAGCACGAACAGCGGCCAGAGGATGTCCAGGAAGAGCGGCGCCGCCATCAGCCATCCGAGCGACGTCCGCGGCGCCGCGCGCTTGGAGGCGAAACCCACCGCGTAGTGCCCGATGAACACGGCCTACTCCTGCCGCGCCGGTGGACGGACCTCCCGCGACGGATCGAGGAGCGCCGGCGGCACCTGGTGCAGCGCGCGGCGTCCCGTCACCGCGCGATACGCCACCACGCCGAGTCCCGTCACCGTGGCCGCCGCGGCGAGCCCCACCGCGAGCGCGATCCCCACCGTGAAGAAGAGCACGCCCGCCGCGATGAGCACGGCGCTCAGCGCCAGCTTCCCCAGCGCCGTGCGCGGCTGGAGCACGACGGTGCGCACGTGGATCGCCGGACGCGGCCGCTCGCCGGCGGATACCGCCGCCGGCGCCCGCTCGAGTTCCCCCGCCACGTCAGTTCTTCGAATAGACCGACGTGCGCCCCTGCTTGTCGAAGGCGATCACGTCGTACGGCTGCGGGCTCGCCCCCGGCATCCCCGGCGTTCCCGCCACCATCCCCGGCACCGCCAGCCCGGCGATCGGCGGCCGCTCGGCGAGCAGCTTCTTGATGTCCTTCACCGGCACGTGCCCTTCGATGAGGTAGCCGTCGATGAGCGCCGTGTGGCAGGACTCGAGCTGCATCGGCAGCCCCTGCGCCTTGTTGAAGGCCGTGAGCTGGTCGTCGCTGATGTCCTTCGTCACCACGTTGTAGCCGTTCTCCTGCAGGTACGCGACCCAGAGCTTGCAGCAACCGCACACGGACGTCTTGTAGACGGTGACGGTGGGCGCGTTCGGGTCCACGGTGGCGACGGTGGTCGGCAGCGACGCTTCCGCGGCGCGCGCCTGCGCCATGGCGTCCCGCTGCTCGTTGAGCGTGTTCGTGCGCATGAAGATGACGGCGCCGGCCGCGACCGCTCCGATCGCGATCCCGGCGGCCAGCCCCTTCCAGGCGTTCGGATTCATCGGGTTCTCCGTGGGGGACGCCCGAATGATGCCCGGCCGCCCGGCGCCGCGCCAGCGCGCGATGTCGCGCACGCGATGTGGGGCGTTCCCTCACGCGGGAACGGTTGGCGCCCGACGGGAACGCGCCCGTGCGGCGTGCACATTCCCGCCGCACCCCAATGTGGAGTCTCACCATGTCGCCCAAGCGTGCGTTGCAGGTCGTGCTCGGGATCTCGCTCTTCGGCGCGAGCTTCTCCGGCGTCCTCACCTACAAGGAACTCTTCGCCCACCGCGGCGCGTCCTGCCCCACGGTCGGCACGCCGGGCACCGTGTTCGGCTACCCGGCCTGCGTGTACGGCTTCTTCATGTACCTGGCCATCGTCATCGTGACGATGCTCGGCCTCTCCGGCGCGGAGAAGGAGGGCGCGGCTACTTGAGCCGCGCCTGGAGCGCGCCCGACGGGCACTTCGCCACGGCGGCGGCCACCGCCTCCGGGCTCGCCTCCTCCGGCCGCACCCAGCGCTTCCGCGCGGGATCGAACACCGCGCGGAGCGTACGCACGCACACGCCGGAATGAATGCAGACGGCCGGGTCGTAGGTGACCACGATGCCGTCGGCCTCGTAGGTCTGCAGGCGCTTCGGACCGCGCGCGTCCGTCATGCGCCGGCGCGCGCGAGCGGCGCGAAGCGGAAACAGCGCACGAGGTGGTCGTTCACGAGCCCCACCGCCTGCATGTAGGCGTAGCAGATCGTGCCCCCGACGAAGGTGAAGCCCCGCCGCTGCAGGTCCTTGCTCAGCGCGTCCGACTCCTGCGTGCGCGCCGGGATGTCGCGCAGCTCCTCGCGGCGGTTCACCAGCGGTCGCCCCTCAACGAAGCGCCAGACGTACGCGTCGTAGCTGCCGAACTCCTCCTGCACGGCGAGGAAGGCGCGCGCGTTCTTCACGAGCGACTCCACCTTGAGCCGGTTGCGCACGATGCCGGGATCCTTGAGCAGCGACGCGAGCTTTCGCTTGTCGTAGCGCGCGACGCGCGCCGGATCGAAGCCGTCGAGCACGCGGCGGTACCGGTCGCGCTTGCCGAGGATCGTCTGCCAGGAGAGTCCGGCCTGCGCGCCCTCGAGCACGATGAACTCGAAGTGCACGCGATCGTCGTGCACCGGCGTCCCCCATTCACGGTCGTGGTACTCGTGCATCGACTCGTGGGCGGCCCAGCTGCACCGGACGAGCGGTTGCGTGCGCCTCACCCCTGGCCGCCCCCCGCGCGCGGGAGCGCCGCCCCTTCCTTCCCGGTCTGCAACTTGGTGAGGAAGCGCTGCGACTCGGCGATGCGCTCGATCTCGATCGCCATCGCCTCCACCGTGTGCTCGATCCGCTCGAGCTGCTGCTGCATCTGCGGCGGGATCGCGACGGGGGCGGGCGCGGGGCCGAGCCGGCGCCCGAGCGCCCGCACGAGCGGGATCCCGATCGCGATCACCGCCACCGTGACGAAGAACATCGTGGAGATGTTCTCCGCCATCGCGCGGATCTGGTACTGGTCGAGCGGCGGCTGGATCGTCCCCGAGCCCACGATCACCGGCGTGCCGCCCTGCGCGTCGTGCGCCTGCTGCAGCGCGTCGTGCACCGTCTTCTTGATGTCCGCCTTCAGCTTCTCTCGCTGCGCCGGCGTCATCGTGCTGGGATCCGCGGTGACCACGGGCGCCTCGGGCGCGCTCGGCGCCTGCGGGGCGGGCGTGGGGGCGGTGGTCTGCTGGAAGACTCTCATGGGACGGCTCGCGATCGGTCGGGGGGCGTGCTCTCGTCTACCGTACGATGGCCGGGCGCGCCGGGTGTCGCCACCCCGCGCTCACCGGCTCGAATACCAGTCGCCGGGCGGGTACATCCAGTACTCCTCGAAGCCATCGCGCGCGTACACCCCCACCGTGATCCGGCAGTGCGTGCCGTTGTCCCACGTGCGGTACGTGAAGGGGCCCCACTTGGTGACCGGCGAGACGAGCCCGATCGCCTCGAGCGACGGCGGGCACGAGCGGTGCGCGCGCGTGTACGCGTCGAGCGAATCGGCCAGCGGCGCGCCGATCTTTCGCAGCTGCTCGCCACTGCGGTCCTTGGTGGCGAGGATCACGATCACGGCGGCGATCACGCCGAGCAGGGCGACGACGGCGAAGGGGGGACGCTTCATCGCGGTCAGGCGGGAGGGAGCTTCGGCACGGAGCACTGCGGCCCGATGCCGGTGTCGATCAGGACCCAGGGGCGCAGCAGCGTGATGCCGGCGAACTGCGGCGTCATCGCGACGGCGCGCCCATGCTGCGGATCGATCAGGTTCGCGATGGCGAAGCTGACCAGGAATCCGGTGGCGGTGGTGCAGACCACGAGCGGCTCGGCGCCGACGGTGCCGCGGCGGTTCTCGACGGTCCCTTCGAGCCCGAGCCCCTTGTCCATCGTCGGTTCGAGCGCGATGTCCGCCGGGTTCGCCGACGGCGGGGCGCTCGTGTAGCCGTTGCGGATCAGGAACTCGCGCGCGCACCAGGCCGCGGTGTCGCGCGGCGACGCGAGGGGCCGCCGCGGGAAGTGGCAGACGCGGGCCGCGGCGTCCTGCGCGGGCAGGGCGCCGAGGCCGAGCGCGAGCGCGGCGGCGGCGGCGCGGATCACTTCTTCCGCTCCTCCATGAGCGCGAAGGTGTTCCGCTCGCAGTCGAAGAAGTCGGCGAGCCAGAGCTCCATGGCGTCCGTGCGGTGCACCACGTGCGGCGCGCTGCGGAACTCCACGCCGCGCGCGGTCAGCTCGCGGTGCGCGGCGGCGATGTCGGCCACGCGGAAGTAGAGGATCGACGCCGCGTGGTCGAACTCGGGCGATTCCACCCGCGTGATCATCAGCCGCACCGTCCCCGCCTGGAAGAAGGCGAGCCCGGGCGCGGCGAAGAGGAAGGGGAGGGCGAGCACGTCGCGGTACCAGGCGGCGGCGCGGTCCACGTCCTTCGCGGTGATGGCGATCTGTCCGATCTCCGAGAGGCCGAAGCGGGGGGCGGTCAAGGGCGCCTCGGGGCAGGGGTCAGGCCACGGCGCCGATGCGCACGGCGGCCGCGAGCAGCTCGCGGATCGCACGCTCAGGCACCGGCACGTCGGGCCAGCAGCTCACGTGGCGCACCTGCGCGGTGTTCCCCGTGAGCACGTGGTGCGGGTCGGGGAGCAGGGCGCCGTGCTCGAAGTAGAGCTTCACGCAGTCGGGCTGCGGGAAGATCCCCACGAGGTAGCCGGCCTGGCGGTCGTGATAGCCGATGCCGTGCCAGCCGTCGTAGGCGCGCTCCTCCACGCGGGGGAGCGCGCGCGTGATGAGCTTGCGCAGCTCGTGCGCGAGGTGGCGCACCGACGGGGGGAAGGGGCGCAGGATCTCGGCGGGGGTGATGGCGCTGCGGCGCGCGGCCGTCGTGCGCGCGGCCGTCGTGCGCCCGGCGGCGCGCGACGCCGGGCGCTTGGCCGGCCGTTTCGCGGGGCGCTTCGCCGGGCGCGCGGGGGGACGCGCGCGCCGCGGGGCGGCGCGTCCCTTGGCCTTGGGGCGCGCGGGCCGTTTCGTCTTCCCTTTCGAGCGTGCCTTCACAGATCCTCCGATTCGATGACCCGCACCCCCTGCACGTCCTCCCGCGCGGCGCGCACCAGCGCGCCGGCCACCCGCGCCGCCGGCACCGGCCGATAGCGCTTCGGCGCGAAGCGGGCGAAGCGCAGGGCGATCCGCTCGAACGGCCGGTCCTCGTCGCGCTGTCCTTCCAGGAAGCTCGGACGCACGATCGTCACGCTCCGGTACGGCAGCCGCCGCACCGCGTCCTCCAGTTCGCCCTTCACGCGGTTGTAGAACACCCGCGACCTCGCGTTCGCCCCGAGCGCGCTCACGAGGAGGAAATGGTGCGCCCCCTCGCGCGCGCCGAGCCGCGCGAGCGTCTCCGCGTAGCCGAAGTCGATCTCCCGGAAGCGCTGCCGCGATCCGGCCTGCTTGATCGTCGTCCCGAGCGCGCAGAAGATCTGGTCCACGTTCATGAGGGCCACGTGCTCCTCGAGCCGGTCGAAGTCGATCCGGTACACCTCCAGCTTGGCGGCGCTCAGCACCGGCTGCAGCGACGGCGGCAACGGACGCCGCGCGAGCACCACCACCCGGTTCACGCCGGGGTCGGCCACGAGCTGGCGCAGGCACTCTCGCCCCACCAGTCCCGTGGCGCCTGCGAGGAGAACGGACCGGCCGATCGGCATGGGGGCATAGTTTGCCCTCCGCCGCGCGCCTCCGCTACCCCGAAACGAGCTTCCGGAGCAGCGCCAGGGCGGGGGGGAGGAGGGCCAGGAGGAGCCCGAGGGCCAGGTGGCGGGTGCCGTAGGGGAGCACCGTGATGAATTCGCCGTCCCCCCCCGTGGTCTGCTTGGCGTGTTCCATGGCCCGCGCCAGGAGCAGCGCCGCGCCGAGGGCCACGAAGGCGATCCAGGCCGCGCCCAGCGCCGCGAGACGGAGCCAGCTCCACCCCGCGGGGTCGAGCGGCGTCACGCGGAGCGCTCCCGCGGACGCTTCACGAGCGCCCGGTGGCGCGCGCGGATCGGTTTGAGGAGCGCGCGCAGCTCCTCGCGCCCGGGGGATCCCGGCGCGGTCCGGCGCACCGCCATGCTGCCCAGCTTGATCGCGGCGCCCGCGAGCGCCGCCCAAGGGACGGTGAAGCTCGCTTCCGCGGTCACGGCGCAGCCGCGAAAGCCGGAGAGCGCGACGGCATTCCCGGCGGGCGTCACGTCGAAGTCGGCGCCGGCGTCCGCGCCCGGGGTCGGGAAGAGCGCGCCGCCGCCGGCGCGATGCCCGGCGCTCGCGGCCCGCGCGAGCGCCAGCGCCGCGGCGTCCAGCCGCACGAGCGGCCAGTCGAGCACGGTCACGCCGCGCACGCGCAGATGCACGGCGCCCTCCAGCGCGCCGGGCGTCGTGGACGCCGTGCGCTGGAGGGCGAGGTGGACGTGGCGGGCCAATGCGTGCCGAAGCGCGCGCGCGCTACTTCGACAGCCTCCGGATCGCGAACCCCGTCACGATCCACGGGATGCCGCGCAGGATCAGCGTGATCCCCACGAACAGGCCGATGATCGTCACGCTCTGCCCCGCCCAGTTGTTCCAGAGCACGATGCCGAGGGTGAGGTCGACGACGCCGGCGAAGGCCGCCCACCCCCACTCGTCCTGCTTCTGCGTGATCGACGTGATCACGCGGAAGGCGCCGCCCGCCACGAAGTAGCCGCCGAGCAGCACGACCAGCGCCTCGGCGCCGATGCCCGGGCGGATCACCAGCACCACGCCGGCGAAGAAGGAGATCAGCCCGCCGAGCAGCGCCGGCGCGAAGTTCGAGGTGCCGCGCAGGGGGAAGGACTGGATCAGCTCCACCGCGCCGCCCACCGCGAGCAGCCAGCCGATGACCATGACCGTGAGCATGCCGGCGACGAGCTCCGCGCCGAGCGCGGCCACGCCGGTGAGAACGAGCAGGACGCCGACCGTGACGAGGTAAGGCCAGGCGCGCTTCGTGGTAGCCATGCAACTCTCCGTGGGTTGACGTTCGCGGCCGGCGCCGGGAGCCTCACCGGGGGGACGGCCGCGTCGCGGCGGGGACCCCGCGAGCGTAGTGAATGTAGTCGACGGGATGGGGTTCCGCGCCGGCGGCGCGCAGCGCGGCATTGATCTGGCCGCGATGGTTCTGCGCGTGCAGGCAGACGTGCAGCAGGATGTCATCCACGCGCGAGTCGAACTCGGCGCCGGCGCTGTTCCGGTAATGGATCACGCGTGCGAGGCCGTCGTCCGTGAGCGTGGGGAGCCACCGGTCCCAGCGCGCGTGCAGGTCTCGCATGAGCCGTTCGCAGTCATCGAGCGAGGGATCGGGCCAGATGGGCGCCGACGGGGCGCGCCCCTCGATGCGCGCGAGCCAGTTGTGCCCCGCGCCGAGCACGTGCGCGAAGAGTTCCACGGTGCGTGGCGGGGGGGCGGGAGCGGCGCGCAGCGCCTCGAGCGTGCGCTGGTCGGCCCACGTGAGATGTCCGAAGAGCTTCTGGAAGGTCGGGATGGCGCTCATGCGTCCCTCTCGCGTTCCCCGCCGCTGCGGCGCGGCGGGCGAGGGATGTTAACGCGCGACCGCGGGGCCCGCGAGGTCAGAGCGCACGGTCCGCCGACGCGGCCAGCGCGCGCTCGTAGAGGGTCACCGACTCGTCATCGAAGAGGCAGGCGGTGATCCGCTCGAAGGCGGCCTCGTGCAGCCGCATCACGCCCACCGCGATCGTCGCGGCGTCGCCCTTGGGGAAGCCGTAGATCCCGGTGGAGATGGCGGGGATGGCGATGGTGCGGATGCCGGGATTGGCGCGCGCCACGCGGAAGATGCTGCCGTACGTGGCGCGCAGCGTGTCGCGTTCGCCGGCGGCGCCGCCGCGCCAGATGGGGCCCACCGCGTGGATGACGTAGCGGGCGGGAAGGCCGAAGCCCGGCGTGATGACGGCGCCGCCGATGTCGCACCCGCCGATCGTGCGGCAGGCGGCGGCGAGCTCGGGGCCGGCGGCGCGGTGGATCGCGCCGCTCACGCCGCCGCCGGGGAAGAGTTCCGCGTTGGCGGCGTTGACGATCGCGTCCGCCGCGAGCGTCGTGATGTCGGCGCGGACGACGTCGATCACGCCGTGCGCGCGCGCCGCGCTACCGGCCGCGCTGGCCGCCCTTGACCGAGGTGGACCAGGGCTTGTGCTGCGCGGGGAGCTGCTGCTTCGGCGGCTCGGCCTTGGTCGCGTCGGGACGCGCCGGGAGGCCGGGGCGCTTCGGCTGCGGGATCGGGGACTTGGGAGGGCGCTTGGGTGCCATGGCTCGGACTCCGGCTAGAACTCGCGGCGCTTCATTTCCTTGAAGAGCTTCTTCGCTTCCTCCGCGGCCTCATCATCGGCGGGGAGGGTGCTGTCGTACTTGGCCTTGGGTTTGCGCTGCGCGGCCGCCTTGGCGGCGTTCTTCCGCGCGAGTGCCTCCAGCTGCTTCTCGTCCATGGGCGTGGGCGCTCCGTGCCGGGGTGGTGCGTGGAATCTAGGGGCTCGCCGCCGCGCTGTCACGCGCCAACGCCTCCCGCGCCTGCGCCAGGTGCCGCCGCTGGTGCGCCGCCAGGATGCGGAAGGCCGCGTACACGTTGTAGGAGAGCCTCGCGTTGAAGGGTGACTGGAGCATCACGCGAGAGAGCGCGAGCCCGTCGCCGTCGCGCACGACCGCCGCGAGCGCCTCCTGGGAGCGCACGAAGCGCTCCATCACCCGCGCCTTCGTCCCCACGTCGCGCGGCACGAATCGCGGCGTGGTCTTCGATTTGTAGCGGCGCGCGGGTTCGAGGCTCCATGCGAGCAGCCAGCCCACCAGCCCGCTGCGATGGCGCCCGCGCTCCGGCGGCATCGTGCGCGCCCGCGCGAGGCCAGCGCGGAGGCGCGGCAGGTAGTCCTCCGTGGTCAACGTGAGGTGCTCGACGCACTCCGCGGCTGACCAGCGCTCCTCCCCCGGGGGCCGCGCGAAGGCGGCGTCGGTCACGCCGTCGGCGAGAGCGCGCGCGTCCGACGTTGCCGCCGCGA
>DATKOH010000210.1:0-4644 GCA_035524735.1 Gemmatimonadaceae bacterium
GCCCACACGAAGCCGCGCATGTACTTCTGCGCCACGTACTGCACGGCGAGCGGCGTCACCGCGTGGATGTCGAGCACGAAGCGGTCCGCGTAGCGGTAGTCCCCGCGGTACACCTGCGCCTGCGCCAGCTGGTTCGCCTGCTCCGCGTTCGTCTCGTTCTTGAGATAGAACTCCGTGATGAACTGCTCCTCAACGATGTCCAGGTTCTCCGGCTCCACCAGGTTGCGCTTCAGGTACTCCTGCTCCACGTACATGAGCTGGAGGGTGGAGTCGGGATACACCGTGGTCACGTACAGCCCGCCGTCCGTCACCGCGCGCTCGTTGAAGGGGGCGTCCACATCGTACGTGAGGTTCCGCCGCGACCGGATCTCGGAGAAGAGCCGCCCCGACAGCACGGCCGTCGCGATGCGCAGCGCCGTGGCATCGGCGGCGTTCGACGCCGGCGGCCCCACGTAGTAGCCCAGCAGGTAGTTCGTGGGGAGCGGCCGCTGCACGAGCACCGGGGAGGCCGGCGTGTTCACCGGCGCCGACGCGGGGGGCGCCCACTTGTAGTCGCCGCGCGGCAGCTTCCCGAAGGTGCGCGCCGCCAGCGCCGCCACCCGCTCGCGGTCCACGTTCCCCACCACCACCAGCAGCATCCGCGACGTGATGAACTTCGTCCGTCGCCAGTCGGCGAGCTGCGCCGCGGTGAACGACGCCACCGACTGTTCGTTCCCCGTCGATGGGACGGAGTACGGCATCCCCGCGTAGCGGGCGCTGTCGGCCAGATCGTGCACGAGGCCGTCCGGCGAATCCTGCCGCTGCTGCACGGCGGTGAGCACCTGCGTGCGCAGGAACTCGATGTCCGCCGTGTCGAGCGTGCCGGCGGTGAGGCGGTCGGCCCAGAGGGCCCACGTGCTGTCGAAGGTCGCGCGCACGCCGCGGAAGCCGAACATCGTCCAGTCGTCGCGCGGCTCCACCACGATCGCGCTGCCGAGCGCCGCGGTCTTCCGGCGCAGCGTCTCGCGCGGGTACTTCGCCGTGCCGCGCTCGGAGAGCATGAGCAGGAAGGTCTCGATCCCGGCGTTCGCCTGCGTGACGAGCTGCGTGCCGCCGAGGAGGTAGAGGTTCACGGCGACCACGTTGTTCGCCGAGTTGCGGCGCAGGATGACGTGCACCCCGCCGGTGTCGAAGGCGACGGTGGCGGTGTCGAGCCGCGCGCCGGGGCGCGTCTTGCCGGCCGGCGCGGCGGCGGGGGCGGGCGCCGGCGCGGGCGCCGGATTCTGCGCCGGGGCCGGCGCGGCGAGCGCGGCCGCGAGCGCGGCGCCGAGGAAGAGAGGGCGCATCAGCGCGTGCTCCCCGGCGACGCGGAGCGCTCGCCTATGAGGTCCGGGCCGGTCACGCCGCTCGCGCGCAGCCACTGCGGGTTCGTGAGCAATCCCGCCACGTGCGGCTTCCCGACGATGTACTTGTGCGCGTACGCGCGGAGGTCCGCCGTGGTGCGCTTCGCCATGTTGTCCACGTACCCCATGTAGTAGTCGAGCCCCGCCACCGACCACCAGAAGCCCAGCTCGTGGCTGAAGCCGGAGGCGCGCTCCAGCCCCATCGCCGTGCCCACCGCGCGCTGCTGCTTCTGCGGCTCGAGCTCCGCCTCGGTGAAGTAGCCGGGCTGGTCGAACTTCGCGATCTCCTCGTACAGCGCCGCGAGCGCCGCCTTCAGCTTGTCCGGCGTCGTCTCCCCGCTGATCGTGATCGGCCCCGTCTGGTTCAGCGTGTAGTAGTTCACCAGCACCTGCGTCCAGAGCCCACTGTCCACGAGCCGCTTCTGGAAGTTGGAGCCGTCCTGGTTCAGCACGTCGCTGAACACGTCCGCCGCGTACGTCGCCTCGGGATCCTGCCGCACGCTCGGCCCGCGCCACTGCACGAGCACCGCCACCGCGTTCACCGGCTGCGTGACGATCACGGGGATGCTCTTCGTGAGCGGCGGGAAGGGGGGGATCGGGTACTTCTCGAAGGGATCGTCCCCGCGCGGCATCGGGCCGAAGATCTTCGCGGCGAGCGCGAACGCGTCGTCCGGCACGACGTCCCCCGCCACGATCAGCGCCGCGTTGTTCGGCAGGTAGTAGCGGTGCTGGATCTCGAACATTTGTTCGGTGGTGACGTGCTCGATCACCTTCCGGTCGCCGATCATGTTCTTCCGCTCCACCTCGCTCCCCCACATCGCCTGGTCCATCGCGTGCAGCAGATGGAAGAAGGGGCTCGACTCCTGGCGGTCGTACTCGCCGATCACCACCTGCTTCTCGGTGTCGAGCTCGTCGCTGCGGAAGAGCGGCGCGCGGAAGGCGGACTCGAGGAACTCCATCGCCCCCTCGAGCGAGTCCGAGGGCACGGTGAGGTAGTAGTTCACCACCTCCTCGCGCGTGCTCGCGTTGTAGATGGCGCCCAGCTGGCTCGCGCGCGCCACGAACTGCTCGGGGTGCGGGTAGTCCTCGTTGCTCTTGAAGAACATGTGCTCGTACATGTGCGCGAGCCCCGAGAAGTCGGGGGTCTGCGTGAAGGAGCCGTTGCGCACGACGAGCTCCACCGTCGCGAGCGGCACGCCGTGGTTCTCCACGACGATCACCTCGAGGCCGTTGGGCAGCACCTGCCGCTGGATGATCCGCTCGAGCTCCTCGCGCTGCGTGGCGGGGCGGAGCGCGGGGGCGGGTGCGGCAGGCGCCGCGGGCGCGGGGGGCGCGGGTTTGGGTGCCGGCTTGGGCTTCGCGCCCTGTGCGGCGAGCGTGAGCGCCGGCGCGAGCGCGAGGAGCGCGGCGGCGCGGAGTCGACGATTCATGTGCCTCGGCGGCGGATTGGCGTGAAGGGGAAAGCTATCCCGTTGCGGTCCGGCTTCATATGCCGGCTTAGAGGGTTATAATGTGGGACCCGCCGGCCGGGAACCAACCGGCCGCCTCCTCTGTTACTCGCACGAACGGGAGTGGTTCGTGGCCGATCCGTCCGAGAGCAAGCGCGAACAGGATCTCCGCTTCGAGCGGGAGGCGCTGCCGTGGATGGACGACGTCTACCGCTTCGCGAAGTCCATGACGCGCGACGAGGCGGACGCCGACGACCTGGTGCAGGAGACGTACCTGCGCGCCTACCGCGCGTGGCACACCTTCGAGCCGGGGAGCGACTGCCGCCGCTGGCTGTTCACGATCTGCCGCAACGTCTTCCTGCGCACGCGGGAGCGCGAGGCGCGCCAGGTGGACACCGGCGGCGACGACGCGGTGCTGGAGACGATGGCGGCGGTGCGGGAAGCATCGCCGTACGCGATGTCGAACCCGGAGTCGATCTTCTCCCGGCTCGACGTCGGCCCGGCGATCGGGAAGGCGATCGATGCGCTGCCGGAGGTCTTCCGCAGCGCGGTGGTGCTGGTGGACGTGGAGGGACAGAGTTACGACGAGGCCGCCGCGGTGCTGGGCGTGCCGATCGGGACCGTGCGCTCGCGGCTCTTCCGCGGGCGGCGGATCCTGCAGCACGCGCTGCTCGAGTTCGCGAAGGACGCGGGCCTCGCGGCGCCGGCGTGAGGAGAGCGACGATGGACTGTTCGCAGGCGGTGCACCAGCTCTGGGACTATCTCGACGGCGAGCTCACCGACGAGAAGATGGCCGAGGTGCGCGCGCACCTGAAGGCGTGCAAGGGCTGCTTCCCCCATTTCGATTTCGAGGAGGCCTTCCTCGAGGCCGTGCGGAAGAGCCGCGCCGAGACGGCGTGCCCCGACGCGCTGCGGCGCAAGGTGATGGCCAAGGTGCAGCGCGCGATGGAGGAGCAGCAGGCCTAGGGGAGGATCTCCAGCCGCCACTCGACCGCGATCGCCGGGTCGAGCGAGCTCCGCACCGAGCAGTACTTGTTCACCGACAGCTCCACGGCGCGCTCCGCGTGCACGCGGTCGATCCCCGCGCCGCGGATCCGGAACGTGAGCAGCACGTGCGAGAGCCGCCGCGGCGTCGTCTCCACCCGCGTGCCGATCGTCTCCACCTCCAGGCTCTCCACCGGCGTCCGGCGCTTCGCCAGGATCTCCACCACGTCCGTGGACGCGCACGTCGCGATCGCCGCGAGCAGCACCTCCATCGGACCGGGCCCCTTCTTCCCGTGCGAGTCGATGTGCAGCCCCGGCACGCCGGGCTTCCCGGCGTCGAACTCCTGTTCGCCCGCCCACGTCATGATCACCCGCTGCGGCGGACGCGGCGCCGGCGCCCCCTCCTTCGCCCCGTCGCTCACTTCTCGATCGGCAACCGCACGGCGTTCCCCCATTCGGTCCAGCTCCCGTCGTAGTTGCGCACCTTCTCGTAGCCGAGCAGGTACGTGAGCACGAACCACGTGTGCGACGAGCGCTCGCCGATGCGGCAGTAGGCGATCACGTCGTCACCCTTCCTCAGCCCGGCCTCCTGCTCGTAGATCGCCTTCAGCTC
This sequence comes from Gemmatimonadaceae bacterium, assembly GCA_035524735.1. Lineage (GTDB taxonomy): Bacteria > Gemmatimonadota > Gemmatimonadetes > Gemmatimonadales > Gemmatimonadaceae > DATKOH01. Next base: position 4,428 of record DATKOH010000210.1, read on the forward strand.
GGCCGCGCTCTTGAAGGTGCCGTCCGCGTTCGCGGCGCGCGCCCACGGCACGCTCTTCGCCCCGGGGATGTGCCCGCCGCGCAGCACCCCCTCCTGCGGATACTCGGGCATGTGCGTGCGCTTCCCCGAGTACTCGTCGGGGGACCGCACGTCCACCAGCGGCTTCTTCTGCACCGTGTGCGCGAGCACCTCGTCGCGGAAGGCGCGGATCTTCGCG
>DATKOH010000211.1:0-14447 GCA_035524735.1 Gemmatimonadaceae bacterium
TTCGCTCTTGACAGAATCCCACTCCCCCATATCTTGAGCGCCTGGGAGTCGCGTCCCGATGTTCACGAGTCGAGCAACGCAGCCTGCTGCGCGCCCGCCTCACACCGCCGGGGAATGCCGGTGGTCGGAACTCGGTGGCGCGATTTCGCGTTTTCAGACCCGTACGTCCCACTCGTCTCGGAGCGTCGTATGCCAACCATGAGCGCCGTCAGCGCGTTCCACGCCACGCGAAAGCCCGGATTCCGTCCGGCTGCCGCGCGCTGGAGCTCGCCCATCGCCCGCTCGGGCGGCGCCGGCGCGTGCGCCCCGGCGGACCAGAGGCAGGCCGTGCAACTGAATGACCGCAGTATCGCAGGCATCCGTTCGGAGACGCGGCCCATGTGACCGCAGCGCTCCCACCGGATCGGGAGTGGACCCGCCCCACGCCCCGCCTGCGCGAACCAGCCAGGCGGGGCGTTCTCTTTTCGCAGCATGCCGTCGGCGGCGTGGTGCGGTGCATCGGGCGGGCGGCACGCGACTCCCCCGTCCGGTGCATCCTCCTCCGCGCCGTCCGGCGGCGACGATGGCACCGGCGTGCATGGGCAATGGCCGCACGCCACCGGAAGGCGTAGCTCAATCGCAGAGCGCGGCGATCGCCGCGGGTGCGCCCCTTGGCCGACGAGGCCCGGCCCCCGTGGAGCCCGACGCCGAGATGCGGGTGGGAACCCCGCCGCGCCGGACGTGCCATCGTGATGGCGCACTCGCAGTGCATCCCGTTCCACAGGACAAGTGAACCCCATGAAGATCTTCGGTGAGCACGATGAGAAGACGGTGGCGCAGTTCCAGGACGTGCGGTCGCGCGCCGTGGACGCGGCGCTCATGGCCGACGGCCATGTCGGCTACGTCATGCCGATCGGCGGCGTGGCGGCGTATCGCGAGCAGGTATCGGTGGTCGGCGTCGGCTTCGACATCGCCTGCGGCAACGCCGCGATCCGCACCGACCGCCGGCTCGCCGACCTCGGCGGCACCGAGGCCGAGCTTCGCGCTGCGCTGGCCGGGATCGCCGACGAGATCGAACGCACGGTGAGCTTCGGCGTCGGCCGCAAGAACCGCGCGGACGACGCGCCGGTGGATCACGAGCTCTTCGGCGATCCGGCGTGGGAGGCCGTCCCGGCGAAGCACCGCCAGGCGCTCCTCACGAAGGCGCGGCAGCAGCTCGGCACCGTCGGGAGCGGCAACCACTACGTGGACGTCTTCTCCGATGAGGCGGGGATGCTCTGGGTGGGGGTGCACTTCGGCAGCCGCGGCTTCGGCCACACGGTGGCGAGCGGCTTCCTCGCGCTCCAGGCGGGGAAGCCGTGGGGGGAGCGCGCGCCGGAGCGCGAGGTGCTGCTCGACCTGCGCGCGCCGATCGGGCACGACTACTGGCAGCTGATGACGCTCGCCGGGCGGTACGCCTACGCCGGGCGCGAGTGGGTGGCGCGCAAGGTGGTGGCGATCCTCGGCGCGCGGGAGATGGAGCTCGTGCACAATCACCACAACTTCGCCTGGCGCGAGACGCACGGCGGAGAGGAGCTGATCGTGGTGCGGAAGGGCGCGACGCCGGCGTTCCCGGAGCAACCGGGATTCATCGGTGGGTCGATGGGTGATGATGCCGTGATCGTCCGCGGCACGCCGGCGGAGGATGGCACGCCGGAGTCGGTGCTCGTCGCGCAGCGGGAGGCGCTCTACTCCACGGTGCACGGCGCCGGGCGCGTGATGTCGCGCACGCAGGCGGCGGGGAAGGTGCACCGCCGCACCGGGGAGGTGCTCCAGCCCGGCCGCGTCACGCCGGAGATGATGCACGAGTGGCTGCGCGAGAAGGACGTGGTGCTGCGCGGCGGCGGACTCGACGAGAGCCCGCACGCCTACCGCCGGCTGCCGGCGGTGCTCGCGGCGCAGCAGGGCACGGTGCAGGTGCGGCACACGCTCCGCCCGCTCGTCGTGGTCATGGCGGGCGCGAAGGAGTTCGATCCGTACAAGGATTGACGGGCCCGCGAACGCCCGCCGCCACGCGAGTGGCGGCGGGCGTTCCTCCTACCGGTCGATCAGCTTCGCCTGCTTCTCGCTGTAGCGCGGCCCGCTCACCTTCTCCGGCGCGAGCGCCGCGTCCAGCGCGCGCATCTCCGCCGCGCTCAGCGGCACCGACGCCGCGGCGACGTTCTCCTCCAGATACGCGCGCCGCTTGGTCCCGGGGATCGGCACGATGTCCGGCCCCTTGTGCAGCAGCCACGCGAGCGCGATCTGCCCCGGCGTCACGCCCTTCGCCGCCGCGAGGTCGCGCACCGACTGCGCGGCGCGCACGTTCGCGTCGTAGTTCGCCCCCTGATAGCGCGGATCGCCGCGCCGGAAATCCGTCGCCGGCAGCTCCTCCGCCCGCGGCACCCGCCCCGTGAGGAAGCCGCGCCCGAGCGGTGCGAAGGGCACGATCCCGATCCCCAGCTCGCGGCAGAGCGGGATGATCCGCGGCTCGAGGTTCCGCTCCCAGAGCGAGTACTCGCTCTGCAGCGCCGAGATCGGGTGCACCGCGTGCGCGCGGCGGATCGTCGACTCCCCCGCCTCCGACAGACCGAGCCAGCGCACCTTCCCCTCGCGCACGAGCGCGGCCATCGTGCCCACCACCTCCTCGATCGGCACCGCCGGGTCCACGCGGTGCTGGTAGAGCAGGTCGATCCGGTCGGTGCCGAGCCGCCGGAGCGAGCCCTCCACCGCCTCGCGGATGTGCGCCGGCCGGCTGTCCACGCCGGTGATCCCCTCGGGCCCGAAGGTGAAGCCGAACTTCGTCGCGATCACCACGCGCTCCCGCCGCCCCTGCATCGCGCGCGCGAAGAGCGCCTCGTTCACGAAGGGGCCGTACGCCTCCGCGGTGTCGAAGAAGGTGACGCCGAGCTCGAGCGCCCGGTGGATCGTGGCGATCGACTCCTTCTCGTCGCGCTCGGCGGGATCGCCGTACGACTGGCTCATCGACATGATGCCGAGGCCGAGGGCGGAGACGGTCGGCCCCTGGGTGCCGAGGGTGCGCGTGGGGAGCATGGCGGCGGCCTGAAGAGGGAGGACGCTCGCAATCAATCGCGCGGCGCGCGCGCTGTCCAGCGCCGCGCGCGGGGCCGTCTCCCTTGACCCGCGCCGCGACGGTGCGTCACCTTCCGTCCGCTCCGTCCGGCGCCGCCGGCCCATTCGATCACGAGCCCCGAGAGTTCGAGGAGATGACCGACGTATCCTGGGTGAACACCTACCGCACCTCCGCCTCCGAGATCGGCTGGGGGAGCGCGCTCACCGCCTTGACGATGGTGATGCACACCTACGCGATGCTCGGCACGCTCTGGGTGGCGGACGCGTACGAGCATCTCGGGGAGCAGCGCGGCATCCTGCGCCGCGGGATCGGCGTGCTGCTGATCGCGAGCATGCTGATCGTGGCGGCGCACGCGCTGGAGGTGATCGCGTGGGCGGGGTTCTTCTCCTGGAAGGACTGCTTCCCCAGCCTGTCCACGTCGTACTACTACGCGCTGCTGCAGTACACGACCGTGGGCAGCGAGCTGGACCTGCCCGACCGCTGGCGCCTGCTGGGCGGCATGATCGCGATCGCGGGACTGCTCACCTTCGCGTGGTCCACGACGGTGCTCCTCACCATCGCGCAGAAGGTGCAGGACGCGGTGCTGGCGCGCGGGAACGCGCGGCGGAAGGCCAGGCGCGACGGCGCCGCCGGTTGACGGCGCGGCCGGCGCGCCGTACGCTCACGGCGGACCGTCCCTTTCCGGAGGCACCGTGGAGATCTCCGTCGCCGCCCTGAACCTCGGCTACGCCCTGGCCGGCATCGTGCTCATGTTCGCCGGATTCTGGATCCTCGACCTGATCACGCCGCGCGTCAACTTCTCCGACGAGCTCGGCAAGGGGAACCTCGCGGTGGCGATCGTGATCGCCGCCTTCTTCCTCTCGGTGGCGTACATCATCGGGCGGTCGCTGAATTGAGGGTGCCGCTCGTCGCGGCCGCGGCGGTCGCGCTAAGCGCCGCGGCCGGGCAGGACACCGCCACCTCCACGCCGGCCACGCCGGCCGCCGTGCCCGCGAGGACCGCGCCCGCGCGCCGCGTGACGACACGCTACGACCCGTGGTTCCGGAAGTACAGCAAGCGCTACTTCGGCGCGGGCTTCGACTGGCGCGTCTTCAAGGCGCAGGCGATGGCGGAGAGCGATCTCAAGCCCACGGCCCGGTCGAGCGCCGGCGCGCGCGGGATCATGCAGCTCATGCCGAGCACCTACGACATCATCGCGAGCACGCAGCCGCACTACACGTCGATCGACGATCCGCAGACGAACATCGCCGCGGGGATCCTGCACGACCGCGGCCTCTGGCTCTCGTGGAAGGATCTCGTGCAGCCCGAGGACCGGTGCGATTTCATGCTCGGCAGCTACAACGCCGGCATCATGACCATCGACCGCGCCCGCACGATGGCGCGCCGGGCGAAGCTCGATCCCGCCGCCTGGCAGAGCATCGTAGAGATCGCGCCGAAGGTGCGGCAGTGGCGGTACAAGGAGACGCTCGGCTACGTGAGCACCATCCAGAGCAACTACCTCTGGCTCGCGCCGGACGAGAGCGGGCTTCCGTGAGGTGAGGGCGGGTCGCCCCCTCCCGCCCCGCAAGCCTCGCGCAACGCCCACGTCCATACCACGTGGGTTGCAACTCCGCCAAGGTCGGCTACTCTACTCTGGTGCCCTTCACCCCCCAACCGGAGACCGCACGCATGAACGCCACCCGCCTCGCGGGGCTCGCCGCCCTGCTCGTTCCCGCGCTCCTCGCCGCGCAGATGCCCTCCGCCGCGCCGGCCCCCGCGCCCGCCCCGAGCGCGAACCCGGTGAGCGACGCCGCCCGCCGCATGCACACGCGCTACTCCAACTTCCTCAACGCCGCCGCCGAGCAGGTGCCGGCCGACAAGCTCGGCTACAAGCCCACCGACGTGCAGATGACCTTCGGGAAGATCTGGGCCCACCTCGTGGAGGCGAACTACGGCATCTGCGGCGCGATCGGCGGCGCGCCCGCCGCGAACGTCCCGAAGCTCGAGGGGACCGAGGCGAAGGACGTGCTCGTGAACGCGCTCAAGGGCTCCTTCACTTTCTGCGACGGCGTGCTCGCCAAGCTCACCGACGCGCAGATGGGCGGCGTGGCCGACATGGGCTTCATGAAGGGGTCCACGGCGCTCGCGCTGGACATCTACCTGCTCGATCTCGCCGACCACTATAGCCAGGTGGCGAACTACATGCGGCTGAACGGCATGGTGCCGCCGTCGGCGCAGCCCAGGAAGTAGCCAGCCTCACGGCAGGGCGCGGCGCCGGAGCGGGGGACGATCCCCTGCTCCGGCGCCGTCGTCATCCGCTACCGCACCCGCCCCATCCGGTCCCCCGGCAGATCGCTCACCACGATCTTCTGCACCAGCTTCTTCTCGCCGAGGGTGAGGGTCACCGTGTAGGTCCCGGGGAGCACGCGCTGCAGGTCCTGCCGTGAGGTCGGGTCGCCGAGGCCGCGCGGGCGCGGCTTCTGGCTCGAGAGGTCCCACGTCACGCGCTGCAGGCCGGGCATCCCGGAGCCGGTGATCGTGCGCACCGTGTCCCCGCTCGCGGAGGTGATGGTGAGCTTCACCCCCTCGGTCTGCGTCGTGCGCAGGTAATAGTAGATCTCCGCCCCGCGCGGCGGGTTCGGCGCCATGTACGGGAAGCTGCCGTCCCCCGGATGCGTCTGCCGCCAGCGGAACTGGTACGCCGGCGCCACCTCGAAGAGGTGCGCGTTCTCGCCGAGCAGCGAGTCGGAGTACTCCTCCAGCGCGCCCACGTTCACGATGTACACGCCGCGCCCGTGCGTCCCCACCACGAGATCGCGCTGCGCGTACGACATCGACAGCGCCTCGACCATCACGTTCGGGAAGTCCTTCCCGAAGCGGCGCCACCGCTGTCCGCCGTCCACCGTCGCGTAGAGGCCGTCCGACGTCCCCACCCAGAGCACGCGCGGGTTCCGCGGGCTCTCGAACACGATCAGGCTCCCGCGGTCGGCGGGGAGTCCGTTCACCATCTCCGTCCACGTCGCGCCGAAGTCGGTGGTGCGCAGCACGTGCGGGCGGTAGTCGTCGCGATGGTGGCAGTCGAGCGCCACCCACGCCGTCCCGTCGGCGTGCGCCGACGCCGCGATGTACTGCACGAAGCAGTCCGCGGGCACGCTCTTCGGGAACTTCGCGGTGGCGTTCACCCACGTGCGCCCGGTGTCGCGCGTGACCCACACGTTGCCGTCGTCGCTGCCGGTCCAGAGCACCGCCGCCGTGCGCGGGCTCTCGGCGATCGAGAAGATCGCGTGATAGCTCGTGTGCCCGTCCTCCGGCGCGGGCTTCTCGCGCGGATTGCGCGTCATGTCGGGGCCGATCGCCTCCCAGTCGTCGCCCCCCTTCCGCAGGCGGAAGAGCCGGTTGGCGCCCAGGTACACCACGCTCGTGTCGTGGCGCGAGATCAGGATCGGCGTCGTCCATCCCCATGCGAAGGGGTAGCCGCTCTCCGCCCCCGCGTCGAGCGACATCGGCACGATGTCGTCGCGCTTCCACGTGCGCAGGTCGAGCCGCGACACGTTCCCGTACTGCCACCCCGAGTACACGGTGAAGGGATCCTTCGGCGGCACCTGCACCCACATCCCGTCGCCGCCGTTCACCGGATACCAGTCGGCGTCGGCGATGCCGCTCGTGTCGCGCGTCGCGCTCGGGCCGCACCACACGCCGTTGTCCTGCAGCCCGCCGCATACCTGGTACGGCACCTGCGAGCTGTCCACGATCATCGTGTAGAACTGGCCGATCGGCAGCGGCATGTGCCACCACGCCTTGCCGCCGTCGAAGGTGACGTACGCGCCGCCGTCGTTGCCGAGGATCCGGTGTCCCTTGTCGTGCGGATCGAACCAGAGCGCGTGATGGTCGCCGTGCACGTGCGCGAGCGACTCCGGCGCGAAGGTCCGCCCCCCGTCCTTGCTCTCGAGCAGCGCCGGTGAGTTCACGAACACGTGCTGCGAGTCCGCGGGGTCCACGAAGATCGCGTCATAATAGTAGTGGGGCTCCGCCTGCAGGTCGTTCACCTGCGTCCAGTGCGCGCCCGCGTCGGAACTCCGGAAGACGCCGCCGAAGCGCCCCTGCGTCGCGTCCGTCACGCCGCGGTCCACTTCCACCATCGCGTACACGATGCGCGAGTCCTGGTCGGAGATCGCGAGACCGATCCGCCCCATCCGGTCGGTGGGGAGCCCGTTGTCGAGCTTGGGATCGGTGAGCTTCGTCCACGTCTTCCCGCCGTCGGTGGTCTTGAAGATGCCGCTCCCCTTCCCCACCCCCTGCATGTGGCTGCCTCCCCAGCGCAGCCGGTGCCACGACGCCGCGTAGAGCACGTTCGCGTCGCGCGGGTCCATGGCGAGGTCGATGAATCCGGTGGTGTCATCGACGAAGAGCACGCGGGCCCACGTCTTGCCTCCGTCGGTGGTCTTGTAGACGCCGCGCTCCGCGTTCGGCCCCCAGAGATGGCCGAGCGCCGCGACGTAGACGACGTTCGCATCGGTGGGATGGATCACGATCTTCCCGATCGCGCGGCTGTCGGCGAGCCCCATCTTCGTCCACTTCCTGCCGCCGTCGGTGGACTTGTAGACGCCGTCCCCCCAGTACTGCGAGCGCAGGCTGTTCTTCTCGCCGGTGCCCACCCACACGACGTTGCTGTCCGACGGCGCGACGGCGAGGTCGCCGATCGTCTCGGAGCCGAGTCCCTTGGACGCGGACTGCCAGGTGACGCCGCCGTTCGTCGTCTTCCAGACGCCGCCTCCCGCCGCGCCGATGTAGAAGGTCTTCGGGCGCGGCTCGCTCGTGGCCGGCACCGCGATCGACGTCACGCGGCCGGAGTACGCGGCCGGCCCGATGCCGCGGTAGCCGAACGCGGCGACGAACTTGCTCACGGAGTCGGGCGTGGTGTCGCTCGCGACGGCGGGCTTGGCCCCCTTGGGCGCGGGCTTCTGCGCGAGGAGCGCGGGCGCGGCGACGATGGCCGCGAGGAGGACGAGGCGTGGGGACATGATTCGTGGGTTGGAGTGGAGGTGCCGCGAGAACGTATCGGTACGGCGGGTGGGGCGCCAGCGTTGGGGGATCGCGTGCCGCGCGCGCACTCGGGGGCTGGCGGCGGGAGACGGGTGATGATATGAGTTTGGGGCCGCGCTCCGGCCCCTCGCCGAAGGGCGGCCCCACCGAACCAGCCGCGCGAAGGGGTGAGTGCCCCCCTCCTTCCGACGCGTCGACTGGCCGAGCACTCCCGGCTGGCGACATGTGAGCCTCGCGGCAACGCGGCAGCATTCCTCTGCGGGCGCAGCGGCGCCTCGGCGGAACCGGTGGGACTTCTCTCCCATCGGGGTGGGGTGCGTCGTGTGCGTGGATGCCGCGCTCGTCGGCGCGTGGACGCTGGTGGTCCCGCCGCGTGCGCTGGCGGCGGTGTTCTTCCCCGCGCTCGCCCTCGCCGGCGCGATCCATTTCGCCGCCGCGGCGCGGCTCGCCGCGCTCTTCGGCCGCCGCGGGATGATGCGCGCGCGCCGCGGCGCGATCTTCGCGATCCTCACCACGCTCGTGTTCTGCGGCGTCTTCCTGCTGGTGGGACTCCTGATGACGTTCGCGTAGCGAACGGTGCGCCCCGCCCGAGCGCGAGGCTCGAACGGGGCGCCGGGCCCGCAGACGCGCGCCTTCTACTGGACCGTGTACCCCTTCCCCGTGAGGCAGGCCGACCACCCCTTCTTGAAGGTGTCGAGCTGCGCCTGATTCTGGGCGTTGGCGGCGTTCGCGCCCTGCTGCGCCGCCTGCTTCTGCGCCTTCTGCTTCGCCTGGCGCCCCTTGAGCGCGCCGGCCGTCGCGCCGACGGCGGCGCCGGTGCCCGCATCCCCCGCGGCCGCCCCGATCAGCGCGCCCGCGGCGGCGCCCTTCGCCGCGCCCTTCACGGCGGCGCCCTGGGCGGCGGAGTCCGTCTTCGCCTTCGCGGCCGCCGCGGCGGAATCCGCGTTCGCTCCCGGCGCGGTCGGATCGATCCCCGTCTCCTTCTGCGACCAGGCGTAGCAATCCTTCTCGTCCGTCGCCTGCTGATCGGCGGTCTGTCCCTTGGCGGGGAAGACGATCAGGCCGAGCTGCTTCTTGACCGACGCGACCTTGGCCGCGTACGCGGCGATCGCGGCACTGTCTCCGGCCTGCGCCGCGAGCGGCAGCGCCCCGGCGAAGACGAGGGAGGCGAGTGCGAGAGTGATGGCACGCATGGGACGCTCCTGGCGATCATGATGGCCGGCCGTCGAGTCGGCTCCGACGGTGATCGTACACCATCCATGTTTGCACCAAGCGCCGGGCGCCGGGCAGATGCGTTTCCCCTACGACCGCGTGCTGAAAGAGCGAGCCCGGCGGAGCGGTTCGCCCGCACGGCCGCGCGGACCCTCGAGCCGGATTCGGCGATGCGCATCACGCCGGAGCCGCCGCATCCTGTCGCGTCGGCCGCGGCGCCGATAGCTTCCCGCCATGCCCGCCGCGCGCCCGTGATCATCGCCACGCTCCCGGCGCACCCCGTTCCCGCCGCGGCCGCGGCGCCGCGCGTCCGGCACCGGCCATGATGAAGCGGAAGTGGCTGCGCCGCGCGATCCTCGCGTGCCTCGCGCCGTTCGCGCTGCTCCTCCTGGCGCAGTGGACCTCCCCCTGGTGGCTCGACCTCGCCGCGGTGAAGGCGCAGGTCACGAAGATCGTCGCCGCCTCCACCGGCGGCACGGGGCGCTATCAGCGGATCGCCGTGCGCATCTTCCCCATGCCGCGCGTGATGGTGACGGAGCTGACCTTCGGCGTCCCGGGTACCATCGATGTCGAGGCGCACTCGGTCACGGCCGCCGTGCGGCTCTTCCCGCTCTTCGTGGGACGGGTGGAGCCGTACGAGGTGCGGCTCATCGCGCCGCGCGTCCGCCTCGTGCTCGCGGACACGTCGCGCGCGGCGCCGGCGGCGGCCCCGCGCGCCCCCTTCTCGATGACGGCGCTCGACTCGAGCGCGCGCGCGGCGCTGCAGGGACTCGTGCGCGCGATGCCGGGGCTCACCGTGCGCGTGGACAGCGGCCACATGGAACTCCTCCTCGGCCGCCGCGCGCCGATCCTCGTGGAGCATCTGGACGTGGACGCCGACGTCGGCGCGCGCGCGATCACGGCATCCATCGTCTTCACCTCGGCGCAGATCGAACGATTCACGGCGGACGTGCGCCTCGCCCCCGACAGCGTCGCCGGCGATCTCGCGATCACGCTGCACGGCGTCCACGTGCGGCCGCTGGGCACGCTGCTTGGGGCCGGCGCGGACTTCCCCGTGGACACCGCCGTCGCGGAGGGGCGCATCGCGGCCACGCTGCACTCACTCCGCCACGTGCGCGTGCAGGTCGACGTGAGCACGCCGCGGCTGGCGCTGCTCCTCCGCAAGGCGCGCATCGGTTCCGACCGCCTCTCGCTGGGCGTTGAGGCGCTCACCATGGGCGACACGATCGTGGTGGCCGTCCGGCGGCTCGCCGTCGCCGCGCCATCGCTCTCCCTCGAGGCGACGCTCCGGCGCGAGCCCGCGGGCGCGCTCGCGCTCGATGCCGCGCTCGGCGATCTCGACCTGGCGACGGTCCAGCGCATCGCCGACTCCCTCGCGCCCGCCGTGCCTCTCCTCCAGGGGCTGCCGGTGAAGGTGCGCGCGGGCACGCTGCGAGGCGCGACCCTGCACGCGAGCGGCCCGGACCTCGGATCCCTCCTCGCGCCCGGCGCGATGCGCATCGCGGCGCAGGTCACCGCGGCGGACGCCGACATCGCCGCGTTCCACGATCTCCCCGTGCGCGGCGCGTCGTTCGACGCGTCACTGGAGGGCGGGGTGCTCCGCATCACGAACGCCGGCGCCACGGCGGCGGGGATCCCGGTGCATGACGGCCGCTTCCGCCTCGACCTCACGCGCGACGTCCCGCCGCTCGCCGGCGGCGCGGTGGCGGACGTGGACCTCGCGCACGCGATGGCGCTCGCGCCGGCGTACCTTCCGCCGTCGGCCGTGGCGCAGGTCCGGAAGGTGCACGCGCTGCATGGGCACGCGACCGTGGCCGTGCAGGTGACCGGCGACGTGAACGCGATCGTCCCCTCCGCGGTCCTCTCCGACCTCGACGTGGCGGCGCGTTACGACACGATCGCCTTCCCGCTCCGCGTCACGCGCGGCACCGTCGCGTACACCCCGGCCGCGATCGCCGTGCACGCCCTCGGCGGAAGCGTGGGCGGCTCCGCCTTCTCCGATCTCACCGCGCGCGTCGCCCTCGCCGGCCCGCGCGTGATCACGGCGACGGCGGGGACCTTCACCCTCGACCTGCCGGAGCTCTTCGCGTGGGCGCGCCGGCAGCCCGACCTCGCCAAGTCGCTCGACGGCGTGCATTCGGTGGAAGGCGCGCTGCAGCTGACCGTCACGCGCCTCTCGCTGCCCCTCGACTCCGTGAAGCGCGCGTCCTTCGCGGCCGTCGCCGTGCCACACGCACTCTCCGTGGATGCGCCGCGCTACGCGCCGCCGCTGCGGCTGGACGGCGGCGCCATCGCGGTGACCGACGAGCGCATCGACGCCGAGGGGGTGCGTGCGGCCGCGCTCGACGCGGAGCTGGTGCTCGGCGGCGGCGCCGGCGGCTGGCAGGCGCGCATCGACTCCGCGTACGCGTCGGCGCGCGGCACCGTGGGTCCCGAGGCGCTCGCGTGGGGCTTCTCGCGCGCGAAGGTCGACTCCACCCTCCGCCTGCGCGGCGCGCTCGAGATCGCGGCGCTCGCCGCGGAGTGGCGGCGCCAGGGCGCGTCGCGCGCCGCGGGGAGCGTGGCGGTGCGCGGCGGCCCGGCGGTGGATCTCGCGCTGAGCGTGAAGGGGGAGGCGGTGGACATCGAGCGGGTGCATCTGCACGATGCGTGGAGCGACGCGACGCTCAGCGGGCGCATCGAGCGGGCGCACTTCCGCGCGGGCTGCGACGGCCATCTGAGCGGCGAGAGCGTCGACGCCATCTTCGCCGAGCCGCCGCTGCGGCTCCGCCGGCTCGACTGCGCCTTCCACACGGAGGGCGAGTTCGACAAGCCGCGCGCCACCACGGTCTCGGGCACGCTCGTGGCGTCGCACGTCCGGCTCCCTCCCCTGCTGCCGGTGCCGGTGACGGTGGATTCCCTGGACCTGTCGGCCACCGGCGCCGCGCTCGCGGTCGGCGCGCTGCGTCTCTCGAGCGGCCCGAGCCGCGTGGACGTCACCGGTTCGGTGCGCAGCGAAGGGGACCGCTTCCTCGTGGACGCCGACGTGCGCGGCGACACGGTGATCGTGCCGGAGCAGCCGCCGAGCGCGCGGGCGCCGGATTCGGCGGCGCGTGCGGGCGCGCCCGGCGGCGCCGTCGCGCAGCCGTCGCGCGAGAGCGCGGCCGAGAAGCAGTCGGAGTTCTACCGATCGCTGCGCCGGATCCCGGCGTCGGGCGCGGTGCGCGTGAACATCGGGTTCCTGCGCGTCTTCCACTACGACGTCGAGCCGCTGGCGGCCACCGCGTCGATCGAGGGCACGCGCGTGAGCTTCGGCCTGCAGCGCGCCGCGCTCTGCGGCGCGGCGATGAGCGGCGGGATCACGCTCGTGCCCGACAGCGTGTCGGTGAAGTTCACGCTGCGCGCGAAGGACATCCCGGTGGAGAACGCGGTGCTCTGCCTCACGAACTCCCGCATCGACGTCACCGGCACCGCGAGCGTGCGCGGCGACTACGCGGTCAGCGCGCCCATGGGCTTCCTTCGGGACCACACCGCCGGCTCGCTGGAACTCACCGCGAAGGACGGGCGCATCAACAAGTTCGACGCGCTGGCGAACGCGCTCAAGGTGATCAACGCCACGCAGGTGCTGGTGGGGCAGGCGTCGGACATCGGGACCAAGGGGATGGCGTACTCGCAGGCGCAGGTGAAGGTGGAGCTGCACGGCATGCGCGTGGACCTGAAGGAATTCTCCCTCGACGCCACGGGCTTCGAGGCGGCCGCGCACGGCAGCGTGGACCTCGAGAGCGGCGCGGTGGACGTGGACGCGCTCATCGCGCCGGTGCAGACCGCGAACTGGATCATCAGCCACATCCCGATCATCCGCGACATCTTCGGCGGCACGGTGCTCGCGGTGCCCGTGAAGGTGCGCGGCACGGTCGGCAAGCCGGAGGTGGTGCCGCTGGGCGCCGGGGCGGTGGCGTCGCGGCTCGTCGGGATCCTGGGGAACACGCTCAAGCTGCCGACGAAGCTCGTGCCCGCGTCCTCGCCGAAGGACACGACCGCGGCGCCGGCGCCGGCCCCGGCGCCGCCGCCCGCACCGCCACCGCCGCTCTCCCCTCCCACCCGCTCCGATTGAGTCCTCGTTGAGCGGCGGTTGAAGGGGGCCCACCAGGTTGCGGGCGAGTCGAAGGATCACTCGCCCCCACCTGGAGGAACGCCCCATGCGCCAGCCCCGCCGCATCCTCGCGCTCGCCGCGCTCGTCGTGGCGCCCATCGCCTGCGCGACGATCATCCACGGCACGTCGGAAGACGTCTCGATCCGCTCCACCCCGGACAGCGCCACCGTGTTCGTGGATGGCAAGCCGGCGGGACGGACGCCGGTGAGCTTCAAGATGAGCCGCAAGGATGATCACATCGTCACCTTCCAGCTCCCGGGCTACGACTCCCTGGCGGTGCCGGTGACGCGCACGGTCAGCGGCTGGTTCTTCGGCAACATCCTCATCGGCGGCCTCGTCGGCATCGCGGTCGACGCGATCTCCGGCGGCATGTACAACCTCAAGCCCGCCGAGCTGCAGTCGCAGCTGGCCAAGAGCGGCGCCACGGCGCGCGTGGAGCGCGACCGGCTGTACGTGGTGGTGGTGCTGCAGCCCGACCCGAACTGGCACCGGATCGGTTCGCTCCGGCCGGCGCGCTGACCTGCGCGGCCGCCGCCGCCCGCCGCCTCAGGACCGCGACGGGCGCGGCTTCCCCTCCACCAGGGCGATGAGGTCGCCCACGGTGCGGTGCGCCTCCACCGGATGCCGCAGCCGCACGCGGCCGTGCACATGGTCGCCAGTCTCACGCCCCTCCCCGTGATCGGCGTGCCGGTGGAGTCGAAGTCGCTGAGCGGCCTCGACTCGCTCCTCTCGATCGTGCAGATGCCGGCGGGGATCCCGGTGGCGACGGTGGCGATCGGCGCCGGCCGCAACGCGGGGCTGCTCGCCGTGCAGATCCTCGCCGCCTCCGATCCCGCGCTCCTGCGGCGCGTCGCCGCCTTCCGCGCCCGCCTGCGGGCGGAGTCCCGCGCCAAGGACCGCAAGCTCCGGCGCGCGCTCGGCCCCGGCGCGAACGACGCGCGCTGAGCGCGTCGGGCGCGCTCTCCTACTTCCGCCCCCGCTTCGCGCGC
>DATKOH010000212.1:0-7058 GCA_035524735.1 Gemmatimonadaceae bacterium
CGCGCGCTCCTCGCCGCCGCCTCGATCGCCGCGTGCGCATCCGCCGCCGCGGCGCAGCATCCGTCCACCACCTCCCTCCCGCGCGAGGTGGGCCCGGTGAAGCTCGGCATGCCGGCGCAGGCCTTCGCGCGACTCGGGCACGTCATCCCCGAATGCGCCCCGGCCGACGGCTGCGGCCCGCACGAGGCGCGCGCCTCCGCCTTCATCGACACCATGCCCCCCGGCACCACCGGACTCCCCGGCATGCAGCAGTTCGCGGCGCGCTTCGTCGCCGACACGCTCTACGCCTTCACGATCCGTCCGCCGGGGCACCGCCTGACCTCGCTGCGCGCGTACTACACGGGCCTCTACGGCCCGCCGCAGCGCGAGGACACCACCGACGACGGCGGCGGCCGGCTGATCTGGGCATCGAAGACCACGGAGCTGGTCATCGACTACGTCCGCAATGCCGCGCCGAACGGGCCGCCGCCGGGCACCGTCACCGGCGTGGAGTACGTGGACGTGCGCCTCTCGCAGCTCGCCGAGAAGGACCGCGGGGACCGCCCCTGGCCCTGAGCGCGGCGTGCGGCCGTGTCTACGGCGCGCCGCGTGACGACAGCTTGCCCGCGATGACGCCGGCCATCCGCTCGGCGGCCGCCGGCGCCTCGCGGAAATAGAGCCGCGGTTCGATCAGCTCCAGTTCCATCAGCCGCGGCGCCCCCTCGGCGTCGGGGGCGATGTCCACCCGCGCGTAGAGCGGCGCGGCCGGGAGTGCGGCGAGCACCGCGCGGCAGAGCGCGAGCTCGGGCGCCGAGGGGGTCACGAGCGGGGCGGGGCGCTCCGCCTCGAAGCCCTCCGTGAGCACCGCCTGGCGCCGCACGCCGTGCGTGTGCACGCCGTCGATGAAGAAGAAGGAACGCTCGCCGTAGTCCTCCACGCTGGCGAGATAGGGCTGCACCATCACCACCCCCGTCTCCGCGAGCGACGCGCAGTGCGCGCGCGCGCCTTCGCGGTCGCGCGCGGTGAAGCGCGCCGTGCGGTGCGCCGACGCGCTCACCGCGGGCTTCACCACCACGTCCCCCCAGCCGCGTTCGTCGAGCGCGCGCGCGAGATCGCCTGGCGCGCCATCCTCCACCCACAGCGTGGGCACCACCGTCACGCCGCGCCCCTCGAGGTCCCGCAGATAGCGCTTGTGCGCGTTCCAGCGGATGAGCGCCGGGTCGTTCCAGAAGGGGCGTCCTTCGCTCGCGCGCGCCACCCAGGCGAGGAATTCGCCGGCGCGCAGATGGTAGTCCCACACCGAGCGCACGACCCACGCATCGGCCGCGTGGGGCGCGCCGTCATCCCACACCACGGGCATGGTGCGCACGCCGTGCGCCTCGAGCGCCCGCACGAGCGGGAGATCGTCGGCGTAGAGACGCGGATACGCCGAGCAGGTGGCGAGGGCGACGGTCGTCACGGAACGCTCGTGGGTGGCTGGGGCGGAGGCGTGAGGGGCAGCGGCGAACGGCGCCGCGGTGCGCGGCGAGCGACCGGGGGAACCGTTGCCGGACCCCGATCGCCACGCCGAATTCTACCACGCTCCGTGCGCCCGCGAAGCTACGCGGTGAGCCGTTCTCCGAACCACTGCCTCGCGAGCTCGGCCACCCGCTCGAGCGCGCCCGGCTCCTCGAAGAGATGCCCCGCGCCGGTCACGATCTGGAGCTGCGCGGCGCACTTGAGCTGCGCCAGCGCCTCGCGATTCAGCTCCAGCACCATGGTGTCCGCCCCGCCGACGATGAGCAGCGTCGGCGCCCGCACCTCCTCGAGCGCGCCCGCGGCCAGGTCGGGGCGCCCGCCGCGCGAGACCACCGCCGAGATCTCGTCGGGGAGGTGCGCCGCGGCGATGAGCGCGGCGGCCGCGCCCGTGCTCGCGCCGAAGAGCCCGATCGGCAGCTTCTTCGTCTCCGGCTGCTTCCGCAGCCACGCCACCGCCTGCTCCAGCCGCTCGGCGAGCAGCGCGATGTCGAAGCGGATGTGCGCCGTGAGCGAGTCGATCTGCTCCTCCTGCGGCGTCAGCAGGTCGAGGAGCAGCGTCCCGAGCTTCGCCTCCTGGAGCGCCCGCGCCACCTTCCGGTTCCGCACGCTGTGCCGGCTGCTCCCGCTCCCGTGCGCGAAGAGGACGACCCCCCGCGCTCCGGGCGGCAACGCCAAGTCTCCATCGAGGCGGATGCGCCCGATGGCCACCTGGATCGGATGCTCGTTGACTGCGGTCTGCGCTCCCTTTTCGGTCATTGCTCCCGGATGCCGAACGGCAGCGCGCATCCTACACGCGCCATCTGGCGGACCGTGTAAGGAAGGACGGCAAGGAATGTCGGGGTACTCCCTACACGACGGCTACAGCGCCGACGGGAACGTCTCCGGCATCTCCCCCTTCTCCCACGCGCCCGTGCGCTCGAGCGGCTCCACGGCGCGCGTGCGGTCGTAGTGCAGCACCATGTCGAACTGCTCCGGCAGCGCCGCGTAGAAGTAGTGACTCTGCCGCTCGGTGCGCGGGCGGTAGATGACGCCGATCGCCCGCTCGAGGCGCGGCATCGCGAGCACGGCGCCGAGGTCGGTGGCCGCGCGGAGATCGAGCAGGAGGTTCGGGCCGCCGGCGCGGTGGAAGAGCGCCTCGTAGCTCCCCTCGAGCGCGGGGCGCACCGTCATGCGCTGCGCGGCGCCGTCCCAGTCGTGCGCGGCGGTCACGCTGCCGTCGTACGTCGTGAAGCCGACGTTCACCGCCTGCCGGCCGTAGCGCTGCCGCACGAGCTGGCCCACGTTCAGCTCGCCGCCGTCGCCCATCTCCGTCGCGCGCGCGTCGCCCAAGTGCGAGTTGTGCGCCCAGAGGACGACCTTCGCCGGGCGCCCCGGGCGGCCGAGGTGGCCGGCGAGCGCGTCGAGCGTCTCCGCCATGTGACGGTCGCGGAGGTTCCACGAGCTCACGCGCCCGGCGAACATCGCGCGGTAGTACTCCTCCGCGTTCCGCACCAGGCGCGCGTTCTGCTCGGCGAAGAAGAGATCGTCGGCGGCCACCCGCCCGTCGCGGTGCGCGTAGTCGCCGGCGCGCGCGCGCAACTCCACCAACTGCGCCACCACCTCATGCTCGCAGGGGGGCGTCATCAGCGCCGACGCCGCGTGGCCGTAGTCCTGCGGATCGGCGCCGAAGCGGTCGAAGCAGGCGTAGCGCTCGGCCGCCCGCGCCGCGGCCTCGGGGTCCACCACGCGCAGGTACGTGAGCACCGCCTCCATCGACGCGTGCAGGCTGTAGAGGTCGAGCCCGTAGAAGCCGGCGCGCTGCTCGGCCGGGCGCGCGTCGTTCCAGGCGCGGAGCCAGCCGATGAAGTCGAGGACGTCGGCGTTGCGCCACATCCACTGCGGGAAGCGCCGGAAGCCGCCGAGTGCCTCGGTGGCGTCGGCGTCCTCGTCCGCGCCGCGCACCCAGCGGTTCACGCGATACGCATCGGGCCAGTCGGCCTCCACCGCCACGGCGTCGAAGCCCTGTTCGCGGATGAGCCGCTTGGTGATCTCCGCGCGCACGCGGTAGAACTCGTGCGTGCCGTGCGACGCCTCGCCGATCAGGACGAAGCGCGCGTCGGCCGTGCGCTCGAGGATCGGGGCGAAATCATCGGGTGCGCCGCGCAACACGTGCGCGCCGTTCCGCACCACGAACTCCGCGGTGGGAAGCTTGAGTGCCGGCATGGGCCCTCCCCGTGGATGCCATCTCCAGGCTAGGGGACGGGCGGCGTGGCGACAGCGGGGAATGGCGCACGTGCGGTGCAGGAAAGGGCGGGGCCCCCGAGCGCGAGCGGTGCGGCGCGCGCTCGGTCACCGCGGCGGTTCAGTCGATGCGCACCCTCGCATCCACCCCCACGCACCGGTCGCCGAACGCGAGCAGCGGATTCACGTCCAGCTCCTGGATCGCGGGGAGGTCGGCGGCCATCTGCGAGAGGCGCCGCAGCACGTCGACGATGGCGGCGGAATCCACCGCCGGTTGCCCGCGCATCCCCTGCAGGATGGCGGCGCCGCGGATGGCGCCGAGCATGTCGCGGGCGTCGCCGTCGCCGATCGGGGCCACGCGGAAGGCCACGTCGCGGAGCGCTTCGACGAAGATGCCGCCGAGCCCGAACATGACGAGCGGGCCGAAGAGCGGGTCGCGGGTGATGCCGGCGATGAGCTCGCGCCCGCCGCCGAGCATCCGCTGCAGGAGCACGCCGCTCACGTGCGCGCCGGGGACGGCCCGCGTCACGCTCGCCGTGATCTCGCCGTAGAAGCGCCGCGCCTCCCCGGCGTCGTTCACGTCGAGGCGCACGCCGCCCACGTCGCTCTTATGGATCACCTCGGGCGACACGATCTTCATCACGAGGGGGAATCCGACGGCGGCGGCGCGCGCGGCGGCATCGTCGGCGCTCGTGGCGAGCTGCGCCGGCGCGGTGGGGATGCCGTACGCCTCGAGCATCGCCAGCGACTCGATCTCGGTGAGCTTCGTGCGCTTCTCCCGCTGCGCGCCGTCGATGATCGCCTGCGCGCGCGCGCGGTCCACCGGCAGCAGCGAGCGGTCCTGCGGCGCGCGGGAGATCCATTCACTGTAATGGTTGAGCGCGGCGAGCGCGCGCGCCGCGCTCTCGGGGAAGATGTACGCGGGGATCCCCGCCTGGTGCAGCTCGGCGCGCCCCTGCGGCAGGCCGTCGCGCCCCATGAGCACGGCGAGCACCGGCTTCCGCGGCGCGGTCTTCGCCGCCTCCACGATCGCCTCGGCCACGTCCTCCTGGCGCACGCCCAGCGGCGGCACGAAGATCGCGACGGCGGCGTCGAGGTTCGGGTCGGCGAGCAGGAGCGTGAGCGCCTGGCGATAGGTGGGCGGGCTCGCGCTCGCGATCATGTCGAGCGGGTTCCGCACGCTCGCGTCCTCGGAGAGCAGGGGGCGGAGCGCCGCCTTCGTGGCGTCGGCGAGGTCGACGAGGTCGAGCTTCACCCCTTCGAGCGCGTCGGCGGCGAGGATGCCGGGGCCGCCGGAGTTCGTGACCACCACCGTGCGCCGCGACCGCGGGAGGGGCGCCACGCCGAAGGCCATCGCCATGTCGAACAGCTCCTCGATCGTGCCGGCGCGGAGCACGCCGGCCTGCGCGAGCAGCGCCTCCACGGCGATGTCGCTCGCCGCCAGCGCGCCCGTGTGCGACGTGGCCGCGCGAGCCCCCACGCGCGACCGCCCCGACTTCATGACGATGATGGGCTTCTGCTGCGTGATGCGCGACGCGATCTCGAGGAACTTCCGCGGGTTCCCGAAGTTCTCGGCGTACATGAGGATCACGCGCACCGTGGGATCGTGCTCCCAGTACGTGAGCAGGTCGTTGCCGCTCACGTCGGGCTTGTTCCCGATCGACACGAACTGCGAGATCCCGATCCCGTAGTCGCGCGCGTAGTCGAGCACGCTCACCCCCATCGCGCCCGACTGCGACACGAAGGCGCTGCCGCCAAAGGGGGGCATCTCCGGCGCGAAGGTGGCGTTCATCGAGTACGCCGGATCGGCGTTCAGCACGCCGAGGCAGTTCGGGCCCACCATGCGCATGTTGAAGCGCCGCACCGTCTCCACGAGCTGCCGTTCGCGCTCGGCGCCCTCGGGCCCCGTTTCCTTGAAGCCGGCGGTGATGACGACGAGCCCCTTCACCCCCTTCTCGCCGCACTGTCGCGCGACGTCCACCGCGTGCTGCTTCGGCACCGCGATCACCGCCATGTCCACGGCGTCGGGGATGTCGCCGACGGCGGGATAGGCCTTGATCGCGTGGATCGCGGGCGCGCTCGGGTTCACGGGGTATACGGCCCCGGTGAAGCCGTGGCGCACGAGGTTGGAGAGGATCTGGTTCCCGATCGTGTTGGGCGACCGCGATGCGCCGATCACGGCGACGGAGCGCGGCTTCAGGATGGGATCGAGGGAGGCTTGTTCGGGCATGTATTGAAAGTAATGAAGGCTCGGCGCTCGGCGCTCGGCGCTCGGCGTGCGGGGCTCGGCGCTCGGCGCTCGGGGCGCGGGGAGCGGGGAGCGGGGCGCGGCGAGCTACCTCGCTGCGTGCAGGCGCTTGAGGAGCGACGCGAGGGTGCCCGTGTTCGCCACTTGCTTGCGCGGCACCCAGCCCCGGCGCGCCTGGTCCACCCCCCAGCGCATGAAGGACAGTTCCGCGGCGGCGTGCGCGTCGGTGGAGATCGTGAAGGTCACGCCGCGTTCGGCGGCGGTGCGCGCGGAGATGTCGTCGAGGTCGAGGCGCTCGGGCTGTGCGTCGATCTCCATCATCACGCCGTGGTCGAGGCAGGCGCCGATCGCCAGGTCGAGATCGAATTCCGCGGGGCGCCGGCGGCCGATGAGGCGCGCGGTGGGATGCGCGAAGACGTCCACGCTCGGATGCGAGAGCGCCTTGAGCACGCGCGCGGTCTGCTCGCGCGGCGGGAGGTCGAAGTGCGAGTGGATGGACACGAGCACGATGTCGAGCGCGGCGAGCGCGGCGTCGGGGAGGTCGAGCGTGCCGTCCTTGTGGATGTCCACCTCGGCACCCTGCAGCACCGTGAGCTTCCTCAGCTTGCCGTTGAGCTTCCGGACGGCCGATGCCTGCCGCCGGAACCCCGCCGCGTCCATGCCGCCGGTGACGCGCACGGCCGGGGTGTGGTCGGTGACGGCGAGATACTCGTAGCCGAGTTCCTCCGCGGCGCGCGCCATCGCCTCGAGGGTGTCGCGCCCGTCGCTCGAGGTGGTGTGGCACTGCAGGTCGCCGCGCATGTCGTCGAGCGCCACGAGATCGGGGAGGCGCTTCGCGCGCGCGGCGTCGATCTCGCCGCGGTCCTCGCGCAGCTCCGGCGGGATCCAGGGGAGCCCCACGGCGGCGAAGACCTCCTTCTCCTCGCGCCCGCCGATGCGCGCGTTCCCCTTCCAGACGCCGTACTCGTTGATCTTGAGTCCGCGCGCCTGTCCCATCTTGCGCACGGCGATGTTGTGCGCCTTGGAGCCGGTGAAGTAGTGCAGCGCGGCGCCGAAGGATTCGGGCGGCACGACGCGCAGGTCGCACGGGATT
>DATKOH010000213.1:0-4593 GCA_035524735.1 Gemmatimonadaceae bacterium
CCGCGAGCCGCTCTATCACACCGTGCTCGAGCGCTACGTGCAGCTCATCACGCGCAACGCCGTCACGCAGGGGATCTTCCCCGAGGGGGGGCTCTCGCGCGACGGCCGCCTGCGCCCCGCGAAGATCGGGCTCCTCGACTATGCCCTCGGCGCCGCGCGCGATCCCGAGGTGGCGAAGCGGATGGTGCTCATCCCCGTCGCGCTCAACTACGACCGCGTGCTCGAGGACCGCACCCTCATCCGCGAGCTGCGCGCCCGGGAGGGCGGGGAACGGGTGCACCGGCTGCGGCAGGCCGGGGAAGTGCTCCACTACGTCGGCTGGAACGTGACGCGCGCGCTCACCGGGCGCTGGCGCCGCTACGGGCGCGCGGCGGTGACCGTCGGCGCGCCCATGAAGGTGCTGCCGTGGCTCGAGGCGCAGCGCGCGCGCCACGGCGACGTGCTCGCGCTCCCGCGCGACCGGCGGCTGCCGGTGGTGCAGACGCTCTGCGACGAGGTGATGCGCCGCATCGGCGCCATCATCCCCGTCACCCCCGTCGCCCTCGCCTGCGCGGCCATCCAGAGCTTCGACCGCGACTTCATCCCGCGCCGCGACCTCCTCGCGCGCATGGAGGAGATGCGCGACCTGCTCGTGGAGATGAACGCGAAGGTGCTGCGCGCCGACCGCGACATCGCCGAGACCTTCGACCGCGCGTGGCGCATGCTCGCGATGCGGCGGATGCTCGCCGCCGGCGGCGATGGCTACGCGGTGCTCCCCGGCGGCCGCGAGCTCGTCAGCTACTACGCCAACGGCATCGCGCACCTGCTCGGTCCATACGAGGCCGGCGTGCGCGCGCGCGATGCGCTGCCCGTGGAGGCGGCCACCGCGCGCCCGCGCTGACCGCGCTCAGCTCTCGAGCTTGTAGATCTCGCGCTTCCCGATGTCGACGAGATCGTGATAGCCCTTCATGATCTCCTCGAGCTTCTTCATGTCCTCCGCGGATCCCTGCGGACTGGACATCATCTTCTCGAACGCGGCGAGGTCGGCCACCTCCATCTCGGCGACCACGGTCCAGTACCGCTCCGCCGCGAAGTCGGTCATGAGCCGCATCTTGGGCATGTTCATCTTGGCGCTCAGTGCCGCCATCGCCTTGAACTTCTCCACGAGCGGGCGGACCTTGCCGGGCTTGCAGTACATGACCTCGCGCACGACGTACATGGGGCCTCGCTGTTCGGGGGACCGGTACTATGCGGGCCTTCGCGGCGGGGGGGCAAGGGGCTCGGCGCTCGGCGCGCGGCGCTCGGCGCTCGGTGCTCGGCGCGCGGCGCTCGGCGCTCGGCGCTCGGCAGGGGCGCAAGTAGTCGCCGAGCGCCGAGCGCCGAGCGCCGAGCCGTCACGCGATCGCGTCCAGCTCCGCCGCCGCCTTTCGCAGCACTTCCACCACGCGCTCCACCTGCTCGCGCGTGCGCGGGCCGCTCATGACCAGCCGCGCGTATGCGCGGCCGAGCGCGCCCATCGCCTCGTGCGCCTGGATCATCTCGCGGCCGCCGAAGAGGGTGCGTCCGAACTCGACCAGTCGCTCGAACACATCGTCCACCGTCTCCTTGTGCTCGGCGAGGTAGGCGCGGCCGGCGTCGGTGATCTCGTAGATCTTCTTCCCCGAGTCCTCCACCGTGGCCTTGGCGTAGTCCATCTCCTCCAGCAGGCTGAGGGTGGGGTACACGGTGCCGGGGCTGGGCGAGTAGCTGCCGCCGCTCCGCTCCTCGAGGGCGCGGATGATGTCGTAGCCGTGGCGGGGCTTCTCCTCGAGCAGCTGGAGGATGACGAGCTTGAGGTCCCCCTGGCCGAACATCCGAGCGGCGCGGCGGGCGTGGCGCCGAGCGCCGGGGCCGAAACCGGGTCCCCCTCCTTCGAACCAGTCCCAGCCGCCCCAGCCGTGCCGGCGGTGGCGGTGCTCGTGGCGGTGATCTCCGAACATGTCTTTGCTCCTAAGTAATGAGTGCAACGATATATCTTCGTTGTATCGTAGAATATCGTACACGCATTCACTATTCGCAAGCGCAACGCGTAATTCATGGATTGATAACTAGTTGGCGACGCGAAGGAGCTCTGTGCCCGCGGCGATACGCGCCCCGCCTTCAATCGCACCAGGGCAACTCGACGAATATCGAGTCGACGGTATCGACCGGGAGAGCGATCGGTGAACTGGTCTTGACCAAGCGCGCTTGACCCCGGCAGCCGTACGGGGTGCCCGCGGGAGCGGAGTCCTTCCAGAGCAATACCCTGTAACTGCCGGCCGCGATGTGATCGAACACCGCGGCGTTCGCGCAACCGACGTTCTTGAGGTCGCTGCTATCGAGCTGCACCTGGAGCGAGAACGCGACATCCGGACAGCCTGTGCTCGATCCTCGAAAGACGATCCCCGAATTGCCCGGCGGCAGCGGGTACCCCGTGACCGGGCGCGGCGTCGGCGCCGGAGGCGGCGGCGGCGACGGCGGTGGCGACGGCGGCCAAGAGGTCGACGTCGGCGCAGGTCTGGAGGAATCGCAGGCGCTCGCGAGGACGATGCACGCCAGCGAGAACGCGCGAATGGTCATCATATGGCCACCTCTCGGTGATTGGACTGATCATCCCTGTCATCCAGCCCTCGCCCCGGATCGCCTCTACCGCCCGCACTGCAGCCGCGCGAAGAAGTTGTGGCCGTTGTAGTCCGCGTCGTACCACGCGCCGAGGATGACCCCCTGGTCGTTCACGCGATCGAAGTCCACGCCGTACGCGGCCCCCGGATAGTCGAAGACCATGGACCGCCCGCGCACCACCGCGATCGCGTGGTCGACGCCGTTCTCGTCGGTGCCGAACCCCACCATCGTGCCCGCGCCGTTGATCCCTTGCACGGAGGACCCCCACGCGAACGTCACCGGCGTCGTGATCGTCGTGAAGCGGCCGTGATCCAGGAGATAGGGATAGACGATCCCGTCCGGAGCGGTGTAGTCGCCCACGTACTGGCCGTGTCCGTTGCCGTCCCAGACATCCGTGGTCGACGATCCGGGGAAGTCGACGTTCGTGAAGCCGTGGCGGTCCTTGATGTATCCGTGCTCGATGTTCGTGGACACGTCGCCGTAGTTCCCCATGAGTTCGCCCGCGTCGTCCACGCCGCGCACCCGCGTCTGCGGCGCGGCCAGCGGATGGTCGATGCTCGTCCAGTGCCCGTGCCAGAGGGTGAAGCCGTGCCCCACGCCGTCGGCCATCCGGTAGACGCCGCCGATCAGTCCCTCATCATTGATGTCGAGCGGGTTCGTGACGCTGGCTCCGGGATACGCGAACTCGGTCAACTGGCCGCGCGCGTTGCGCACGTAGGCGTGCGCGTTGCCGTCGGCATCGTACCAGCGGCCGACGATGTCGCCGCGATCGTTGAATCCGTTCACCTCGGCGGCCGCGCTTCCCGGGATCTCGATGGGCTGGTACGAGAGCTGGCAGTCCTTCGACGCCGCCTCGCGCTGCGCGAGCGGAGATGCGGCGGGCGCGGAGGGGTCCGCGCAGGCGGCCAGCACCGCGGCGCCGGCGAGCGCGGCCAAGAGCGCCGGTCCGTGGCGACGATCCGGGTTCCTACCATTGTAAGCGAACATGGGGGCTCCTGATTAGGGGGTTCTAATGGACGGTGAGACCGGCGTATCCCGCCGCCCTTCCGATTCCGCCGAGGCGGGGTACCATGGCGGGAGCGGGACTCGGTCCCTTCGAGCGCCACGATGCGGCGGGCGCCGTGAGCCGCGCGTGAAACTTCCGTGACCGCGAACGACCCGAGCCGGACCGGACCCCCATGATCGAATTCCGGACGCTGGGCAGGGTGGACGTGCGCGACCCATCGCGCGCCGAGGCGCGGGAGATCCTCTCGCAGCCGAAGCGGCTCGCGCTCCTCGCGTACATCGCGATGCACCCCGGCGTACGCCGCGACACGCTCGTCGCGCTCTTCTGGCCGGAGTTGGACCAGGAGCACGCGCGCGGCGCCCTCCGCCAGGCCCTCCGTCAGCTCCGCCGCGCGCTCGGCGAGGCCGGCGCGGAGCTGCTCACCGAAGAGCATCTCGAGATCCCCGCCTCCTTGCTTCGCTGCGATGCCGCCGAGTTCGCGCGCGCCTGCGACGAAGGACGCGCGGCGGATGTCCTGGCGCTCTATGGCGGCGACTTCCTCGAGGGGATCCACGTGGAGGGATCGCCGGCGTTCGAGGACTGGCTGGACGCGACGCGCGCGCGCCTGCGGCAGTGCGCGGCGCGGGCCGCGTGGTCGGCGCACGAGGTGGCGCTGGCGGTGGGCGACGCGGGCCGCGCGGCCGGGCATGCGCGCCGCGCGGTGGAGCTGGCGCCGTACGACGAGGCGTCGTTGCGGCGGCTGCTCCGCCTGCTGGACCAGCTCGGCGACCGCGCCGCCGCGGCGGAGGCGTACGAACGGTTCGCGGAGCGGCTCGAGCGCGAACTGGAGGTGAAGCCTTCGGCCGAGACGCGGGAGCTGGTGGCCGCCATCCGTGCGCGGGAGGCGGCACGCGTGGTGGAGCCGCTGGCGGTGACGGGGCTGGCCGAGGGTGCGGCCCCGCGCGCGGCGGCGCGGCCGCGCTCCCGCC
>DATKOH010000214.1:0-6946 GCA_035524735.1 Gemmatimonadaceae bacterium
GCGAAGGCCTATGCGTCCGGGGGCGCCGCGGCGATCTCGGTGCTGACGGAGCCCCGGCACTTCGGCGGGTCGCTGGACGACCTGGCGGAGGCCCGGGCTTCGGTGGCTGTTCCCCTCCTGCGTAAGGACTTCGTGGTCGACCGAACGCAACTTCTGGAGGCGCGCGCCGCGGGCGCGAGTGCGGCGCTGCTCATCGCGCGGGCGCTCGAGCCGGCGCGGCTCGCCGATCTCGCCGCGGAGGCGCGCGCGATCGGCCTCGAGCCCCTCGTGGAGGTGCGCTCCGAGGAGGAGCTCGCGCGCGCGGTGGCCTGCGGCGCGCGCGTGATCGGCGTGAACCAGCGCGACCTCGAGACGCTGGCGGTGGACGAGTCGGTGGCGGCGCGGCGCCTCCCGCTGGTGCCCGCGGATGCGGTGGCCGTCTCGGAGAGCGGCGTGCGCGATCGCGCGGGGGTGGAGCGCGCCGCGGCGAACGGGGCGGATGCCGTGCTCGTGGGCTCGGCGCTCTCCGCCGCGGCGGATCCGGCCGCGGCGGTGCACGCCCTCACCGGTGTGGCGCGGCGGGGGCGGCGTGCGCGCTGAGATCAAGTTCTGCGGGCTCACCCGCGCCGAGGACGCGCGCACGGCGGCGATGTGCGGGGCGCGCTACGCGGGGGTGGTCTTCGCCGCGGGGGCGCGCACGGTCACCGCGCCGGCGGCGCGCGAGGTGCTCGACGGCGCGGGGGGCGCCGTGCGGCGCGCCGGCGTCTTCGCCGTCGCGGACCCGGACGTGATCGTCGCCGCCGTGCGGGAGGCGGCGCTCGACATCGTGCAGCTGCACGGCGATCCGTCGGCGGCGGACGTGCGGCGCGTGCGCGCCGCGACCGGCGCCGAGGTGTGGGCGGTGGTGCACGTGTCGGGGGAGCCGCCCGCCGGCCGCATCGCCGAACTGGACGGCGAAGCGGATGCGATCGTCCTCGAGACGCGGGTGGCGGGGAGGCTCGGGGGCACGGGCATCGCGTTCGACTGGGGGATGGCGGCGCAGGGAACTCGGCCGCGCCGGTCGCGTCTCGTGGTGGCCGGGGGACTGGATCCGGTCAATGTGTCCCTGGCGATCGCCGCGCTCGCGCCGCACATCGTGGATGTCTCCTCCGGCGTGGAGCGCGCGCCGGGGATCAAGGATGCGGACCTCATGCGCGCGTTCGCCGACGCGGTGCGCGCCGCCGGGAGCGAGTGATGGCGACGATGGAGAGCACCGGCCGCTTCGGCCCCTATGGCGGGCGCTACGTGCCCGAGACGCTGGTGCCGGCGCTCGACGCGCTGGAGGCCGCCTTCGAAGAGGCCCGGCGGGATCCGGCCTTCCAGCGGGAGCTGGATGGATTGCTCCGGACGTACGTCGGTCGTCCTAATCCGCTGACCCATGCGCCGCGCTTCTCGGCGCGGGTGGGGGCACAGGTGTTCCTCAAGCGCGAGGACCTGAACCACACCGGCGCGCACAAGATCAACAACACGGTGGGGCAGGCGCTGCTGGCGCGGCGGATGGGCAAGCGGCGGATCATCGCCGAGACGGGCGCGGGGCAGCACGGCGTGGCGACGGCCACGATCTGCGCCCGGTTCGGGATGCAGTGCGTGGTGTACATGGGCGAGGAGGACATGCGGCGCCAGGCGCTGAACGTCTTCCGGATGCGGTTGATGGGAGCGACGGTGGTGCCGGTGACGACGGGCACGCGGACGCTCAAGGATGCGACGAGCGAGGCGATCCGGGACTGGGTGACCAACGTGACGGACAGCCACTACATCATCGGCTCGGTGGTGGGTCCGGCGCCCTATCCGCGGATGGTGCGGGAGTTCCAGGCGGTGATCGGCCAGGAGGCACGCGCGCAGATGCTCGAGTCGGCGGGACGGCTGCCGAAGACGGTGGTGGCCTGCGTGGGCGGGGGATCGAACGCGATGGGGATCTTCCACGCGTTCGTGCCCGACCACGCCGTGGAACTCGTGGGGGTGGAGGCGGCCGGCGAGGGGCTCGACA
The DNA here is from genome assembly GCA_035524735.1 of Gemmatimonadaceae bacterium. Lineage (GTDB taxonomy): Bacteria > Gemmatimonadota > Gemmatimonadetes > Gemmatimonadales > Gemmatimonadaceae > DATKOH01. The sequence continues at coordinate 2,006 of DATKOH010000214.1, forward strand.
GCGGGCGCCACTCGGCGTCGCTCGCGCGCGGGCGGCCGGGGGTGCTGCACGGCGCGATGAGCTACCTGCTGCAGGACGCGGCGGGGCAGGTGCATCCGGCGCATTCGATCTCGGCGGGACTCGACTATCCGGGGGTGGGTCCGGAGCACGCGGCGATGAAGGACAGCGGGCGCGCGACGTACGTGTCGGTGACCGATGACGAGGCGCTCGCGGGCTTCCGGATGCTGAGCGAGCTGGAGGGGATCATCCCGGCGCTGGAAACGGCGCACGCGGTGGCGTGGATCGCGTCGCAGCGCGGGCGCTGGGGGGCGGAGGAGCCGGTGCTCCTCTGCGTGAGCGGGCGGGGCGACAAGGACGTGGCGCAGGTGAGCGAGCGCCTCGCGATGGACGGCTGATGGCGCCGGCGTCGACGTCGGTCCCGGTGGTCCCCGCGCCGGACGCGGAGCTCCCGCCGCCGCCCTTCGATCCGCACGTGGTCGAGGAGCTGATGCGGAACGTGAGCCGCGCGACGAAGACGCAGCAGCTCTACCTGCCGAACAACCCGATCTACCTGAAGGCGATCGAGGGGCTGCGCGCGTCGTTCGCGCCGGTCTGGCGCCACACGCCGGAGCTGGTGCTCACGATCACCGAGTCCGACTTCAAGTGGGAGGGGCGCTCGGTCTTCCACGAGGCGAACCGGGGCGAGAGCCTGCCGTGGGTCTTCTACAAGGACGGCGTGCGCGAGCTGACGCTGGCGCAGGGGGTGGAGCACGAGGAGATCGTCGCGCTGTTCGAGATCCTGCAGAAGGTGCGCAAGGCGCTGCCGGAGCACGACGACCTGCTGACGCTGCTGTGGGAGGAGGAGTTCGCGTACCTGCGCTACCGCTTCGTGGACCTGAACTTCGACGCCGCGGCGCCGATCGAGGTGAGCGAGACGGCGGCGGAGCCCAAGCAGCTGCCGCTGGTGGAGATCAAGCGCGAGGTCGAGGAGACGCCCCCCGAGCCGGAGGCGCGGAAGCGGGCGGGGCTGGTCTCGATGGAGGACCTGAACGCGACGCTGTACTTCCTGGACGAGGCGGAGATCGAGTACCTGCGCGGCGCGCTCGACGCGGAGAACCATCTCGACCTGCGGAAGGACGTGATCGCGATGCTGCTCGACATCTTCGAGGTGCAGGCCGACCCGAAGGTGCGCGAGGAGGCGCTGGCCTCGCTGCAGTCGCTGCTGCTGCACCTGCTGCAGGCGGGGGCGTACGGCGCCGTGTCGTACCTGCTGCGGGAGGCGGAGGTGGCGGCGCAGCGCGCGCCGTCGCTCGCGCCGGAGATGGCGGCGCGGCTGCGGCAGCTGCCCGACCAGCTGAGCGACCCGGCGGTGCTGCCGCAGCTGCTGCAGGCGCTCGATGATGCGGACGTCGTGCCGCCGCAGGAGGAGCTGGACACGCTCTTCGGCCAGCTGAAGCAGGGGACGCTGAGCACGGTGCTGTCGTGGCTGAAGCAGGCGCAGAATCCGCGGATCCGGGAAGCGCTGGAGCGGACGGCGGCGCGGCTCGCGTCGGCGAACGTGTCCGAGATGCTGAAGCTGATCGCGAGCGACGATCCATCGGTGGCGCTCGAGGCGATCCGGCGCGCCGGGGAGCTGAAGGCGACGGCGGCGGTGCCGCAGCTCGCGAAGATCATGCAGTCGCTCGCGCCGGAGCTGCGGCAGGCCGCCTCGGCGGCGCTCGCCGAGATCGCGTCGCCCGGCGCGCTGCGCCTGCTCGAGACGGCGCTCGGCGACGGGGACCGGGACGTGCGCGTGACCGCGGTGCGCGCGCTGGCGGCGCGCGGCTACCGCACGGCGCTGCCCAAGCTCGAGGCGGTGGTGAACGGCAAGGCGCTCAAGGACGCCGATCTCACCGAGAAGCGGGAGTACTTCGAGGCGTACGGCGCGCTCGCGGGGCCGGGGGCGGTGTCGTCGCTCGACCGCATGCTCAATTCGCGCGGCGGCCTCTTCCGGCGCCGGCTGAACCCCGACCTCCGCGCCTGCGCGGCGCACGCGCTGGGGCGGATCGGCAACGACGCCGCGCTCGCGGCGCTGCGCCGCGCGGAAGGGGACACCGACGTGCGCGTGCGCAGCGCGATCAACCGCGCGCTGCGCGGGGGCGGCGCATGAGCTCCGTGACCGGCGCCCATCCGCGCATGACCGGCGCCACGCCCGCCGCGGCCACGGCGGAGCGCGGCAGCGACGGCTTCGTCCGCAAGGCGGGGCGCGACTTCCTCCTGTCGATCTACGGCGCGCTGCGCACCGTGAAGCTCTACCCGCCCGACAATCCCGTGGTGCTCAAGACCATGGAGGAGATCGTGCGGCTCGCGCAGGAGCTGATCAAGCGCGAGCACGAGCTGGAGCTTCGCGTGTCGGGGGAGTTCCTGTTCGTGAACTCCACGCGGCTGCGCCTCGACCTCGACAACTACGCGAGCTTCAACCGGATCATCACGGTCTTCCGGGAGGCGGGGGTGGGCGTGTGCCGGGTGCACGAGGCGGTCGCGCCGCGCGACTGGGTCGTGTTCCTGAACGTGATCCAGGCGCTCGGCGAGTCGGAGCCCGAGGCGCGGCTCCTGGAGCTCGCGCAGAAGATGGCGGACGCGAAGGTGACGGCGATCGAGGTGGGGGCGCCGTCGGAGGTGGACGAGGCGATCCGCCAGAAGTCGAAGGAGGCGGCCAAGCGCACATACTCGCAGTCGGTGTCGGTGACCAAGGAGGTCATCAACTCCGTGCGCATGGGGAAGAGCCAGAACATCAAGAAGATCAAGCGCGTGGTGCAGGGGATCGTCGACCAGATCCTCAACGAGGAGACCTCGCTGGTCGGCCTCACGACGCTGCGCGACTACGACGAGTACACGTTCACGCACTCGGTGAACGTCTGCATCTTCTCGGTGGCGCTCGGGCGGAAGCTCGGGCTCACGCGGCTCCAGTTGTACGACCTGGGCGTGGCCGCGCTGCTGCACGACATCGGCAAGGCGCGCATCCCGATCGAGATCCTGAACAAGACGGCGTCGCTCACCGAGGACGAGTGGCGGATCATCTGCCACCATCCGTGGCTCGGCGTGCTGCAGCTCTTCCAGATGCGCGGGCAGAACGACGTGCCGTGGCGCGCGATGATCGTCGCCTTCGAGCACCACAAGAAGACCGACCTCACGGGGTACCCGAAGCACATCCGCGAACGGCAGATGAGCATGTACAGCAAGGTCGTGGCCGTCGCGGACGCCTTCGACGCCGCGACCTCGCGCCGCGTCTACCAGACGACGCCGCTCACCCCCGCCGACGTGCTGCAGGAGATGCGCGTGAACCCGCGGCGCGGCATGGACCAGGTGCTCGTGAAGGCGTTCATGAGCCTGGTGGGGCACTACCCGGTGGGCACGCTCGTGGTGCTCGACACCTTCGAGCTCGGGCTCGTGCACGGCGTGAATCCCGTGCCCGAGGCGATCTCGCGCCCGCTGGTGCGCATCGTGTCCGACGCCCTCGGCAACGCGCTCTTCCCGGGGCACGTCGTGGACCTCAACGCCCCGAACGCCGACGGCACCGGCTTCGCGCGCACCATCATCAAGGTGGCGGACCCGGACCGGTATGGCATCAAGGTCAGCGACTACTTCGTCTGACCCGCTCGCGGCGCGCTTCGGCGCGCTCGCGGCCCGCGGCCGGCGCGCGCTCGTCGTCTATCTCACGGCCGGGCATCCGGACGCGGCGCGCTCGCTCGCGCTGCTGCGCGGCGCCGCCGCCGCCGGCGCCGACGTGATCGAAGTGGGAGTGCCCTTCTCGGACCCGCTCGCCGACGGCCCGATCATCCAGGCGAGCTCGCAGTCGGCGCTCGCGCAGGGGATGGACTTCGCGCGCACGCTCCAGCTGATCCGCAACGCGCGGCCGGAGGTGCCGGTGGTGCTCTTCACCTACCTGAACCCGCTGCTCGCGGCCGGCGACGATGCGCTCGCGCGCGCCGCCGCCGCGGGAGCGAGCGGCGTGCTCGTCACCGACCTCCCGGTGGGCGCCGATCCGGCGCTCGAGGCGCGCATCGCGGCGGGACCGCTCGCCTTCATCCGGCTCGTCGCGCCCACGACGCCGAGCGACCGCATGGCGGAGATCGCGAAGCACGGCAGCGGCTTCGTGTACCTCATCAGCCGGCTCGGCGTGACGGGCGTGCAGGAGGGGCTGGCCGCGGAGCTGCCCGCGACGATCGCGCGGCTGCGCGCCGCGACGACGCTGCCCGTGTGCGTCGGCTTCGGGATCTCGACGCCGGAGCAGGCGGCGGCGGTGGCGAAGCTCGCCGACGGCGTGGTGGTGGGGAGCGCCATCGTGCGCGCCGCGGGGGAGAGCGTGGAGCGCGCGCTCGCGCTGATCGCGGCCATGCGCGCCGCGATCGACGCCGCCTGAGCGGCGGTCAGCCCTTCCGCAGCTTCCGCTCCAGCGCGGCCGACGGCCGGGCGTTCACCGTCTTCGTGCGCTCGACCATGACCAGCCCCGGCGCGCCGCCGCGCGGCTTGCGCACGTGCTTGCGGCGGGTCCAGTCCACGGGGGCCACGGTGGAGCCGCGCGACTTGCTGTGCCACGCCGCGAGCGCCGCGGCCTCGGCGAGATCCTTCGCGGGGGGCGGCTCCTCGCGCGTCCAGCGGAGCACGACGTGCGCGCCGGCGGCATCGCGCGCGTGGAGCCAGACGTCGTCGGGGCTGGCTTCGTGGAAGGTGAGATGGTCGTTGGATGCGGCGCCGCGCCCGACCCAGATGTCGAGGCCGCCGCTGGAGCGGTACTCGCGGTAGGGGCGCGCCGGCGCGGGCGCCGGCCGCTTCCCCTTCCTCGTGGGCGGCGCGGGAGCGGCACGCGGCGCGGGCGCGGCACGAAGCTCGGCGATGCGTGCGGGGAGCGATCCGAGCGCGCGCTCCATCGAGCGCGCCTCGGCGTGGAGGCGCGCCACGGCGTCGGCGGCGCGGTCGGCG
>DATKOH010000215.1:0-8543 GCA_035524735.1 Gemmatimonadaceae bacterium
CGGCCGCACCGCCGAGCTTCGCGCCGCAGGCGCCGCAGAAGGTGAAGCCCTCGGGGATCCCCTGCGCGCCGCACGCCGGGCAGTCGCGCTCGTAGGCGCCCCAGACGAACTCGCTCGATCCGCCGGTGGCGGCCTTGCGTCGCACCTCCGCGTACTTCGCCGGGCGTTTCTCGACGAAGGCGCGCATTCCCTCCCACGGCTCCAGGCTCGCGTAGTGCAGCGTGAGCCATTCGCGCGCGTGGCCGATCGTCTGGTGCCAGGCGAGGTCCTTCCAGAAGTTCGTGCTCTGCTTCGTGTAGCGCTGGCACTCGGGGAACTGCTCGAGCAGGCGGTCGGCCAGGCGCTGCACCTCCTCGTCGAGCTTCGCGAGGCTGATCGCGTAGCCGTCCTTCCCCTTCTGCGCGAGGTCGATCTGCTCGGGGGTGGCGCCGGTGATGAAGGCGCCATCCTTCGTCACGCTCGGCACCACGCGGTTCACGAGTCCCCACTGCAGGGCCTGCGCGGGGAGGATGCGCTCGTTGAGGAGCAGCATCTCGCGCGCGCGGCGGTCGCCCACGTGGATGGGGAGCCACTGCGTGGCGCCGCCGGCGGCGACGGAGCCGACGCGCGTCCCCACCTGGCCCAGCCAGGCGTGCTCGGCGATCACCGCGAGGTCGCAGGCGAGCTGCGACTCGTTGCCGCCCCCCACCGCCATGCCGTTGATGCGCGCGATCACCGGCTTGCCGGCGTTGAGGATGCTCTCGATGTACGCGGCGAAGAGCCCCATGTACTTCCAGTAGTCGCGCGGGCGCGCGGTGTAGCTCGCCTGGTACTCCTTCACGTCGCCGCCGGTGCAGAAGGCCTTCGTGCCGGCGCCGGTGAGGACGATCACGCCCACGGCGTCATCGTACGCGGCGTCGTGGAAGGCGGCGGCGAGCTCGCGCAGCGCGGCGGTGGAGTAGGCGTTGAAGTTCGCCGGGCGGTCGATCGTGATCGTCGCGACCGAGCGTTCCTTGGCGTAGCGCACCTCGGTGAGGGCGAGGGCGGCGGCGGGGCGGGACTCGAACTGTCGCATGGGCGGGTCCGGGGTGAGGCGTCAGCTTGCGGCGCGCAGGAGGCGGAGCTCGCGGCGGCCGCCGGCATCGGCGGCGCGGCAGACCTCGCGCACCCAGCGCTCGGCGCCGGCGGCGAGCGCGGCGTGGAGGCGGTCGAAGAGCGCCGCGGCGGTGCGCCCGTGCCAGCGGGGGGGCAGCAGCGTCGCGGGGAGATAGGGATCGGCGAGCGGGAAGGTGCGGTACTCGTGCACGAGCGCGAAGCGCCGCACGAAGCTCTCCTCGGGGGAGAGCGCGCGCCCGGCGCCGCCGCGCCAGCGGCGGAGGAAGGCGGCGTAGCGGGCGTCGAGGGCGCGGAGGTCCCAGCAGCGCTCGATGAGCGCGCGCATCGCGGCGCCGCCGGCGTGGCGCGCGCGGAAGACCTCCACGTTGCGCGCGATGCCGAGCTCGGCGGCGATCGCGGCGACGTCGCGGCGCACGTCGTGCGGCGTCATCCAGAGGCCGTTGGAGACCATGCCGCAACCGAGCCAGAGGAGCTTCACGCGGAAGGAATCGCGGCGGCGGCGGCGGGTCTCGGGAACGCTGTAGGCGATGAGCGTCCAGGCGCCGTCCCAGGCGCGGGCGCGGGGGGGATGGTAGATGCGCTCGCGGCCGCTCTCGAGGAGGCGGCGGGCGCGCGCGGTGAGGCGGTAGTAGCTGTGCGGGCCGCGGCGCTCGGCGGCGAGCCACCCGCGGCGGGTCATGCGGGAGAGGGTGGTGCGGACGGCCATCGGTTTCATGCCGAGGGCGCCGAGGAGGGTGACGAGCGCGGCGGCGCGCACGGGCTCATCGCGGCGGAGGAGGTAGTCGCCGTAGAGGGTGAAGACCATGTCCTGCGCGCGCAGGGCGGGGCGGGCCGCAGTGGTCATTCGGCGAACGGTCGTGCGGGGAATGAGCTATGTCATTTCGTGGACGGGCGTATAGTGAGTGACATGCGTGCGGGGCGAATCGGGGAAACCCGGACGGCAGGGGAGGGGAAAGGAGGGGGAACGGATGGGGGCGGGGTCAGCCCCCCCGCCGCTCCCACACCAGCCGCGCCGCCGCCACGTCCTCCACCGCCAGCCCCAGCGACTTGAACACCACGTGATGCGCCCGCGGGAGCGCGGCCGTGCCCGCGAGCACCTCGCCGAGCTCGGCGTGGATCGCGGCGCCCGTCTGCACGATCTCGCCGGCCTCCGCCTGCGCGCCGGCGCGCGAGTCCACCACCACCGCCGCGCCGCGCATCGCGTCGTCGTCCAGCTCGCGGCTCGCGGTGCCGTACGATCCCACCGCGAGCACGAGCGCCCCCTCCGCGAGCCACGCGCCGCGCAGCACGGGGGCCGCGGCGCTCGTGGCCGTCACGACCACGTCCGCCCCGCGCACCGCGCGCTCCGCCTCCATCGCCGTCGCGCCGGCGTCCCGCGCGAACGCCGCCGCGTGCGCGGGCGTGCGCCCCCACACGCGCACCTCCGCGAAGTCGCGCACGGTGCGCAGCGCTTCCACGTGCGCGCGCGCCTGCACGCCGGTGCCGAGCACCGCGAGCACGCGCGCGTTCGCGGGCGCGAGCCGCCGCGCGGCCGCCGCCGACACCGCCGCCGTGCGCATCTCCGTGAGCGCGGCGCCGTCCATGATCGCCAGCGGCTCGCCGGTTTCCGCCCGGAAGAGGTGCACGGTGGTCCAGTACGTGGGCATCCCGCGCGCCGCGTTCGCGGCGTTGTACGTGAGGAGCTTCACCCCCATCACGTCGCCGTACACCGCCGGCATGAGCAGGAGGAGCCCCTCGCCGCCGGGCACGGCCACCGACGCGCGCACGGGCTGCACCACGCGCCCCGCGGAGAAATCGATGAGCGCGCGCTCCATGGCCGGGATGAGCGCCTCGTACGTGAGGGCGGCGCGCACCTGGCCGGCGTCGAGCAGCGACAGCGAATCGGTCATGCGGGGGAACTTGTCGCGCCCGCCGGCGCGCCGCCAATCAGGGGAGGAACTCGATCGCCAGCACCGGGTGCAGTTCGATGTGGTTCGGCGCGGCGCCGCGCTGCCCGTGCGGGAAGTCGAAGAAGCCCACCCCCGTGACGCGCACGCGCGGCCGGCGGCGCGAGAGCCGCCCGTCGTTCGTGTGCGCCAGGAGCACGTCGCGCGCCCGCGCGTAGTACGACGCGAAGCCCGACGAGCACGCCGCCTGGCACGCGGGATCGGGGATCTCGGCGATCATCGTCGCCCCCGGGTTCGCCGGGTCGGCGAGCACGAGATGCCAGTCGCGGTCCTCCTCCGCGAAGAGCGTGACCAGCTCCGCCTCCACGCGATAGACCGTGGTCTCCTCCGGCGCGCGCCGCCATCCGCCCACGAGCGACGCCGCGGCCGGGTCGAGCGCGCCGAGTTCGGTGACGGTCGCGTCCTGCACGCGCGTGAAGTCCACGCGCGCGCGCGCCGGGTCGGCGAGCGTCTTCACCTCCCAGCGCTCCTTGCCGCAGCCGCCGGTGCACGCGCTCCACGGCGCGGCGTCCGGCGTGAAGAGCGCGGGCCCGGCGCCCACCGCGGGGCCCGGGTTGTCGAGCGGGAGCCGCGTGTTCGCGTACCAGACCAGCGCCGCGAAGAGCGCGGCCCAGAAGAGGATGCCGGCGAGCTTGCGCACGCGCGCAGTGTCGGCGGCGGACGCGCGTCCCGCAAGTGGGCGCCGCGGAGTGGCGGGCGCCCGCCCGCCGCGTTTGATTTCCCCGCGTCCCGACCGTCGCCCCCGTGGCGAACCACTCCCTCGAGGTCCCGATGACCGCTCGACTCCCGCGCCTCGCCGCGCTCGCGCTCCTCGCCGCCGGCGCCGTCGCGCTCACCGCGTCCCGCCGCGCCGCGGCGCACGCCGCGCCCGCCGCCCCCGCGCCGAATCCCTTCTTCGCGCCGAGCCCGCTCCCCTTCCAGGCGCCTCCCTTCGACCGGATCCACGACGCCGACTACCAGCCCGCGCTCGACTCCGGGATGGCCGCCGAGCTCGCCGAGATCAACGCGATCGCCGGCCAGTCCGCGCCCCCCACCTTCGCGAACACCATCGAGGCGATGGAGCGCTCGGGGCAGCTCCTCATGCGCGTCTCCCTCGTCTTCAACGGCATCACCGGCGCGAACATCGACGACACGCTGCAGAAGGTGCAGACCGCCGAGGCCCCGCGGCTCGCCGCGCACCGCGACGACATCTATCTCAACGCCCGGCTCTTCGCGCGCATCCACGCGATCTGGCTGCGCCGCGACTCCCTGGGCCTCGACCCGGCGCAGCGGCACCTCGTGGAGAAGTACCACACCGACTTCCTGCGCGCCGGCGTCGCGCTCGCCGACTCCGACCAGGCGAAGCTCAAGGCGCTGAACCAGGAGCAGGCCGCGCTCGAGACGGAGTTCAGCCGCAAGCTGCGCCTCGCCACGAAGGCCGCCGCGCTCGTCGTCGCCGAACGCAAGCAGCTCGCCGGCCTCACCGAGGGCGAGGTCGCGGCCGCGGCCGCCGCGGCGAAGGAGCGCGGGCAGCAGGGGCTCTGGCTGCTCCGCCTCATCAACACCACGCAGCAGCCGCCGCTCGCCTCGCTCCAGGACCGCACCGTGCGCGAGGAACTCTTCGCGTCGTCCGTCACGCGCGCCGAGCAGAACGACAGCAACGACACGCGCGCCACCATCCAGCGCCTCGTGCAGGTGCGCGCGCGGAAGGCGAAGCTCCTCGGCTACCCGAGCTGGGCGGCCTACAGCGTGGCGGACCAGATGGCCAAGACCCCAGACGCGGCGATCAAGCTGATGACCGACCTCGCGGGCCCGGCCACGCGGAAGGCGCTCGCCGAGCAGGCGGACATGCAGGCGCTGATCGACGCCGGGAAGGACCCGCACCCGCTCCGCCCGTGGGACTGGCAGATCTACGCGGAGCAGGTGCGCAAGCAGCGCTTCGATCTCGATGAGTCGCAGCTCACCCCCTACTTCGAGCTCGACCGGGTGCTGCGCGACGGCGTCTTCTACGCCGCCAACCGGATGTACGGGCTCACCTTCAAGGAGCGGAAGGACCTGCCCGTGTACCAGCCGGACGTGCGCGTGTTCGAGGTGTTCGACGCCGACGGCACGTCGCTCGCGCTCTGGTACTGCGACTACTTCAAGCGCGACAACAAGGGGCCGGGCGCGTGGATGGACAACTTCGTCATCCAGAGCACGCTGCTGGGCACGAAGCCGGTGGTGTTCAACGTGGCGAACTTCCCGAAGCCGGCGCCGGGGCAGCCCGCGCTGCTCACGTCCACCGACGTGACGACGATGTTCCACGAGTTCGGCCACGCCCTGCACGGGATGATGTCCAACGTCGTCTACCCGACGCAGCAGGGGACGAACGTGCCGCGCGACTTCGTGGAGTTCCCCTCGCAGTTCAACGAGCACTGGGCCACGGAGCCGACGGTGTTCGCGCACTACGCGAAGCACTACAAGACGGGCGCGCCGATGCCGGCCGAGCTCGCGGCGAAGATGAAGAAGGCCGCCACCTTCAACATGGGCTTCAAGACCACCGAGTACCTCGCCGCCGCGCTGCTCGACATGGCGTGGCACACCCTCGGCCCCGACGCGCCGCCGCAGGACGTGGACGTCTTCGAGGCGCAGGCGCTCAAGGACTTCCACGTGGACCTCGCCAACGTGCCGCCGCGCTACCGCACGAGTTACTTCTCGCACCTGTGGAGCAGCCCGGGCTACGCCGCCGGGTACTACGCGTACCTGTGGAGCGAGGTGATCGACGACGACGTCTACGCCTGGTTCACCGCCAACGGCGGCATGACCCGCGCCAACGGCCAGCGCCTGCGCGACATGATCCTCTCCCGCGGCGGCACGGAGGATGCGGGCGCGATGTTCAAGGCGTTCACGGGACGGGATCCGTACGTCGAGCCGCTGCTCGAGCAGAGAGGACTCACCGCGAACTGAACGGCCGACGCACGATGCGCGACATCCGATGAGGCATGACGACGATACGGTCCGGACGGGCCATCGTGGTCATGCCTCATCGAGCGTCGCGCATCGCCCGTCGGCCCTTCATCCCAGCCGCATCCTCCTCACGATCTCCCTGGCCAGCCACACGGTGGCCATCCCCCCGCGGCCGAGCTCGCGCTCTACCGCGTAGCGCCCGCCGAGGGCGGTCGCGAGCTGCGAGGGGGCCGGAGGCATTGCGCGCTACCGGCTGAAGACGAGACGCAGCGTCTGCACGCTGTTGTCCCCTTGGTCCGACTTGAGCCCCACCGTGACGAGCTGCAGCCGCGGGTGCGCGCCGGCGCTCTGGTCCCACTGCACGCCGTACTGCAGCGCCACGGTGAACTGCGTGAGGGGCATCCCGCCCACCGCGCCGGCGCCCGAGCGCACGGCGGCCGCGGCGCCGCGGATCGTCTCGTAGAGCTGGTCCTCGACGCTCGGCGCCGCCGCGAACTTCCGGCGGTCGGCGTCCGTCGCCCTGGGCACCGCGTAGGTGAATGAGACGTCGTTCACGACGTCGGTCTGCTTCGAAGCGCCGATCGTGAACACGAGCAGGTTCACGGTGACGCCGGTCGAGCGCGCGGCGGTGGTCTTGAAGTCGAAGGTCGCGCTCTTGAGGGGCGGGAGCGCGTCGGGGCCCGCGCCGAGCGTCGCCTGGTAGCGGAGGAGCGCGCGCTCCACCTGCGCGACGACGCTGTCGAGCGGCGCGAGCGACGCGTCGGGCGACTGGGCGGTGAGCGTGGCCGGGATGAGGAGCGCGAAGAGGGCGACCAGACGCATGGGGGCCTCCGGAAAGGTAGGGCCGATGGTCGATGACCGACCATCGTACGATGGCCAACACCCAGGGACCTACGCGAGTCCGCCGCCGTGCGATTCAGCCGGCCTTGCCGCCGGACCGGCCGCGCCGGCATCATCCGCGCACCCTTCACGCGGGATCCGCATGCGCCGCCTCTTCGCCTTCGCCCTGATCGCCCTCCCCGCCGCCGCGCAGCAGCCGCCGGCGGAGTGGAAGGGATACGTCGCCCGCTTCGACGCCTTCGTGGCCGCGGAGGGGATCGTGGGCGCGTCCACGTGGCTCATCCGCGACGGCAGGGTCGTGGCGAAGCACGAGACGGGATTCGCCGACCGCGAGCGCGGCCAGAAGGTGGATGACAACACGATCTTCCACTGGGGCTCGATCACGAAGACGCTCACCGCGATCGCCGTGATGCAGCAGGTGGAGCACGGGACGCTCTCCCTCGACGCCCGCGCCACCGACTGGATCCCCGAGCTCCGCCGGATCCACGATCCCTGGGGATCGATGGACTCGATCACCGTGCGGATGCTGCTCTCGCATTCGTCGGGGCTGCAGGATCCCACCTGGCTGTGGTCGCAGGGGAAGGAATGGGAGCCCTTCGAGCCGACGACCTGGGAGCAGCTCGTGGCGATGATGCCGTACGAGGAGCTCGTCTTCCGCCCGGGGACGCGCTTCGGCTACTCGAATCCGGGCTTCGTCTACCTCGCGCGCATCGTGGAGCTGATCACCGACGATCCGTGGGAGGCGTACGTGCACAAGAACATCTTCGCTCCCCTCGGCCTCGCGCACAGCTACTTCAACACGACGCCGTACTGGCTGTCCGCGGACCGGTCGAACAATTACTACGTGCTGCGCGACAGCGGCGCCACGGTGACGCGCGTGACGGCCAACGGGCGCGACTTCGACCCGGGGATCACCATCCCGAACGGCGGCTGGAACGCGCCGATGGGCGATCTCGCCGCGTACCTCGCCTTCCTGACGAACGCGCCCGCGGGGGACAGCGCGCGGCGGCGCCGCTACGAGGCGATCCTCCCGCACGCCGTGCTCGAGCGCATGTGGGAGCCGCGCTTCGAGACCGGCGCGGATGCGCGCCCGGGCGACTGGATGGGGATGTCCTTCTTCATCTCCACGCGCGGCGCCAAGAAGGTGGTGGGGCACACGGGGACGCAGGCGGGCTTCCGCACCTTCTTCTATCTCGACCCCGCGACGGGCGACGCGGTGATCGGCGCGTTCAACACGATCGATTACGCCGACGCGGCGCGGTACGAGGCGGGGTTCCGGGAAGTGAGGGACGGGGCGTGGGGGGTGCTGCGGTAGGCGATAGGAGACCGCCGACGCTCGACGTCCGACGTGCGACATGGCATGACTACTTATGGTGTGACGGCGCGCGCCGTCATGCCATCGTGGTCATGCCGCATCGACGGTCGATCATCGAGCATCGGCTCCGGGGCCATCACCCCCCATGCTAGATTTCGGTCGTGCACACTCTCCTCGTCCTCTTCTCCCTCGGCCCCTTCGCCCTGTCCTTCCTCCGCGACCGGAGGCGGTGGATCTGGTGGGGGGCGCCGGTGTCGCGCACGGCGGAGGACCACGCGCGGCGCGCGAAGCGGCTGGTCGCGGCGATCGTGGGGCTCGGGCCCACCTTCGTGAAGCTGGCGCAGGTGTTCGCGGCCCGCGCCGACCTCATCCCCGAGCCGTACATCTCCGAGCTCGGCACGCTCATCGACGCCGTGCCGCCG
>DATKOH010000216.1:0-6511 GCA_035524735.1 Gemmatimonadaceae bacterium
TTGTCGCCGACCACGCTCCGCATCGTCGGGATCATCTCCGCCACGAGGCGGCCGTCGTTCACCGTGGGCTCGTAGCCCCCCACCACCTGCGTCTCCGCGGTCGCTCCCGCGCTCGCGGCGATCATCTTCGCGGTGCGGTCGATCCGCTCCGCGATGTCCTTCTCCATCCCCGGGACGAAGGTGCGCACGGTGCCGATCATCACCACGCTGTCGGGGATGATGTTGCCGCGGTTGCCGCCGTTGATCGCGCCCACGGTGATCACCGCCGCGCCCTTGCGCAGGTCGAGCTGCCGGCTCTCGATGGTCTGCAGCCCGAGCACGATCTGCGCCGCGACCACGATCGGGTCCACGCCGCGCCAGGGCTGCGCGCCGTGCGTCTGCTTGCCGTGCACGACGATGCGCAGTCCCGCCGCGCTCGCGAGCAGCGTGCCGGCGCGCGTGTCCACGCTGCCCACGCGGTTCGGCCACACGTGCAGGCCGAACACCGCCTGCGGCACCGGATCGTCGAACGCCCCCTGCTTGAGCATCAGCGACGCGCCCCCTTCCTCCCCCGCGGGCGGTCCCTCCTCCGCGGGCTGGAAGATGAAGAGCACGGTGCCGGGCAGCTCGGCGCGCATCCCCGCGAGCACGGTGGCCGTGCCGAGGAGGATCGCGACGTGGTTGTCGTGGCCGCAGGCGTGCATCACGCCCACCTCCTGCCCGTTGTACGTCGTGCGCACGGTGCTCTTGAAGGGGACGTCCACCATCTCGGTGACGGGGAGCGCGTCCATGTCGGCGCGCAGGGCGACGACCGGGCCGGGCTTCCCCCCCTTGAGCACGCCCACGACGCCGGTGTACGCGACGCCGGTGCGCACCGTGATGCCGAGCGCCTTGAGCTGCGCGGCGACGAGCGCCGCGGTGCGCGTCTCGCGGTTGCCGAGCTCCGGGTGCTGGTGGATGTCCTCGCGCCACGCGATCACCTGCGGCGTCACCTTGGCGACGGCCTGGTCGATCGCGGCGTGGAGCTTCGCGGTGTCGGGCTTCTGCGCCGCGGCGGACGCGGCGGCGACGGCGGCGAGGACGAGCGCGGACAGGCGGCGGATCACGGAGCCTCCTTGGCGAGCGAGTAGGTCTTGCCATCGTGCGCGAGGCGGCCGGTGGCCGTCGCGGCGTCGTGCTCGAAGATGAGCCGCCACCCTTCCTTCAGCGCGCGCTCGAACACCCGCCGCTTCGTCTCGAGCGTGACGAGCGGCTCCACATCGTAGCCCATGATCCACGGGAGCGGGAGATGCGCCGACGACGGGGCGAGGTCGGCGAGATAGAGCGCCCGCTCCCCCCGCGACTCGAGCAGGATGCACTGGTGGAAGGGGGTGTGCCCGGGCGCGGGGAGGAGGCGCACGCCGCGCACCACCTCGTGCTCGCCGTCCACGAGGTCGTAGCGGCCGGCCTCGAGCACGGGGGCGAAGTTCGGGAGGAAGTAGCTCGCGCCGGTGCGCTCGTTGGTGTGCGTGGCCCAGTGGTACTCGCCGTGCTGCACCACGTAGCGCGCGTTGGGGAAGGTGAGGCGCACGACGCCGGACGGGTCGCGCCAGGTGTTGCCGCCGGCGTGATCGAAGTGGAGATGCGTGTTGATCACGAGCGCGACATCCTCGGGGGCGTGCCCCGCGGCGCGGATCCCCTGCTCGAGAAGCGTGCGCCCGCCGTCGCCGGCGTTCTCGATGCCGTAGATGTCGTGGAACTTCGGATCCTCCTTGTTCCCCGCCCCGCTGTCGATGAGGATGAGCCCGCTCTCGTGCTCGAGGAGCACGCAGCGCATGCCCATCGGGATGCGGTTGCGGGCATCCGCGGGGATGCGGCGCTCCCACAGCGTCTTCGGGACGACGCCGAACATCGCGCCGCCGTCGAGCTGGAGCCCGCCGGCCTGGATGAGGTGCGCGGTCCACGCGCCGAGCGTGATGCGCTGGACGAGGGGCGGCGGGACGGTCACGCGGCGCCGTCCTCGCGCACGGGGCGCGGCATGGCGGAGGGGCGGTGCGGGCGGTTGCCGCGCGCGCGCGCGCCGAGGAGCGCCTGGAGGTCGTCCCAGGTGCGGCACTCGCGGTCGCGGGCGTCGGCGAGGAGGCGGAGGAGGATCTGCGCGGTGGCGGCGGCGTCGCCGCCGGCGCGGTGGCGTGCGTCGTTGTCCACGCCGTAATGGTACATGAGCGCGTCGAGCCGCCGGCTCGGGAGGTGCGGCAGGAGGCGGCGCGCCATCTTCACCGTGCAGAGGCGCGGGCCGGCGAGCTTCCGCCCGGTGGCGCGCTGCACCTCCGCGCGCACGAAGCGCCAGTCGAACTCGGCGTTGTGCGCGACGAAGACGTGCCCCTCGAGCACGCCGAGGAAGCGATCGGCGACGTCGGCGAAGCGCGGCGCGTCCTTCACCATGTCCCAGGAGATGTGCGTGAGCGCGGTGATGAAGGAGGGGATGGAGCGCTCGGGGTTCACGAGCGTCTCGAAGCGGTCGACGATGCGCCCCTCGCGCACGACGACGGCCGCGATCTCGGTGACGCGGTCGCCGGTGGCGGGATTCATGCCGGTGGTCTCGACGTCGACGACGGCGTAGGAGAGGGTTGACAGCTCGGCGCTCGGCGCTCGGCGCTCGGCGTTCGCGGCGCTCGGCGCTCGGCGCTCGGCGTTCGGCGCGCGAGTGGGGAGTGGGGAGTCGGTAATGGGGACGTCGACGATCCGCCATTTGCCGTCGGCATCCCGGGCGATCTCGGGGCGGCCGGCGAAGAGGGCGAGGGCCATCTGCTCGGCGACGATCTTGGGCGCGCCGGGCATCTGGCAGACGTACTCGATGAGCGGCACGGACTCGGCGGGCCCCTGGCGCAGGCGCTCGAGGGCGCGCTCGGTGAGCGCGGTCTCGGCCGGGCGGGCGCTCAGCCCCACGGGTCGTCGCGCTGCAGCGGGAGGGTCATGCAGCGGGGGCCGCCGCCCGCGCGCACCAGCTCCGCGCCGTCGAAGGAGATGACGGCGCGCTCCCCTTCCTTCACGCGCTCGTCGCCGTTCAGGAAGTCGGAGGCGCTCACGACGCGGAAGCCCATCTTCGCGAGTTCCTCGAGCGTGACCTCGTTGCGCGTGTAGGAGAGGGCGACGCCGGGGCGCACCGAGAAGAAGTTGCAGCCGCTGGCCCACTGCTCGCGCTCCTGCACGATGCGCCGGTCGCCGCCGCAGAAGACGGGCTCCATCGGGAGCGACACGGCCTGCAGCGCGGCGAAGATGTTGGGCATCTCCTTCACCTCGTGGTGCCCCTTGCGGCGGTGGAGCACGGAGAGCCGCTCGGCGCCCACGAAGGCGGGAGGGAAGATCGCGCAGAGCTCGGCGTCGAGCTGCGTGAAGACCATGTCGAGATGGATCGCCGTGCTCTCCGTGGGCATGACGACGATGATCACGTCGGTGACCGCGGTCTGCGCGAAGAGCGCGTCGGTGACGACGTCGATCGCCGCGGGGCTCGTGCGCTCGGAGAAGCCGAGCATCACCGTGTCGGCGCGCAGGGGGTGGATGTCGCCCCCCTCGAGGGTGTAGTTGTGGCGGCGCTCGGAGGCGCCGTCGTAGAGGATCCCCTTGTTGGCGAGCGCGCCGCAGTGGAGGAAGAGCGCCTTCATGATCAGCTCCTCCGACCAGCGCGCGGCGTGGCGCATGGAGCCGATGAGCACGTGCTCCCCCACGACCATCGCGGTGTCGCGGGTGAAGAAGAGGTTGGGGAGCGGCGGGAGGGCGTAGCCCACCTCGTTCAGCGAGCGCGCGAGCGGGCCGGGCGCTTCGGCCTCCCCTTCGATGAGCATCTGCACGAGTTCGGCGGCGGGGCGCTCGGCGAGCTTGGCGGTGAGCGGCGTGGCGCCGACGACTTCCGTGGTCTCGCGGATGAGCAGGTCGCGCACGTCGGGCTTGGCGGCGGCCTCGGCGAGGAGGTCGCGCACGAAGTGGACGTGGCAGAAGCGCTCGAGGATGGCGACGAAGCGCCGGTGCTCCCGCTGCGCGGCCTCAACGTCGATGATGTCGTCGTAGAGGTAATCGTCGCGCGTGGCGGGGGTGACGGCGAGGAGCTCGGGACCCGGGGTGTGCACGAGGACGGCGCGGAGGCGGCCGATCTCGGAGGTGACGTGGACGGGCATCCCGCAAATCTACCGAAGAGCGGCATGGGGCGGGAAGGCGCGGCGCGCCTGCGCGCGGGTAGTAGCGAGGCAGGGAACGCGCCCCTATCTTGTGAAGAAATTCACAAGGACGCCGGGCCCCTGCCCGGCCCCGCCGACGCCGCCGCCGTGAAGCACATCGCCGACTCCACCGTCCGACGCCTCTCCCTCTACCTCCGCTACCTGGAGGAGTTCGAGGCGCGCGGCCAGGCCACCATCTCGAGCACGCAGCTCGCCGAGCGCGGCCACACGACCTCCGCGCAGGTGCGGAAGGACCTCTCCTTCTTCGGCTCCTTCGGCAAGCGCGGCCTCGGCTACTCGGTGCCCGAGCTGGAGAAGCGCCTGCGCCGGATCCTCGGGCTCGAGACGGAGTGGCGCGTCGCGATCGTCGGCATGGGGAAGATCGGCGCCGCGCTCGCCTCGTACGGCGGCTTCCGCCAGCGCGGCTTCCGCATCGCGGGGCTCTACGACGACGATCCCGCGAAGATCGGCAAGCGCATCGACGCCTTCACGGTGCGCGCCGCGGCGGACTTCGCGCGCGATGCGCAGAAGCAGCCCGTGGACATCGCGGTGCTCACCGTGCCGGCGGGCGCGGCGCAGCAGGCGGCGGATGCCGCCGTGGCGGCGGGGGTGCGCGGGATCATGAACTTCGCCCCCGTGCAGCTCACCGTGCCGGCGACCGTCGCGCTGCGCAACGTGAACATGGCGCTGGAGCTGGAAGGGCTCGCCTTCGCCCTCACGAACCCGGGCTGAGCGCGTCGAGCAGGCGCGCGAAGGACTCGGGCGCGAGCACCTCGGGGCGCGCGTCGGGGGCGATCCCCGCGCGCGCGAGCGCGTCGTCCGCCTGCGCGGCGTCGAGCGTACCGAGCGAGCGCACCACGCGCCGCATCTGCTTGCGACGCTGCGCGAAGGCGCCCTGCACCAGGCGGCGGAATCGCTCCTCCCGCTCGGGCGCGATGAGCGGCTCGGCGCGCGGGGTGATGCGCACCACGGCGCTCTCCACCTTCGGCGGCGGCTGGAAGGCGCCGGCGGGCACGGCGAAGAGCCGCTCCACCGCGGCCACGGCCTGCAGCGTGACGGAGAGCGCGCCGTACGTCTTCGAGCCCGGGGCGGCGGCCATGCGGTCGGCCACCTCGCGCTGCACGAGGAAGACGGCGCGGCGCGGGCGCGGCGGCCGCAGCGCGTGGAAGATGATCGGCGTGGTGATGTAGTAGGGCACGTTGCCCACGAGCAGGTAGGGCCCGCCGGCGAGCGCGCCGAGGTCCTGCTTGAGCACGTCCCCCTCCACGATGGACACGCGCGGGTCGGCGGCCCAGCGCTCGCGGAGCATCGCGGCGAGCGCGCGGTCGATCTCCACGGCCACCACGCGTCCCGCGCGCGCGGCGAGCTCCGCGGTGAGCGCGCCGCGGCCGGGGCCCACCTCCACCACCGTGTCGGCGAGCGTGGGCGCCGCGGCGTCGGCGATGCGCGCGAGGAGCCGCGGGTCGTTCAGGAAGTGCTGGCCGAACCGCTTGAGCGCGGGCGGGGTGCGCACGTCAGCTGCGCACGAGCACGATCGCGAGGTCGTCGCGCTGGGGGGTCTCGCCGGTGAACTCGGAGAGCTCCTCGAGGATGCGCTGCACGATCACGGGCGGCGCCGCGGTGCGGTAGCGCCTCACGATGTCGAGCACCGGCTGCTCGCCGAAGCGCACGCCGAAGCGGTTGCGCGCGTCGGGGACGCCGTCGGTGAAGAGGAGCAGCAGGTCGCTCCCGCGGGCCCACGGGCGCTTGCGCACGCTCGGCGTGGTCTCGCTCATGCCGAGCGGCGGGTCGAGCGCGGGAAGGCGCTCGAGCGCGCCGTCGCCGGCCACGTGGTAGGCGTGCGGGTGCCCGGTGTTCGCGTAGCGCAGGGTGCCGGCGTCGCGGTCGATGATCCCGTAGAAGGTGGAGATGAACATCTCCGTGGTGGCGAGCTCCTCGCGCAGGGTGTAGAGCAGCGCGTTGAGCATCTCGCCGGGATCGCCGCCCGCCTGCGCGTGGATCGCGCTGGCGCTCATGGCGAGGGCCATGATGAGCGCGGCCCGGTAGCCGTGGCTCGACACGTCGCCGATCATGACGCCGGTGCGCGCGCCGCCGAGGCGGAAGAGGTTGTAGAAGTCGCCGCCCACGCTCTCGGCCGGGACGACGCGCGCCGCCGCCATCGCCTCCGGCTGCACGACGGCCGGGCTCGGCAGGAGCTTCATCTGCAGGTCGTGCGCGAGCGAGAGCTCCTGCACGAGGCGCTGCTGGCTGAGCGAGGCGCGCACGAGGCGCGTGTTCTGGATGGCGGTGGCGATCTGCGTGGCGATGGCGGTGATGAGCTTCTGGTCGCCGGCGCTGAA
>DATKOH010000217.1:0-17221 GCA_035524735.1 Gemmatimonadaceae bacterium
CGCCGCCGTGCTCGCCGCAGATGCCGGTCTTGAGCTTCGGGCGCGTGCTCCGCCCGCCGGTCACCGCCATCTTCACCAGCTTCCCGACGCCGTTCACGTCGAGCGTCTGGAAGGGGTCCTCGGCGAAGATGCCGCGCTCGATGTACGCGGGGAGGAAGCGCCCCGCGTCGTCGCGCGAGAGCCCGAGGGTCGTCTGCGTGAGGTCGTTCGTGCCGAAGGAGAAGAAGTCGGCCGACGCGGCGATCTCGTCGGCGGTGAGCGCGGCGCGGGGCAATTCGATCATCGTGCCGATGGTGTAGTGCACGTCCTCGCCCATGGCGGTGAGCACCTGCTTGGCGGCGTCCTCGAGCACGGCGCGCTGGTCCGCGAGCTCCTTCACCGTGGCGACGAGCGGCACCATGATCTCGGGGTGCACGTCGATGCCGCGCCGCTTGGCGCGCACGGCCGCCTCGAAGATCGCGCGCCCCTGCATCTCCGTGATCTCCGGGTAGACGATCCCCAGGCGGCAGCCGCGGTGGCCGAGCATGGGGTTCGCCTCGCGGAGCGACTCGACGATCCGGTTCAGCTCGGCGCGGGTGAGCCCGAGGCGCCGCGCGAGCCGCTTCGCGTCCTCGCCGCCGTGGGGGAGGAACTCGTGCAGCGGCGGGTCGAGCAGCCGGATGGTGACCGGCAGCCCGCTCATCGCCTCGAAGATCCCCTCGAAGTCGGTGCGCTGCATGGGGAGGAGCTTGGCGAGTGCGCGGCGCCGGCCGGCCTCGTCGCGCGCCACGATCATCTCCCGCATCGCGGTGATCCGGTCCCCCTCGAAGAACATGTGCTCGGTGCGGCAGAGACCGATCCCTTCCGCGCCCAGGTTGCGCGCGATGCGCGCGTCGTGTGGGGTGTCGGCGTTGGCGCGCACCTTGAGGCGGCGCGTGCCGTCGGCCCAGCCGAGCAGCCGGGCGAAGCTCTGGTAGCTCGGCGCGTCCTCGGCGCGGAGCTGCCCCGCGGTCACGCGCACCACGTCGCTCGGGATCGTCGGCAGGTCGCCCGTGAAGACGCGCCCGGTGGCGCCGTCGAGGGTGATCCAGTCCCCCTCGCTCACCGTGAGGCCGTCCACGGAGAAGCTGCGCTTCGCGGCGTCGACGGTGATGGCGGTGCAGCCCACCACGGCGCACTTCCCCATGCCGCGCGCCACGACCGCCGCGTGGCTGGTCATGCCGCCGCGCGCCGTGAGCACGGCGCGGCTCGCGACGATGCCGTGGAAGTCCTCGGGGGTCGTCTCTTCGCGCACGAGGATCACCCGCTCCCCCTTCGCCGCCTTCTGCTCGGCGATGTCGGGATCGAACACCGCCTGGCCGCTCGCGGCGCCCGGGCTCGCGGGGAGTCCCACCGCCACTGGCGTCGCGCTCGCGGTGGGGTCGATGATCGGGTGCAGGAGCTGGTCGAGCTGCTGCGGCTGCACGCGGAGCACGGCGTCGCTGGTGGAGATCAGCTTCTCCTTCACCATCTCGTCGGCGATGCGCACCGCGGCGGCGGCGGTGCGCTTCCCGGTGCGCGTCTGCAGCATGTAGAGCGTGCCGCGCTCGACGGTGAACTCCACGTCCTGCATGTCGCGGTAGTGGCGCTCCAGGCGGTCCTGCACCTTGAGGAGCGCGTCGTACGCGGCCGGGAGCTTGTTGGCCATCTCCTCGATGTGGAGCGGCGTGCGGATGCCGGCCACCACGTCCTCCCCCTGCGCGTTCACCAGGAACTCGCCGTAGAAGCGGCGCTCGCCGGTGGAGGGGTCGCGGGTGAAGGCGACGCCGGTGCCGGAGTCGTCGCCGATGTTCCCGAAGACCATCGTCTGCACGTTCACCGCGGTGCCGAGGGTCTCGGGGATCCGGTTCACGCGGCGGTAGTCCACGGCCTTCTTGAGCATCCACGACTTCCAGACGGCCTCGATCGCCCCCCAGAGCTGCGCGCGCGGATCCTGCGGGAAGTCGGCGCCGGTGCGGCTGCGCACGAGGGTCTTGTACTCGCTCACCAGCGTGCGGAGCGCCTCGGCGGGGATCGCGGCGTCGTGCTCGACGCCGGCGGCCATGCGCTTGGAGCGGAGCAGCTGCTCGAAGTCGGCGATCGGCACGTCGAGCACCACGTCGCCGTACATCTGCACGAAGCGCCGGTAGGAATCGTACGCGAAGCGCGGGTTCGCGCTCTGCTTCGCCAGTCCCTCCACCGTGGCGTCGTTCAGTCCGAGGTTGAGGATCGTCTCCATCATGCCGGGCATCGAGCTCGGCGCGCCCGACCGCACCGACACGAGCAGGGGAGCGGCGGCGTCGCCGAACTTCCGCCCCGTGGCCTTTTCCAGCCGCGCGAGGTTCTTCTCCACCTCTTCGCGCAGCCCGGCCGGCGCCTCGTGCGTCGCCAGGAAGGCGACGCATGCTTCGCACGCGATGGTGAAGCCCGGCGGCACGGGGACGCCGATGTTGGTCATCTCGGCGAGGTTCGCGCCCTTCCCGCCGAGCACCATCTTCATGTCCTTCGTCCCCTCGGCCTTCCCGTTGCCGAAGAAGTAGACGAGCTGGCTCATCCCCCGCGCGCTCCGTTGGCGACCACGAAGCGCAATTTGTCGGTGTCGGAGGGAGGCGGCGTAGGGTAATCCCCGGAGAAGCAGGCGTGGCAGAACCCCTCCGGCCCGTCGGGGACGGCGCCGAGCATGCCGTCCAGGGAGAGATAGCCGAGGGAATCGACGCCCAAGTGCTTCGCGATCTCGTCCACCGTGTGGTTGGCGGCGATGAGCTCGCGCTTGGACGGCGTGTCGATGCCGTAGAAGCAGGGGCCCGTCACGGGAGGGGAGGCGATGCGCATGTGCACCTCGCGCGCGCCGGCGGCGCGCACGAGGGAGACGAGCCCGCGGGTGGTGGTGCCGCGCACGATCGAGTCATCCACCATCACGACCTTCCGCCCCTGCAGCACTTCGCGCACCGGGTTGTACTTGATCTTCACCTTGCTGTCGCGCCCCTCCTGCGACGGCTGGATGAAGGTGCGTCCCACGTAGTGATTGCGGATGAGCGCGAGCTCGAGCGGGAGCCCGGTCTCCTCCGCGTAGCCGAGCGCGGCGGCGTTCGACGAGTCGGGGACGCCGAAGACGAGGTCCGCGCCCGGGGCGGGGCATTCGCGGCCGAGCTGGCGGCCGAGGGCGCGGCGCGCGCGGTCCACGGAGCCTCCGCCGAAGATGCGGCTGTCCGGGCGGGCGAAGTAGACGTACTCGAACACGCAGCGGCGCTCGGGCATCCGCGGCGCGAAGTGCATCGAACGCGTGCCGCCGCCGTCGACGACCACGATCTCGCCGGGCTCGACGTCGCGCACGTAGACCGCCCCCACGATGTCGAGCGCGCACGTCTCGCTCGCGAAGACGGTGGCGCCGTTGAGCGTTCCCATGGCGAGCGGGCGCCAGCCGCGCGGGTCGCGCGCCGCGAGCAGCGCGTCGTCGGTGGCGATGACGAGCGAGTACGCCCCCTCCACGCCGCGCAGCGCGTCGGCCAGCCGCTCCTCCGGCTTCGCGCTCCGCGAGCGCGCCATGCGGTGCACGAGCACCTCGGAATCCATGGTGCTCGAGAAGATGGAACCCGAGTCCTCCAGCTCGCGGCGGAGCTCGGTGGCATTGGGGAGATTGCCGTTGTGCGCGAGCGCGATGTAGCCGCCGCGCACGCGGGAGAGGATCGGCTGCGCGTTCTCCAGGGTGCTCGACCCCGCGGTGCTGTAGCGCGTGTGGCCGATGGCCATCGCGCCCCTGAGCGCCGCGAGCCGCTCGGCCGTGAAGCCGTCGGAGACGAGTCCCATCCGGCGCAGCGCCGACGCGTGCCCGTCGGCGTCGACGGCCACGATGCCGGCCGACTCCTGCCCGCGGTGCTGGAGGGAGTAGAGTCCGAGATGGGCGATCGCGCTGGCGTCGGGGACGCCGCGGACGCCGAAGATGCCGCACATCGCTACACCGCCGCCGGCTGAGGGTGCTGCTCGTCCACCGCGGTCGCGGCGGCGCCGCGCGCCATGATGCGCGGGATCGCGTCGTGGAAGGCCCGGGCGAGCCGGTCGAGCGGCGCGGCGATGCGGCGCGCCCCCACGGCCACCGCGAGCTCCGGCGCGGCCCGCACCGTGCCGATGCGCGCCGCGGGCACGCCGTGGCGCCGCGCGATGGCGATCACCGCGTCGGGCGCCGGGGTGCCCAACACCACCCGTCCCTGCGCCTCGCCGAACAGCAGCGCGCGCAGCGGGAGCGCCTGCCAGGCGCCGAGGTCCACTTCGGCGCCGTGCATCGCGTCGCGGTCGCCCACGCAGCACTCGGCGAGCGCCACCGCCAGCCCGCCCTCGCTGCAGTCGTGCGCGTTCGTCACGTGGCCGGCGGCGATCGCCTCCAGCAGCGCGTCGATCAGCGCGCGCTCGCGCGCGAGATCGCAGGCCGGCGGCGCGCCGGCGGTCACCCCGTGGATCCGCGCGAGGTACTCGCTCGCGCCGAGCTCCGCGCTGTTCTCGCCGAGCAGCACGATCGCGTCGCCGTCGCGCGCGAAACCCGAGCGCGTGATGTGCTCCAGGCGCTCGATCACGCCGACCATCCCGATCACCGGGGTGGGGAAGACCGCGCCCGCCGGGCTCTCGTTGTAGAAGCTCACGTTCCCGCCCGTCACGGGCGTCTCCAGCGCGCGGCAGGCGTCGCCCATGCCGAGCACCGCCTCGCGGAACTGGAAGAAGACCTCGGGGCGGGTGGGGTTGCCGAAGTTGAGGCAGTTGGTGATCGCGCGCGGGCGCGCGCCGGTGCACGCCACGTTGCGCGCCGCCTCGGCGACCGCGATCCGTCCGCCCACCCGCGGGTCGAGATAGACGTACCGGCCGTTGCAGTCGGTCTTGAGCGCGAGCGCCTTGTGCGTGCCGCGCACGCGGATCACCGCCGCGTCGGCCGCGCCCGGGCCGGCCACCGTGTTCGTGCGCACCGTGGAGTCGTACTGCCGCGTCACCCAGCGCTTGTGCGCGATCGTGGGGGAGGAGAGCAGCCGCTCCAGCGTCCAGACCGGATCGCGCTCCTCCGGCCGCTCCGCGAACCGGGTCACGTCCTTCGCGCGCAGCTCGGCGATCGCGGGCGACTCCTTCGCTTCCGGCGCGTACACGGGGCAGTCGGTCACCAGCCGCGAGCCGGGGAACTCCGCGACCACGCGGTCCCCTTCCGTCACGCGGTAGACCGGCTCGGCGATCACCTCGCCGATCGGCTCGGCCGCGAGGTCCCACTTGGCGAGGATCTTCCGCACTTCGCCCTCGTGCCCCTTCTTCGCGACCACGAGCATCCGCTCCTGCGATTCGCTGAGCAGGATCTCGTACGGCGTCATCCCCGTCTCCCGCACCGGCACCTTGGTCACGTCGATCGTGACGCCGACGTCGCCGCGCGCCGCCATCTCGGCCGAGCTCGACGTGAGCCCCGCGGCGCCCATGTCCTGGATCGCGACGATGTGCCCGCTCTGGATGAGCTCCAGGCTCGCCTCGAGCAGGAGCTTCTCGGTGAAGGGATCGCCCACCTGCACGCGCGGGCGCTTGGCCTCGTTCTGGTCGGAGAGGTCCTCGGACGCGAACGACGCGCCGTGGATCCCGTCGCGCCCGGTGCGCGCCCCCACCGCGATCACCGGGTTGCCGACGCCTTCCGCCTTCGCGCGGATGAGCTCGTGCTCGTGCAGCAGCCCGACGCACATCGCGTTCACGAGCGGGTTCCCCTCGTACGATTCGTCGAACATCACCTCGCCGGCCACCGTCGGGATGCCGACGCAGTTCCCGTAGTCGCCGATCCCCTTCACGACGCCGGCGAAGAGGTAGCGCACGCGCGAGTCCTCGAGGCTGCCGAAACGGAGCGAGTTCAGCATCGCGACGGGGCGCGCGCCCATGGTGAAGACGTCACGCAGGATGCCGCCCACGCCGGTGGCCGCGCCCTGGTACGGTTCCACCGCCGACGGGTGGTTGTGCGACTCGATCTTGAACGCCACCGCCAGCCCGTCGCCGATCGCGATCACCCCGGCGTTCTCCCCGGGACCCTGGAGCACCCAGGGCGCCTGCGTGGGGAGCGTGCGCAGCACCGGGCGCGAGTGCTTGTACGAGCAGTGCTCGCTCCAGAGCGCGCTGACGATGCCGAGCTCCGTGAAGGTCGGCTCGCGGCCGAGCATGACCGTGAGCTTCTCGTACTCGTGCGGCGTGAGCCCATGCTCGGCCACGAGGGCCGGCGTGATCGCCGGATCACCGGGGCGCGGACGGGCGGTCATTGAAGGCTCAGGCGGCCGGCGGCTTCGCGGCCGCGCTGTCCGCCTTCGGCTTCACGCTGTCGCCCTTGGGGGGGAGCGGCGCCGGGGGAGGCGTGATCGAGGGCAGCACCTTCGCCCCCGTGTCGGCCTTCGGCGCCGGAGCCGGCGCCGGCGCCGCCGCGGGGGGCGCGCCCGCCTTCCGCTCCTTCCCCTGCTTGATCGCCTCCGCCGCGGTCACCATGTTCGGCGAGCTGCTCTCGCCGGTGTAATGCCGCTTCGGATCGCGGAAGATCGCGTCCACGACCTTGTCCCGCGACAGCGTGACGATGTCCTGCATGCCGCAGGTCTTCTCGCACCCGTTCGCGTAGAACATGAACGTGAGCGTGTCGGAGGTCTTCACCGACACCGGCTGCCCCAGGTGCTCGATGACCTGAGCCTTGGACATCCCGGGATCGATCGTGTTGTCGCGCCCCTGCGCGCGCGCGGGGCGGGCGGCGAGGACGGCGACGGCGGCGGCGGCGAGAACGAAGGCACTGCGCATGGGCACCTCGGGGCTCAGGCGGAAACGCGGGCGAGCAGGGACTGGAAGAGCGCGAGACCATCCCCCGAGCCGAGCAGCGGCTCCACGGCCCGCTCGGGGTGCGGCATGAGACCGATGACGTTCCCCTCGGCGCTCACGATGCCGGCGATGCCGCGCATGGAGCCGTTGGGATTGGCGGCCGGGGTCACCTGGCCGCCGGCGTCGGCATAACGGAAGACGACGTGCCCCTCCCCCTCGAGACGGTCGAGCGTGCGCTCGTCGGCGGTGAAGCGGCCGTCGCCGTGGGCGATGGGGATGCGGAGGAGCTGCCCGGCGCGGTACCGATGGGTGAACATCGTGTCGGCGTTCTCCACGCGCACGATCACCGTCTCGCCGCGGAACTGGAGGACGTCGTTGCGGAGGAGGGCGCCGGGGAGCAGCCCCGCCTCGCACAGCACCTGGAAACCGTTGCAGATCCCGACCACCGGGCCGCCCTTCCGCGCGTGCTCGGCCACCTCGCGCATGATCGGGCTGAAGCGCGCGATCGCACCGGAGCGGAGGTAGTCGCCGTAGCTGAAGCCGCCGGGGAGGATGATGACGTCCGCGCCCTCGAGGTCGTGCGCCTTGTGCCAGAGGTACACGGCTTCCGCACCCAGCTGGTCGGTCACGGCGTGATGCGCGTCGTAATCGCAGTTGGAGCCGGGGAAGGTGACGATGCCGAACTTCATGGCGCGGCCACCCCCGCGATCTCGAAGTCCTCGGTGACGGGGTTCGCGAGCAGCCGCTCGCACATCTCCCGCACCGACTGTTCGGCCGCCTGCCGGCTCGCGGCGTCGACGTCGAGCACGAGGTGCCGGCCCACGCGCACGTCACCCACGCCGCGGAACCCGAGCGTGTGCAGCGCGTCGGCCACCGCCTTCCCCTGCGGATCGAGGATCCCCTGCCGCGGCACGATGTGCACGGAGACGCGGAAGCGGCTCATTCGCGGCTCTCCGGCGGCGCGTGGAAGGGATTCATCGCCTCGCGCACCTTGCCGAAGCGCCGGCGCGCGCCGCCGGGATGCTCGGCGAGCGTGATCGGGCGCATGTCATCGTCATCCCCCTCATCGTCATCCTCATCCTCGAGCGGGTCATGGCCGGGGATGCCCTCGACCAGTCCGAGGAGCACGGTCTTCACGAAGCCGTACAGCACGTACAGCACCATCGCCGGGAAGGCGTACTGCTTGTAGTTCGAGATCACGAGCAGCAGCAGCCCCACCACCGCGACGGCGCCGAGCACGCCCCACACGCTGCGCAGGTTCACCCGCGGGGTGGCGGGATAGAGCACGTGACTGATCATGAGGAAGCTCAGCACGGCCATGAGTCCGGGGATCACGGTGTGCCAGGGGAGCGTCTCCACGAAGGTGTCGGTGTAGAGCGCCGTCTGGCTGAACCAGTAGTACGTGGCGAGCGTCATCCCCGCGACGGGACTGGGCAGCCCGTGGAATTGCGTCTTCGCGCGGCCGCCCTGCTCGATGTTGAAGCGCGCCAGACGCATCACCGCGCACGCGATGTAGAAGAAGCAGAAGAGCCAGGCCCAGCCGTCCTGGTTGAGCACGGCGAAGTACATGATGAACGCCGGCGCCACCCCGAAGCTCACCGCATCGACGAGCGAATCGAGCTCCACGCCGAAGCGGCTCGCCGTGCGCGTCATGCGCGCGACGCGTCCGTCCAGGAGGTCGGCCGTGCCGCCGAGGACGATGCACATGCCGGCCCAGTCGAAGTTCTTCCGGTACGCCGAGACGATCGCGTACACGCCGAAGAACAGGTTGGCGAGCGTGAAGCCGTTCGGCAGGAGCACCACCGCGCGGCGGAGGTTGGGGCGGCGGAAGGGGACGGCCACGTCAGGGCAGCTCCGCCAGCACCGTCGTGCCGGCCACGGGGTGATCGCCGATCTGCACCTTCACGGCGGCGCTCGCCGGCACGTACACGTCCACGCGCGAGCCGAAGCGGATGAGCCCCATCCGCTCTCCCTGCACGACGCGCTCGTTGAGCGCCGCGTACGTGATGATCCGGCGGGCGATCGCGCCGGCGATCTGGCGCACCATGACCTTCCGCGGCGGCGCGTCGATCCCCACCGCGCTCTGCTCGTTCTCCACGCTCGCCTGTTCGGTCCCGGCGTGGAGGAACTTGCCGGGCGTGTACTTGAGGTAGGTCACGCTGCCGCTCACCGGGTAGCGGTTCACGTGCACGCTGAAGACGTTCATGAAGATGGAGATGCGCGTCGCCTTGCCGCCCATGAAGGCCGGCTCGTCCACGGTGGTGATGAGCACGACCTTTCCGTCGGCGGGGGCGATCACGAGGCGGTCGCCGCGCGGACCCGTGCGCTCGGGGTCGCGGAAGAAGTAGACGACCCACGCCGCCAGGAGCGTGAGGACGACGGCGAGCGTCCAGGCGGGCACGCCGCGCACCACGAGCGCGAGGACGACGGCCGCCGCGGCGGCTGCGCACGCGCCGAAGATGAAGGGGAGCCCTTCGCGCGCGACGCTCACGCGGGGAGCGGCACGCCGGTGATCCGGCGGTAGGCGTCCAGGTAGCGCTCGCTCGTCGCGCGCACCACCTCGGCGGGGAGGGGCGGGGGGGGCGCTTCGCCGTTCCAGCGGCCGGCCGTGCGCTCGCCCTCCAGCCAGTCGCGCAGCGGCTGCTTGTCGAAGCTCGGCTGCGGGCCTCCCGGCCGGTACGCGTCCGCGGCCCAGAAGCGCGAGCTGTCCGGCGTCATCACCTCGTCGATGAGCAGGATGCGCCCGTCGGGCGTGCGTCCGAACTCGAACTTGGTGTCCGCGATGATGATCCCCCGGTCCGCCGCGAGCGCCCGCCCGCGTTCGTAGATCAGCCGCGACAGCCGCTCCAGCTCCGCCGCGTCCTTCTTCCCGATGATCTCCGCCATCCGCGCGATCGTGATGTTCTCGTCGTGCCCTTCCACCGCCTTCGTCGCCGGGCTGAACACCGGCGGGTCGAGGCGGTCGCTCTCCCGCAGCCCCGCCTTGAGCTTCTCTCCGGCCAGCGTGCCCTGCTTCGCGTACTCCTTCCAGGCCGAGCCGGAAATATAACCCCGGACGACGCACTCGATGGGGAACACCGTGGTGCGCCGGCAGAGCATGGCCCTCCCCGCGATCTCGGCGCGGTGCGGCGCCAGCGCGGGCACGGCCTTGATGATCGCGTCCGCGTCCGAGGCCAGCACGTGGTGCGCGACCACCCCCTCCAGCTGCGCGCACCACCACGCGCTCAGCTGCGTCAGCACGGCCCCCTTCCGCGGCACCGCCTCCCGCATCACCACGTCGAACGCGCTCACGCGGTCGGTCGCCACGAGCAGCAGCCGGTCGGCATCCACCACGTACACATCGCGCACCTTGCCGCGCCCGAGCAGCTCGAGCGGCAGGGTGCTGGTGCTCATCGCCTGGGTCATACCCGCAAGGCCTCCTGGTCGGCCGCGGCGGGGGCCGCCGCGAGAATGGGCTGGATCACGTCCGCGAGGAACTCGTCCACCTGCTGCGCGGAACGCCCCGTGAACTGGGCGGGCTCGGCGAGCTGCCGCAGTTCCTCGAGCGGCACCCCGAACGCGCGGTCGCCCGCGAGGCGCTCCAGCAGGTCGTTCCGCTCGGCGCCGTCCTTCATCGCGCGCGCGGCCTCGATGCTGTGGCGGCGGATCGTCTCGTGCGCCTGCTGCCGGTCGCCGCCGGCGCGCACGGCGCGCACGAGCAGCTTCTCGGTGGCCATGAAGGGGAGCTCCTCCATCACCCGGCGGCGGATGCGCGCGGGATGCACCTCGAGCCCCGCCGCGACGTTGCGCTGCAGGATGAGCAGCGCGTCGGTGGCGAGGAACGATTCGGGGATCACCAGCCGCCGGTTCGCGCTGTCGTCCAGCGTGCGCTCGAAGAACTGCCAGCTGTGCGTCTGGTTCGCGTTCGGTTCGAGCGAGCAGACGAAGCGCGCCAGCGAGGCGATCCGCTCGGAGCGCATCGGGTTCCGCTTGTACGCCATGGCCGACGACCCGATCTGCTCCTTCTCGAACGGTTCCTCCATCTCGCCGAACGACTGGAGCATGCGCACGTCGGCGCTGAACTTCGCGGCACTCGCCGCGATCCCGCTCACCACGCCGAGCACCTGCGCATCCACCTTGCGCGAATAGGTCTGTCCGGACACGGGGATCGCGCGCGCGAAGCCCAACTTCTTCACCACCAGCTCCTCGAGGCGCCGCACCTTCGCGTGGTCGCCGCCGAAGAGCTCGAGGAAGCTCGCCTGCGTGCCCGTGGTGCCCTTCACGCCGCGGAGGGGGAGCGCGGCCACGCGCGCGTCCAGGTCCGCGAGGTCGAGCACGAGGTCCTGCATCCAGAGCGTCGCGCGCTTGCCCACGGTGGTGAGCTGCGCGGGCTGCAGGTGCGTGTACGCGAGCGCGGGCTCCGCGCGCCAGCGCGCCGCGAACGCCGCGAGGGCGGCGAGCACCCCCACGATCCGCCCGCGCAGGAGCCCCAGCCCCTCGCGCATGAGGATCAGGTCGGCGTTGTCGGTCACGTACGCGCTCGTCGCGCCCAGATGGATGAACGCGCGCGCCGCCGGCGCCGCCTCGCCGAACGCGTGCACGTGCGCCATCACGTCGTGGCGGAAGCGCTGCTCGAAGGCCGCCGCCGCCGCGAAGTCGATGTCGTCGAGGTGCGCGCGCATCTGCGCCAGCCCCTCGTCGGTCACCGCGGCCACCCCCAGTTCGCGCTCCGCCTCCGCGAGCGCCAGCCAGAGCCGCCGCCAGAGCGCGTGCCGCCGCTGCGGGGACCAGAGCGCCAGCATCGCGGGCGAGGCGTAGCGCGCCGCGAGCGGCGAGTCGTAGCGTTCGTGTTCGGCGCTCATCGGACCATGAAGTCGGTGGAGTAGATGCGCCCGCCGCGCTCGAAGTACATCCGGATCACCGTCCGGCTCCCCGCCGCGCCCAGCGCGTTCTGCACGTCCGACGCCGTGGCGATCGGCGTGCGGTTGATCTGCACGATCACGTCCCCCTGCTCGAGCCCCAGCTCCTCCGTCACGCGCCCGCTCACCTTGTAGATGAGCGCCCCGTGCGGGCTCCGCACCCCCTTCTCGGCGCGGATCGCCGGCGTGACCGTCACCAGCTCGAGCTCCTTCATCACCGCCACCTTCGGCGCGTTCACCTCGGGGAGGTCCGCGACGGTCACCGTCACCACCATGCGCCGGTCGCCCCGCCGGATCGTGAGCGGCAGCTCCTCCCCCACGCGCAGGTCGAGCAGCTCCGCCTCCCAGTCGAACGCGGTGTGGATGGAGCGGTTGCGCGACTTCTCGAGGACATCGCCCTTCCGGATCCCGGCCTGGTCCGCCGGCGAGCCCGGCACCACGGAGAGCACCATCATCGACGCGCGCGGCCCCGTGCGCAGCGTCGGCGTGCTCGGGATCTCGAGCTTGAGCCCCACCCACGGGCGCCGCACGCTCCCGTGCGCCAGCAGGTCCTCCGCCACGCGCTTCACGCGATTGATCGGGATCGCGAAGCCGAGTCCGATCGAGCCGCCGCTCGGCGAGAAGATCGAGCTGTTCACGCCGATCACCTCCCCGGCCGCAGTGATGAGCGGTCCGCCGGAGTTGCCGGGGTTGATCGCCGCGTCGGTCTGGATCATGTCGACGTAGATCGCCGAGCCCTCGCTCCGCGCCACGAGGTTCCGCCCCGTGCCGCTGATCACCCCCGCCGTCACGCTCGGCTCCGGGTTGCCGAGGAGGAAGCCGTACGGGTTCCCGATCGCGATCGCCCATTCGCCGATGATGAGGTCGTCGCTGTTCCCGAGCGGCGCCACCGGGAGGTCCGTGGCCTCGATGCGGAGCACCGCGAGGTCGTTCAGCTCGTCCTTCCCGATCAGCCGCGCCGGGTACGTGGTGCCGTCGCGCAGCGCGACGGCGATCGTCTGCGCATCCTGCACCACGTGCGCGTTCGTGACGATCACGCCGTCCTTGCGGATGAGGAAGCCGCTGCCGATCCCCGGCACGACGCGCTCGCCGCGGCCGGCGAAGATGTCGAAGGGGTTCGTGGAGCGGTCGAGCATCTCGGTCTGCACCGTGACCACCGCGGGGGCCACGCGCGCCACGGCCTCGGTGATCGCCGTCCGCCGTCCCGAATCGACGCCCGCCTGTGCGCCGCCGCGGCCCGCGAGGGCGGGGAGGGCGATGGCCAGGGCGGCGAGGAGGAGGGCGGGGCGCGTCATCCGCCGGAAAGATAAACCGCGGACGGGTATCGCACCGCCTCCAGGAAGAGCCCGTGCGGCGGGGCCGGCGGGGAGGTCTCCTGATTGTCGGCCGCGTCCAGCAGCGCGGCCACGCTCCCCGGGGGGCGCCGTCCGCTGGCGGCATCGATCATCGTGCCCACCAGGAAGCGCACCATGTGGTGCAGGAAGCGGTTCGCCTCGACCTCGAACACCAGCCCGCCCGGCCGCTCCCGCCACGCCGCGTGCGCGATCGTGCAGCGGTGCGAATCCTCGGGCGGCGCCGTGCCGCTCACCGCGAACGCCCGGAAGACGTGCTCGCCGAGCAGCGCGCGCGCCTCGCCGTCGAGCACCGCGCGGTCGAGCGCGCGCCCCGGCGCCCACTCCCATCGCCGGCGGAAGGGGGAGTGCGCTTCCTCATCGAGTCCCACCTGATAGCTGTAGCGGCGCGCCACGGCATCGAAGCGCGCGTGGAATCGCGGCTGCATCTCGTGCACCGCGGCCACCCACACGTCGCCGGGGAGGGTGGCGTTGAGCGCGCGCCGGAGCCGGGGCGGATCCCACTTCTCGGGGACCTTCACGCCGGCCGCCTGGCCCCGCGCGTGCACGCCGGCGTCGGTGCGCCCCGCGCCGAGCACGGGCACCGGGCGGTCGCAGAGCTGCGCGAGCGCCTCCTCGAGGTCCTGCTGCACCGTGCGCCGGTCCGGCTGGCGCTGCCAGCCCGCGAACAGCGCGCCGTCGTACTGCAACACGAGCTGCACGGTGCGCTCCGCCATGCGCGGAAGTTAGGGATGCCCGTGGGGCGCGGCAAGCGAAGGCGCGCCGAGCGATTGACAGCGCGCGATCGCCCGTCCAACATTCGCGGTCGGCGCGCGCCGCGCGCCGAATCTCCCCCGGGACGATGCCGCCTCGCACCCTCGCTTCGCTCGCGCACGCGCTCGGCGCGGCACCGGACCTCGATGCCGCGCTCGTCGCGCTGGGCGAATCGCTCGCCGAGGTCGACCGCTTCGCGATCGTGTCGCTCTTCACCTTCGACGCGCGGCGGCAGCTGCTGCGCGAGCGCCTCACCCCCGACGGCTCGACCGTGTCGCGCGCGCGCGCCGACACCACGCTCGACCATCTCCCCACGCGCATCCGCACGCAGGTCGCGAGCGGCGCGCAGTTCGCGGACCTCGGCGAGCAGTCGGACGAGTTCGCGCGCCTCCTCGGCCTCGCGCCGCTCCTCCAGGAGGAGGGGTTGCTGGCGCTGCACGGCCTGCAGACCGATGGCCATCTCGCCGCCGTGCTCGCGCTCTTCGAGCCCAAGCGCTTCTTCGGCACGCGCGTGGTGGAGCGCTTCGAGCCGTCGGTGTCGCTCTTCGAGCTCGCCTTCGCGCGCTTCGCCGAGCAGGAGGCGCGCAACGAGGCCGTGCGCACGCTCGAGGACGTCACGCAGCGCGTGCACGGGGAGTACGTGAAGCACCTCGCCGCCCTCGAGCAGCAGCTCGCCGCGGCGCGCAGCACCCCGAGCGGGAACGCGGCGCTCTCGCCGGAGCGGCTCGTGGCCCTCGAAGGGGAGGCGGCGAAGTCCAAGGAGGAGGCCCGCCGCGCCGTGCGCCGCGCCGAGGCCGTCGAGAACCAGGTGCAGGCCGCCGTCGGCCAGCTCGAGCAGGCGCACATCGAGCTGCACCGCCGCGGGGAATCGGTGCGCCAGAAGACGCGCACGCTGTACCTGCTGGAACGCGTGCTCACGCTCGACGCGCAGACGCACGATCCGCGCCAGCTCGTGGACGGCCTGC
Organism: Gemmatimonadaceae bacterium; assembly: GCA_035524735.1. Taxonomy (GTDB): domain Bacteria; phylum Gemmatimonadota; class Gemmatimonadetes; order Gemmatimonadales; family Gemmatimonadaceae; genus DATKOH01. Next base: position 14,764 of record DATKOH010000217.1, read on the forward strand.
TCGCCCTCGTGGGCGACGACATGCAGGCGCAGCGCTGCTCCCTCATGCTGCGCGCCCCGGGCACGCAGCAGCTCTACATCGCGGCCGCGAAGGGGCTGGCCCCCGGCGTCGGCGAGGGGAAGCGCATCGCGATCGGGCAGGGCGTCGCGGGGAAGGTGGCGCTGAGCCGCGAGCCGCTGCTCGTCACCGACGTGTCGCAGGCGGGCGCGCACCCGCTGCTCAACGACGAGTACCTCACCACCGGCTCCTTCATCTCCTTCCCGCTCATCTACGGCGAGGAGCTCATCGGCGTGCTCAACCTCACGAACCGCGCGCAGCGCGGCGTGTTCGTGGAGGAGGATGTGGAGCGGGTGCGCCTGCTCGCGCTCGTGATCTCCCTCATCGCGCAGCACGCGGCGCTCCCGGAGCGCCTCCTCGAGAGCATCGGTGTCCGCTGACCCGATGCGCGACGCGCTCCGCCGGCTCGCGGCGGGCGAGTCGCTCTCCGCCGACGACAGCGCGGCGGCCTTCGGCGTCATCATGCGAGGCGACGCCACGGCCGCGCAGACCGCCGCCCTGCTCATGGCGCTGCGCGTGAAGGGGGAGACCGCCGGCGAAGTGGCCGGCGCCGCCCGCGCGCTCCGCGACGCGATGGTCCCGCTGCGCGCCGACGATCCCGCGTCGCTGCTCGACACCTGCGGCACCGGGGGCGGGCGCGTCGCGACCTTCAACATCTCCACCGCGTCGGCCTTCGTCGCCGCCGGCGCCGGCGCGCGCGTCGCCAAGCACGGCAACCGCTCCTTCACCACCCGCTGCGGCTCCGCCGACGTGCTCGAGGCGCTCGGCGTGCGCATCGAGATGCCCGCCGAGGCGATGGCCGACGTGCTCGAGCGCGCGGGCATCGTCTTCATGTTCGCGCCGATCATGCATCCCGCCATGCGCCACGTGGGCCCGGTGCGCCGCGAGATCTCCGTTCCGACCATGATGAACCTGCTCGGCCCCCTCGCGAACCCCGCGGGCGCGGGGCGCCAGGTGATCGGCGTCTCCGACGCGTCGCGGCTGCGGCTGGTGGCCGACGCGCTCGCCGCGCTCGGCACGGTGCACGCGATGGTGGTGCACGGCGAACCCGGCATGGACGAGATCTCGCCGATGGGCCCCACCACCGTGCTCGAGGTGCGCGGCGGCGCCGTGCACGAATGGCGGATCGATCCGACGGCGCTCGGCATTCCCCTGGCCGACGCGGCGGCGCTCGCCGGGGGCTCACCGGCCGAGAACGCGCAGCGCGTGGTGGAGGTGCTGGAAGGGAAGGAGCGCGGGGGGGCGCGCCACGCCGTGCTCCTGAACGCCGCCGCCGCGATCCAGGTGGCCGGACTCGCGGCGGACTTCCCGGCGGCGTACGCGCGCGCGGGGGAAGCGATCGATTCGGGCGCCGCCCGCGCGGCGCTCGAGCGCCTCGCGCGGGCCAGCGCCCCGCGCGGCTAGCTCAGCAGCGCCGCAGCACCCCGACCACGACCCCCTGGATCGTGACGTCGTTCTCGTGCACGTAGATGGGGCTCATCGTGTCGTTGGCCGGCTGCAGGCGGATCCGCCCGTCGCGCTCGCGGTAGAACTTCTTCACCGTGGCCGCGCTGTTGTCGATCAGCGCGATCACCGTCTCCCCCTCGTCCGCGCGGTTCCGCTCGTTGATGATCACGTAGTCGCCGTCCCGGATCTGCTCGTCGATCATGGAATTCCCGCGCACCCGCAGCACGTAGTGGTTGCCCGCGCGCCCGATGAAGCTCTCCGGCACGCAGAGCGTCTCCCCGCTCGCCATCGCCTCGATCGGCGCGCCCGCGGCCACCGCGCCGAGCAGGGGAAGCTCCACCGCGCGTGGGAAGACGTCCGACGGCAGGATCTCGATGGCCCGGCTCTCGTTGTACGAGCGCTTGATGTAGCCCTTGCGCTCCAGATTGCTCAGGTGCTCGTGCACCGTGGCCAGCGAGTTATAGTTGAACTGCCGGGCGATCTCCTCGAAGCTCGGCGCGTAGCCGTTCGCTTCGTTGTAGCTCGACAGGAAGTCGAGGATCTCCCGCTGCCGCTTGGTGAGCGCCATGCGATCGTCTCGCGCGTGAAGGTCAGCTGCCAGTTCCCGAATGCAAGCCGAAGCACACGTTAACCGAATACTTCCCGAAGTGCAAGAGACCCCAACCACTTGGACCCCGCCCACCGGCGTCCTCGGCCGCATCGTGGCCGAGTCGACCGCGCGCGTCCGGGAGATCCCGGATCGGCGGCGGGCGGAGCTGGAGGGGATGGCCAGAGCGGCGAGCGCCCCTCCGGACTTCCTCGCCGCGCTGCGGGCCGGCGGATCGCTGGCCGTCATCGCGGAGGTGAAGCGCCGCTCGCCGTCGAAGGGGGAGATCAACCCGGCGCTCTCCGCGGGCGCGCAGGCGAAGGCCTATGCGTCCGGGGGCGCCGCGGACGCATAGGCCTTCGCCTGCGC
>DATKOH010000218.1:0-8294 GCA_035524735.1 Gemmatimonadaceae bacterium
TTCTAGCCCAACCCCGTCGCCATGCCAGAGGGGTCAATGTCCCGCGGGCGCCGCCCCCTTCGCGGCGGCGACCATCGCGCGCACCTCCGCCGCCAGGGCGGGCGCGTCGAACACCACGCCGTCCTTGATGGTGTACTTCACCCCTCCCTTCCGGACCATCTTCCCCCCCACCTCCTGCTGCACGCCCGTGGCGTACAGGTACTTGAGGTTGTAGAGCGGATTGGCGTCGAGGATGATGAGGTCCGCCTTGTACCCCTGCCGCACGACGCCGGTGTTCGGCAGGCGCAGGAGCTTCGCGCCGTTCGACGTGGCATGCTGGATCACTTCGAGGGGCTCGAAGCCCGCCTCCTGCTGCATCTCCATCTCGCGGATGGTGGTGAATCCGTAGAGCTCGTAGATGAAGCCCGCGTCCGAGCCGACCGTGACGTTCCCGCCGCGGGCGGCGAACTCCCGCACCCAGCGCATCCAGATGCGGTAGTCGTTGCGCCAGCGCACCTCGTCGGCGGTGGTCCAGTCGAAGAAATACGAACCGTGCCGCGACGTGGAGGGCTCGAATTGCATCATCATCGCGGGGAGCGCGTAGTCCGCGAACCAGGGCTGCGTCTGCGCGCGCTGCAGGTCGCGGTTGGCCTCGTAGATCGCGAAGGTCGGATCCCAGGTGACGCCGTGGGCGATCATGGTGTCGATCACCCCGGAGAGCCGCGCCGAGTCCGCCTGGCGCCAGAGGTCGCCCGCCCAGCGGAAGCGGTCGAGCTCGTTGTCGTAGTTGTACGTCGCGGGGAAGGCCTGCGGCCCGGGCATCGCCGACTCGGGGATCCCGTACCAGTGCTCGATGGAGCGCACGCCGTAGCGCACCGCGTCGAGCGCGTGGGTCTGCTGCACCTTGAGATCGGTCGCGATCGGCAGGTCCTGCGCGCGCGCCTCCTCGCCGATCGCCGCCCACACGTCCGGCGGCTCGATGAACACCTTCAGCCCCTTCGCCCCCTTCAGCTTCAGCTGCTTGATCAGCGCACGCGCCTCGGCGGGCGTGTTCACCTGCACCACGGCGTAGGGCACGATCGTCGGCGCGGTGATGCGGTTCTCCGCCGACGCCTTGGCGTAGGCGACGATGGTGTCGATCCCCTCGAGCGAGCCGGGGTCGCGGATCGTCGTGATGCCGTTCGCGAGCAGGAGCTTGAACTCGTAATCCTTCGGCATCGCGATGCCCGCCCGCGAGAACTGGATGTGCGAGTGCACGTCGATGATGCCGGGCATCACGTACATGCCGGTGGCGTCGATCACGCGGTCCGGCTTCCGGTCGCCGATCGCGGACGCGCCGAAGGAACTCCCGCCCGCCTCGGTGCGCACCGACGCCGTGACCGAGACGATCGTGTTCCCATCGATCACGATGTCGAGCGGGCCGCGCGTGGGCGTGCCCGTGCCGTCGATCACGTACGCGTTCTTGATGAGGAGCCGCTCGTAGCGCGGCCCCTGCGCCAGCGCGGGGATCGCGGCCGCCGCGGCGAGCGCGGCGGCGAAGAGGCCGGGCGCCAACCGCCGGGCGCGGGGTCGTACGGTCATCATCGCACCTTCTCCTTGAGGAAGGCGAGCGAGCGCTCCCAGGCGAGCTCCGCATCGCGCTTCGAGTAGACCTGCGGCCGGTCCTCGTTGAAGAACGCGTGCCCGGCGTCGTAATAATGCAGCACGAAGGAGCCCCCGGCGGCGTTCACCGCCTGCGCGAGCGCGCGCACCTGCGCTTCGGGCACGCTCTTGTCCGCTTTCCCGAAATGCCCGAGCACGGGGACCTTCACCCGCGCGGGATCGATGGTCACGCCGGGATGGATGCCGTAGAAGTCCACGACGGCGGCGAAGCGGTCGGGGTGCGCCGTGCCGGCGTGGAGCGCGAGTTGCCCGCCCATGCAGAAGCCGACGATCCCCGCCTTCTTCGACGTGACGGCGGGGCGGGCGAGCAGGTAGTCGGCCGCGCCGCGCATCTCCGCGCCGGCGCGCGCGATGTCGAGCGCCATCAGGAGCTTCCCGGCCGCGTCGGGACTCTTCGGCGTCTCGCCGTGGTAGAGATCGGGCGCCAGCGCGACGAAGCCGGCGTGCGCGAATCGCTCGACGACGGCCTTGATGTGCCCGACCAGCCCCCAGTACTCCTGGATGACGATGAGCGCCGGCCCCGTCCCCGACGGGGGGAGGGCGAGCCACCCCGACGCCTCGTGCCCGTTCGCCTGGAACCCTACCATCGTGCCGGCCATGCGCGTCCCTCCGTCATTCACCACCGAAGCGGGACGATAGGGCGCGGCCGCGCCCGCCGCAATCGCCCCGCCACCCCCTGGCCGGCGCGCGCCCATCGCGCATCTTGGGGCGCATGGAGATCGTGCGCGCCGACACCTTCCTGCCGTACTTCGAGAACATCCGCGCCCGCACGATCCGCGTCGCCTCGCTCATCCCGCCGGACCGCGTCGAGTGGACGCACCGCGCCGGCGCCTTCACCCTCGGCGACCTCGTGCGGCACATCGCCGCCACGGAGCGGTGGATGTTCGCGGAGAACGTTCGCGGGCGCGCCAGCCGGTACCCGGGGCACGGGCGCGAACTCGCCGACGGCTTCGAGGCGGTGCTCGCCTACCTCTCGCGGATGCACGAGGAGTCGATGCTCATCTTTCGCGACCTCACCCCCGAGCAGCTGCAGCGGAGCATCACCACCCCCGCGGGCACGCCGATCACCGCGTGGAAGTGGCTGCGCGCGATGGTGGAACATGAGGTGCATCACCGCGGGCAGCTGTACCTGATGCTCTCCATGCTCGGCATCAAGGCCCCGCCCATCTACGGGCTCACCTCGGAGCAGGTGCACGAACGGAGCGTGCACGACTGATGCGCACTTCCATGCCTCACTCGCTCACGGTGCTCACCGTGCGCTCGGCGCTCGCCGCCGCCGCGCTCGCCGGATGTGCGTCGTCCGCGCCGGCGCCCTCGCCCGCCGCCGCCCCGGCCGTCGCCGCCGCGCCGCCCTCGACGGGGCCGAGCCTCTACCAGCAGCTCGGCGGCTACGACCAGCTGGCGAAGCTCCGCGATGACTTCCTCGGCCGCATGGTCAAGGACTCCACCCTCGGCCCCTTCTTCGCCGGCCTCACGCAGCCACAACTGGACCGGATCCGGCAGATGGTCGTGGACCAGCTGTGCGCGGTGACCGGCGGCCCATGCGTCTACGTGGGCAAGAGCATGAAGGAGGCGCACAAGGACCTCGACATCACCGCCGCCGACTGGCAACAGGCGATGCGCCTGTTCAACCTCGCGCTCGACGATTTCCACGTGACGCGAGAACAGCGGAACGCACTGCTGGCGGTGATGCGCTCGGTGGAGCCGGAGATCGTGCGCGCGCCGGTGAAGCCGGCGAACTAGGCGGCCGGCGGCGCGGGCGGCGCGGGCGGAGCGGGGGGCGCCGGCGGTGCGGCAGGAGGCGTTCCCTCGGGAAGGGCCGGCACCCGTTGCTCCGTCGTGTAGGACGGCCCCTCCGGCTCGGGCTCGGCCGGGCGCGACGCGCCGCCGAGGTGGTACGGCACCGCCGTCACCACCACGTTCGGGCGGAAGAGGAAGGCCGTGCGGATGTAGAGCGCCGTCTTGTTGTGCAGCAGGTGCTCCCACCACCGGTGCGGCACGATCTCCGGCACGACCACCGTGACGAGTTCTCCCGGCGTGTTGCGCTCGAGGCGCTCCACGTAGCGCACGAGGGGGCGGAGCACCGAGCGGAAGGGGGAGCGGATGATGATGAGCGGGACCCCGATGTCCCACTTCTCCCAGTCATCGCGCAGCGCGGCCGTGCCCTCGGGATCCACTTCGACGCAGACGGCGCGGACGTCGTCGGAGATCGTCGTCGCGTAGACGAGCGCACCGGCCACCGCCTTGGTGATGCCCGAGATGGGCACGACCACCGTGTGGTGGAGCGGGATGATCGGGCTGCGTCCGTCGAAGCGCACCTCGCGCGCGAACGACTCGTAATGCCGGTGGATCGCGCGGAGCAGCATGATGATCGCGGGGATGATCAGCACCACGATCCAGGCGCCGTGGAGGAACTTGGTCACCACCTGCACCACCGAGACGATCCCCGTCGCGAGCGCGCCGAGCCCGTTCAGGGCCGCCTTCCAGCGCCAACCGGGCTCCCGGGTCTTGAACCAGTGGACGACCATCCCCGACTGCGAGAGCGTGAAGCAGACGAAGACGCCCACCGCGTAGAGCGGCACCAGCGCGTTCGTGTCGCCGCCGAACGCCCAGACGAGCAGGATGGCGAAGAGGGCGAGCAGCACGATGCCGTTCGAGAACGCGAGGCGGTCGCCGCGCGCGGCGAGCTGCCGCGGCATGAAGCGCTCGTTCGCGAGGATGCTCGCGAGGCGCGGGAAGTCGGCGAACGCCGTGTTCGCCGCGAGCACGAGCACCGCGAAGGTCGCGTACTGCAGTGACAGGTACAGCGCCCCGCTCCCGAACACGTGGTGATTGATCTGCGAGAGCACCGTCTGCGTGTCCGACGGCACGACGGCGTAGCGCTGCGCGAGCCAGCTCACGCCGAGGAAGAAGGTGGCGAGCAGCGCCACCATCCACCCGAGCGTGATCGCGGCGTTCCGCGACGAGGGCTGGCGGAAGGCCTGGATGCCGTTGGAGATCGCCTCGGTGCCGGTCATCGCGGCGCAGCCCTCCGCGAATCCGCGCAGCAGCAGGAAGGTGAGGGCGAAGCCGGTCGGGATCGACGCCGCGTGCTGCGCGAGCGCGGCCGGGTCCACGAGCGCCGGCCCCACCGCCGCGGGCGACTCCTGCCCCGTCCAGAGACGGAGGAGTCCCGTGCCGACGAGCCCGAGCATGAGCAGGATGAAGGCGTACGTCGGGAGGCTGAACACGAGGCCGCTCTCACGCACGCCGCGGAGGTTCACCACCATGAGGAGCAGGATCGCCGCGACGCACAGCGCCACGGCATGCGGCGCGAGCGCCGGGTACGCCGACGTGATCGCCGCGATCCCCGAGGAGATCGACACGGCCACGGTGAGCAGGTAGTCCGTGAGCAGCGCCGCGGCCGCCACGAGCCCCGCGCCCACCCCCAGATTGTCCTTCGCGACCGTGAACGAACCACCGCCCTGCGGATATGCGAAGATCGTCTGCCGGTACGAGAGCCCGACGAGCGCGAGCAGCCCGACGATCACCACGGAGATCGGGAAGACGTAATGCACCGCCAGCGCCACCGGCGCCGAGGCGGCGAGCACGAACAGGATCTGCTCCGTGGCGTACGCGACCGACGAGATGGCGTCGGAGCTGAGCACGGCGAGCGCCGTGCGCTTGTTCAGGCGCTCGGAGTCGAGGCGTTCGGAGGCGAGGGGGCGGCCGACGAGCAGCCGCTTCATGCGGACGATGGGAGCGGTCATGGCCTCACGCGGTGGCGGCTTCCACCGCCGAGGGATCGGTGCGCTCGAGCACGCGCCCGAGCCAGCGTACGAAGAAGAAGAGCTCGATGGCCACCGCCGCGGCGAGGACGACCGCCATCGGCACCGCGCTCCACGCGCTCGCGCGCGCGGCGGGCGGCAGGAGCAGGCGGAGCGCGAGCGCGGCCGCGGCCGGCGGCGCCAGGAGCAGCAGCGTCGTGATCAGCGAACCCGCCGTGCTCACCAGGTTCTGCCCCAGCGCCTCGATCCCGGCCTGCCGCTCGGGACCGAGCCGCACCCAGCCCGGCAGCAGCACGGCCCACGCGTTCGCCACGGCGACGCGCACCGCCGTCACCGTGGGGACCGCGAACGCGCTCGCGAGCGTCGCCGGCAAGAGCCACGCGACGCCGGAGTGCCCGCGCGACATCGTCGCGGCCACCGCGCGCGTCGACAGGAACGCCACCGGGAGCAGCGCCAGCTCGACCGTCACCAGCACGGCGGTGCTCGCGCCGACCTCGGCGCCCACGATCTCGGCGCCCCGCAGCGGGAAGCTCCGCAGCAGCGGGAGCTGGAGCATGTCCTGCTGCAGGTCCGCGCGCACCGCCACCGCGCCGAAGAGCACCGACCAGACGAGCCCGAAGAGCGACAAGCTGAGGAGGAAGAAGGGGAGCGTCGCGGCGGCGCGCGGCATCGTGGACGCCGCGATCGCCATCCCCGCGATGCCGACCAGGAAGATGCGCCGCGGCGCCGCCGTGCGCTGGAACGCCGTGACGTTCTTCCAGAGGATCGCCACCCAGGGCCGCCCCGTGAGCCGCAGGGGGAACCAGGGGCGCGAGGACCGGATCGTGAGCGCCGCGCCCGCCGTGCGCCCGCGCGCGCGCTGCGCGGCGAGCCGGTCCGCGCGCTGCATCGCCGCCTCCTCGAATCCCACCCCCGCGGCCACCACCCACGCGTAGCAGAGCGCGAGCACGAGCACCGACGGCACCATCGCGACCGCCCACGACGCCGGATCGGCCGCGAACACCGGCGCCACGAGCGCGTGGAAGGGCCAGAGCACCACGCGGAGCGCCGGCGTCGACCGCAGCGCCGCGAGCGCCCCCGCCGCCGAGCCCGCCGTCATCGCCGCGACGATCGTTCCCCGCGCCTGCCAGAGCCCCCACCCGGCGGCGGCGAGCGCCGCCGTCACGAGCACCACCGGCACCGCGTGCCGGCGCAGCCCCGCCACTCCCCGCTGCGCCGCGCTCACCTTCACGAACGACGCCCCCACGCGGTGCAGGTAGAGCGCCGTGAAGAGCGACCAGAGCGAGACCGCACGCAGCGCCACCGGCAGCGGCGAGGAACCGGCGGAGAGCGCGAGCCAGAGCAGGATGGTGAAGAGGATCGGCAGCTGCGCCTGCACCAGCTTCAGGCGCACGAGCGTCGCGCGCGACACCGGCGCCGGGAAGAGCAGCTGCACGTCGGCGCGCGTGAACGCGAGCGCCGGTTCCGCGCCGCCGAAGAGCCACGCCAGCGCCGCCGAGAGCACGAGCAGCGTCTCGAACGCCATCACGTACACCGCCGGGATCACCGCGTCCGCTCCCGCCGGCCCGCTCGCCAGCGGCGACCCGGCGCGGCGCAGGACGATCCAGTACAGGTAGAGCGCCGCCGCGAGCATCGCGAGCGCGTACTGCGGCCGCTTCAGCCGCCGCAGCTGCACGTGCGCCCGGTTCACCGCCGAGCGGGCGAGCAGGTAGCGGAGCGCACCCCAATTCCCCGTCACGGCGACCGCTCCCCATCGCCGGTGAGGGCGAGGAAGATGTCCTCCAGCCCCTGCCCCGCCAGCTGCGGCCGCCCCGAGATGATGTCCGCGATCGTGCCGATCGCCACGAGCTGCCCGCGCTGGATCACCAGCAGCCGCGTGCACAGCTCCTCCACCAGGTGCAGCAGGTGCGAACTGAGCAGCACCGCGGCCCCCGCGCGGGCGCGCGCGGTGATCGTCGCCTTCATCCGGCGGATCCCCGCGGGATCGAGTCCCGTCAGCGGTTCGTCGAGGATCAGCGCCTGCGGCGCGTGCACGAGCCCGCACGCGATGGCGAGCTTCTGCTTCATCCCGCGCGACAGCTCCGCCGGCAGCGCCCCGCGCTTGTCGCTCAGTTCCAGTTCGCCGAGCAGCTCCGGGATCCGCGGCTCCGCCCCCTCCGCGCCGTACAGCCGCGCCATGAAGCGGAGGTGCTCCTCCACGGTGAGATACTCGAACAGCTGCGGCTCATCGGGGATGAACGCGAGCAGCCGCTTCGCGCGCTCCGGCGCCGTGGCGAGATCGTGCCCGCCGATGGCGATCCGCCCCGCCGACGGCGTGATGATCCCCGCCAGCGCGCGCAGCGTCGTGGTCTTCCCCGCCCCGTTCGGGCCGACGAGACCGAGCACCTCGCCCGGCGCCACGGTGAAGGACAGCGAGCGGACGGCGGTGAACTCGCCGTACCGCTTCGTGAGCGCCGCGACCTCGATCATGGGGGCGAAAGATGCGCGGCGGGGGGTGTCGTGCCTAGCCGGGGGCGCCGCCTCCACCCCGCCCCGCCCCCGTGCGCGCGCCCGGCGCGCGCGCTATCATTGCCCCCCATGCGCCCTCCGGGGATGCGCCGCGCCGGCGCCGTCGCGCTCGCCCTCTGGCTCTCCGTCTCGATCGCCGAACGGATCGTGCCGGACCACTGCGCGCAGCACGACCCGGTCGGGGCCGCCATCGACGCGATGGCGCACGGCATGGCCGGCGCCGCGATGGACGCGCCGCACCACGGCACCGGCGCCCCCGGGGCCGCGCACCACCATTGCACCTGCCTCGAGGAATGCTGCGCCGCCGCCCCCGCACTCCTCGCGCGCGCCGGCGCCGCGGCGTTCATCCCGGCGGCCGCGCGCACGCTCGCGCCCGCC
>DATKOH010000219.1:0-9826 GCA_035524735.1 Gemmatimonadaceae bacterium
GAAGGGTGCTGGCTCACCGACGAGGAAGGGAAGCGCTACCTCGATGCCAGCGGCGGCGCGATGGTCGCGAACGCGGGGCACGGCGTCGCCGAGATCGCGGACGCGCTCTCGGCGCAGGCGCGGCGGATCGCGTACGTCAACGGCACCGCCTTCACCACCGAGCCGGTGGAACAGCTCGCGCGCGAGCTCGCGGCGCTCGCCCCGGGCGACCTCGACAAGATCTACTTCCTCTCGAGCGGCTCCGAGGCGGTGGAGGCCGCGCTCAAGCTCGCGCGGCAGTACTGGGTGGAACGCGGGCGCCCCGGCAAGCGGAAGATCCTCTCCTTCTCACCGGGCTACCACGGCAACACGATGCTCGCCCTCGCCGCCAGCGCGCGCGAGCACTACCGCCGCTACTTCCAGCCCTGGCTCACCGACGTCGTGCGCGTGCCGGCGCCGTACTCCTACCGCTGCGCGTGCCGCGGCGAGGACGCCGCCTGCCCCACGTGCAGCGGCACGGCGCTGGAGCGTGCGATCCGCGCGGAGGGCGCGGAGACGATCGCCGCCTTCATCGGCGAGCCGATCGGCGGCTCGTCCACCGGCGCCGCGACGCCGCGCGCGGACTACTGGCGCACGATCCGCGAGATCTGCACGCGCCACGAGGTGCTCTTCGTGGCCGACGAGGTGCTCTGCGGCGCGGGGCGCACCGGCACGTGGAGCGCGATCGCGCAGTACGGCGTGACGCCCGACCTGATGACGATGGGGAAGGGGATCGCCGCGGGCTACGCCCCTCTCTCCGCGGTGGCCGCGCCCGAGCGCATCGTCGACGTGCTCGCGAAGGGATCGGGCGCGCTCATGCACGCGCAGACCTTCTCGCACCACGCGGTGCTCTGCGCCGCGGGGCTCGCGACGGTGCGCTACCTGCGCGAGCGCCAGCTCGTGGAGCGCGCGGCGGCCATGGGGCGCGTGCTGCACGAGGAGCTGCAGGCGCTGCGCGCGCTCCCCGCGGTGGGCGACGTGCGCGGCCGCGGAATGCTCGCCGGCGTGGAGTTCGTGCTCGACGCCGACACGCGCGAGCCCTACCCGCGCGCCGCGCGCTTCGCCGAGACCTTCGCCGACTGCGCGCTCGAGGCGGGGCTCATGGTCTGGCCGAACGTCGGCCACGCGGACGGCGAGCGCGGCGACCTCGTCATGATCGCGCCGCCCTTCGTGATCACCCCCGAGGAGATCCGCGAGGTGGTGCGCCGCTTCGAGCGCGCGCTCGACGCCACCCTCGCCCGCACCCGTTCGCAGGGAGCCGCATGACCGCCGCCGCGACGCCGCAGAAGATCACCTACACCTCCACGAACGTCGATCTCGACGCCTTCCACCGGTCGTTCGACGACGCGGTGGCGCGCGTGCGCGCCGCCGCGGGGAAGCACTTCCCCCTGTACGTGAACGGCCGGGCGCTCGCCGGCACGGGGGAGAAGCTCTCCGACACGAGCCCCGTCGACACCGCGCTCGTGCTCGCGACCTTCGACAGCGCGCGCCCCGCCGAGATCGACGCGGCCGTCGGCGCCGCGCGCGCGGCGCAGCGCCCCTGGGGGCTGCGCCCCTTCGCGGAGCGCGTCGCCATCCTCCGCCGCGCCGCCGCGATCATCCGCGAGCGCAAGTTCGACCTCGCCGCGCTCATGGCGCTCGAGGTGGGCAAGAATCGCTTCGAGTCGATGGGCGACGCGGAGGAGAGCGCCGACCTCATCGACTACTACTGCGACCAGATGGAGCAGGCCGGCGGCTTCCGCCGCGCGATGGCGCAGATGACGCCGGTGGAGCGGAACACCGACGTGCTCCGCCCCTACGGCGTCTTCGCGTGCATCGCGCCCTTCAATTTTCCGCTCGCGCTCTCGGCGGGGATGTCCTCCGCGGCGCTCGTCGCCGGGAACGCGGTGGTGTACAAGCCCGCGGAGGACACGCCGCTCACCGGGCTGCGCCTCTACGAGGCGTACCGCGACGCGGGCGTCCCCGCCGGCGTCTTCAACCTTGTGCAGGGGCGCGGCGCGGTGATGGGCGACGCGCTCTGGCGCCACCCGGGGGTGGACGGCGTGGTCTTCACCGGCTCGAAGGCGGTGGGGATGCGCATCTACCACGAGTTCAGCGCGCGGTGGCCGAAGCCCTGCCTGCTCGAGATGGGCGGCAAGAACGCCACGCTCGTCATGCCGAGCGCGGACCTCGACGACGCCGCGGAAGGGGTGATGCGCTCCGCCTTCGGCCTCCAGAACCAGAAGTGCAGCGCGACGAGCCGCGTGTACGTGCACGAGCGCGTCGCGGCGGAGTTCCTCCGACTGCTGCTGGAGAAGACGGCTTCGATCGTGATCGGTGACCCGAGCGCACGCGACGTGTACCTCGGCCCCGTGATCAACGCGAAGGCCGTGGAGCGCTACGAGCGCGCGGTGGCGCAGGCGCGCACGGAGGGCACGGTGCACTGCGGCGGCCGCCGCCTCACCGAGGGCGTGCTCGCGCGCGGCTTCTACGTGGCGCCGACGGTGGCCACCCTCCCGCTCGAGAGCACGCTCCTGCGCGAGGAGCTGTTCGTCCCCTTCCTCGGCGTCGCGACGGTGCCGTCGCTGGACGCGGCGATCGCGGAGGCGAACCAGGCGGAGTACGGGCTCACCGCCGGCATCTTCTCGCGAGAGCCCGAGGAGGTCGCGCGCTTCTTCGACGAGATCGAGGCCGGCGTCTGCTACGCGAACAAGCGCACCGGCGCCACCACCGGCGCGTGGCCGGGCGCGCAGCCCTTCTGCGGATGGAAGGGGAGCGGCAGCACCGGCAAGGGCGGCTGCGGCCCGTACTACGTCGCGCAGTTCATGCGGGAGCAGTCGAGGACGGTGATCGAGTGAGCGGGTCCCGGCGCTCCGAGTGGACCGCGCCCGCGTGCGCGGCCGCACCCACCGGACACCGCGCACCGCGCAGCGCCCACCGCACGCCGCACCCCGGACACCGGACACCACACTAAGCGGTCAGGAGAGTTCATGCACGACTACCCCAGGATCATCACCCCGCCCCCCGGCCCCAAGGCGGCCGCGATCGTGGCGAAGGACGCGGAATACACGTCCACCTGCTACATCAAGGAGTATCCGCTCGTGATCGCGCGCGGCGAGCGCGCGATGGTCGAGGACGTGGACGGCAATCGCTTCCTCGACTTCATGGCCGGGATCGCGGTCTCCTCCACCGGCTACGGGCATCCGAAGGTGGTGGCGGCGGTGAAGGACGCGGCCGACCGCTTCCTCCACATCTGCGGCTCGGACTTCTACTTCGCCGGGATGGCCGACCTCTGCGAGCGGCTCGCGAAGCTCGCGCCGGGGAAGAGCAAGAAGCGCGTCTTCCTGTCGAACTCGGGCACCGAGAGCGTGGACGGCGCGATCAAGCTCGCGCGCAACTCCACCCGCCGGCCGGGGATCATCGCCTTCAAGGGCGCCTTCCACGGCCGCTCGTACGGCGGCATGAGCCTCACGAGCCGCTCGGTGAAACAGCGCGCGCACTTCGGGCCGCTCGTCCCCGAGGTGTATCACCTGCCGTACGGCTACGAGTACCGCTGCGACTACCGGCGCGACTGCCAGTGCGACCTCACCTGCGTGTCGCAGATCGAGAAGGAGTTCTTCCAGCGCCACGCGGCGCCGGATGACATCGCGGCGATCTTCGTCGAGCCGATCCAGGGGGAGGGAGGCTACGTCGTGCCGCCCCCCGGCTACCTGCGCGCGCTCCGCGAGCTGTGCGACCGGCACGGGATCCTCCTCGTGTTCGACGAGATCCAGAGCGGGATCGGCCGCACGGGGAAGATGTTCGCCTGCGAGTGGGAGGAGGGCGTCGAGCCGGACATCCTGCTCACGGCGAAGGGGCTCGGCTCGGGGATGCCGATCGGCGCCATCATCGCGCGCGAGAGCATCACGCGCTGGGAGAGCGGCGCGCACGGTTCCACCTTCGGCGGCAACCCCGTCTGCTGCGCCGCCGCGCTCGCCACGCTCGATCTCGTCGAGGGAGGGCTCATGCAGAACGCCGCCGCGATGGGGGAGCGCCTCATGGCCGGCGTGAAGCAGCTGCAGGCGAAGCACGCCATGATCGGCGACGTGCGCGGGCGCGGGCTCATGGTCGGCGTGGAGCTCGTGAAGGACCGCGCCACGCGCGAGCCCTTCCCCGAGGCGATCAAGCCGATCGAGGAGATGGCGTTCCGGAAGGGGCTGCTCGTGCTGGGGGCGGGGAAGAACGCGCTGCGCCTCGCGCCGCCGCTCGTCATCGACGCCGAGGACGTGGACATCGCCCTGCGGATCCTGGACGAGTGCCTCGCGGCGGCGCGATGACGAAGGTGTTGCCGATGCGGGACGCCATCGCGCAGCACGTGCGCGATGGCGACACCCTCGTCATCGAGGGGTTCACGCATCTGATCTGCTTCGCGGCGGCGCACGAGATCATCCGCCAGCGGCGCCGCGGGCTCACCCTCGCGCGCCTCACGCCCGACGTGATCTACGACCAGATGATCGCCGCGGGGTGCGCGGCGAAGCTCGTCTTCTCCTGGGCGGGCAATCCCGGCGTGGGCTCGCTGCACGCCTTCCGCCGGGCGGTGGAGCAGGGGACGCCGCCGCTCGAGATCGAGGAGTACTCCCACTTCGGCATGGTGGCGCGCTTCAGCGCCGGCGCCGCGCGCCTCCCCTTCTGGCCGCTGCGCGACTACATGGGCACCGATCTCCCGGCGGCGAACCCGCGCATCCGTTCCGTGGAGTGCCCGTACACCGGCGAGCGGCTCGCCACCGTGCCGGCGCTCAACCCGGACGTCACCATCGTGCACGCGCAGCGCTGCGACGCCGACGGCAACGCGCAGATCTGGGGGCTGCTCGGCGTGCAGAAGGAGGCGGCCTTCGCGTCGAAGACGGTGATCGTGGTGGCGGAGGAGCTGGTGGAGCCGAGCGTGATCCGCGCCGACCCGAACCGCACCGTGATCCCCGGGATGATCGTGAGCGCGGTGGTGATCGAGCCCTGGGGGGCGCATCCGAGCTACGCGCAGGGCTACTACGACCGCGACAACGACTTCTACGTGTCGTGGGAGGGGATCTCGCGCGATCCCGCGGCGCTGGACGCGTACCTGCGCGACTTCGTGTTCGGCGTGCGCGACCGCGCGGAGTACCTCGCGCGCCAGCCGGAGCTGCGGCGCCTCACGGCGCGCCGGCAGATGGCGCCGCCGGTGAACTATGGCTACTGAGCGCGGCTACTCCGCGGAGGAGATGATGACCGCCGTCGCCGCGCGCGAGCTGCGCGACGGCGAGGTCGTCTTCGTCGGCATCGGGCTGCCCAACCTCGCGTGCAACCTCGCGCGCGCCACGCACGCGCCGGCGCTCGTGCTCATCTACGAGTCGGGCGCGGTGGGCGCGGTGCCCGAGCGGCTCCCCGTCTCGATCGGCGACCCGGCGCTCGTCACCGGCGCACTCATGGTCTGCGGGATGGCCGATGTCTTCCAGTTCTTCCTGCAGAACGGGCGGATCGAGGTGGGCTTCCTCGGCGGCGCGCAGGTGGACCGCTTCGGGAACATCAACACGACCGTGGTGGGGGACTACGCCCACCCGAAGGTGCGCCTTCCCGGGAGCGGCGGCGCGGCCGAGATCGCGGTGCATGCGCAGCGCACGCTCATCATCGCGCGCGCGTCGAAGCGCGCCTTCCCCGCCGCCGTGGATTTCATCACCAGCCCCGGACACCACTGCCGCGGCGTGCCGCGCCGCGCGCTCGGGATGCCCGGGGCGGGGCCGGTGAAGGTGATCACCGACCTCGGCATCCTCGAGGCGGGCGCGGAGGACGGCGAACTGGAGCTCGCCGCGCTCTATCCCGGCGTGACGGTGGAGCAGGTGCGCGGTGCGGTGGGCTGGCCGCTCCGCGCGCGCGCCTCGCTCGGCGACGTGGCGCCGCCGAGCGCGCGCGAGCTCGAGCTCCTGCGCGACGTGCTCGATCCGCAGAAGCGGTATCTCCGGGGCGGGGCATGATGCTCGCCGACGACGGCGCGCAGGGCTACTTCCGCGCGAGCCGGGCGCCGCGCTACTCCCTCCTCTTCGCGCTCCCGCTCCTGCTCGGCTACGAGGTGCTGGCCCTCGCGCTGCCGCGCAGCGAGACGCAGGGAGTGCGCAACGGCGCCGAAGTGGTGCTGCGGCAGGGCTTCCACGCCGCCGCGGGCACCTGGGGGGATGCGCTCTTCGGCGCGGTGGTGCTCGGCGTGGCGGCGCTGCTCGTGGCCCGCGATGTGGCCGCCAACGGCGCGCCGACGCGCGCGCGCATCTACGCGTTCATGACGCTCGAGTCGCTGGCGCTGGCCGCGGTCTTCGCCGTGGCCGCGTCGCAGATCACCGCGCGCGTGCTCCACGCGCTGCACCTGATGGCGATCGGCGGCCCGCCGGCCGTCGACCTGCCCACGCGCCTCATGGTGTCGCTCGGCGCCGGCATCTTCGAGGAACTGCTCTTCCGCGTGGTGATCGTCACGGCGCTCCTCTGGCTGGGGCGCGTGGCGCTCGGCCTCGGCCCGCGTCTCTCGGCGGCGGTGGCCGTGGTGGTGAGCGCGCTCATCTTCTCGGCGTCGCACTACGTGGGCCCCTACGGCGACAAGCTGGAACTCCCCAGCTTCCTCTTCCGCACCGTGGGCGGTCTGCTCTTCAGCCTGATCTACGTGCTGCGCGGCTTCGGCATCGTCGCGTGGACGCACGCGCTCTACGACGTGGGCCTCCTCCTCCTGGTGGGACGATGAAACGCTCTCTCGCCGCGCTCGCGCTCGCCGCGGCCGCGCTGGCGCCGGCCGCCGCGCAGCAGCGCGAACCCGTGCTCAAGCAGATCAACGAGCCGCACGACTACTACTACCGCGAGATGTTCCTGCCGCAGGTGACCACCGGGCCCGCGAGCGTCACGTGGAGCCCCGACGGCCGCGAGCTGATCTTCGCGATGAACGGCTCGCTCTGGCGGCAGGCGCTCGGCACCACCGTGGCGACGCAGATCACCTGGGGACACGGCTACGACCATCAGCCCGACTGGAGCCCCGACGGGAAGAAGGTCGCGTTCGTGCGCTACGACCACGACGCGATGGAGCTGGAGCTGCTCGACCTCGAGAGCGGCGCCGTCACCCCGCTCACCCGGAACGGCGCGGTGAACGTCGAACCGCGATGGAGCCCCGACGGCGGCCGCATCGCCTTCACGACCACGCAGTTCGAGGGGCGCTTCAACGTCGCCGTGCTCGACGCCGCCACCGGCGCCGTGCAGCGCGTGACGCCGAGCAACGACAGCCATCTGCCACGCTACTACTACTCGGTGTACGACCAGTACCTCTCGCCCACCTGGGCGCCGGATGGGAGCGGGCTGATCATCATCTCCAACCGCGGGCACATCTGGGGGGCGGGCACCTTCTGGCGGCTGCCGCTCGCCCAGCCGGCCGCGATGCGCGAGATCCACGATGAGGAGACGAACTGGCGCGCGCGCCCCGACTGGTCGCGCGACGGCGCGCGCGTGGTCTACAGCTCGTACCTGGGCCGCCAGCGCAACGCGCTCTGGCTCACGACGCCGGAGGGCGGGCACCCCTTCCAGCTCACGTACGGCGACTACGACGCCACCGATCCCCGCTGGTCTCCCGACGGCTCGCGCATCGCGTACATCTCGAACGAAGGGGGGAACACGTCGCTCTGGACGATCGAGCTCCCCGGCGGGAAGCGCACGCGTCTCGTGCAGGAGACGCTCGCGTACGGCGAATCCACGGCGACGCTGGACGTCGTGCTCCGGAACGCGGACGGCTCCCCCGCCGACGCGCGCGTGGCGGTGGTCACCGCCGACGGCCGCAGCTGGGCGCCGCGCGACGCGCTCCGCCGCGCCGACGACTCCTTCGACCGGACGGAGCGCGCCTTCGAGATCGGCTACTTCTTCGCGCACGGCCGCGCGCGCGTGACCGTGCCGGCGGGCGCCGTCACGGTGACGGTGACCAAGGGACTCGAGTACGCCGTGCAGACGCGGACACAGACGTACGAGGGCGGCGCCGGCCCCGAGAAGCCGATGGTCTTCACCCTGCGGCGCATCGCCGACCTGCCGGCGAAGGGCTGGTTCTCCGGCGACGTGCACGTGCACATGAACTACGGCGGGCATTACGTCGTCACCCCCACCGATCTCGCCGCGCAGGCGCGCGCCGAGGACGTGCACGTGATCGAGAACCTGATCGTGAACAAGGAGGAGCGCTTCCCCGACATCGCCTGGTTCACCGGCAAGCTCGACGCGGCGAGCGACCGGAACACGCTCATCTTCTCCGGGCAGGAGTTCCACACGAGCTACTGGGGGCACACCGGCTTGCTCGGCATCACGGACCACGTGCAGCTCCCCGGCTACGCCGCGTACCAGGGGACGGCGGCGGCGAGCCTCGCGCCGATGAACGCGCAGGTGCTGGAGCTGGCGCACCGGCAGAACGGCGTCACCGGGTACGTGCACGTGATCGACGCGCCGATCGACCCGTCGAACCTGGCGGTGCCGCTCCACCACGAACTCCCGGTGGACGCCGTGCTCGGCAAGGTCGACTACATGGAGATCACGGGCTTCGCCGACCATCGGAGCACCGCCGACATCTGGTACAAGCTGCTCAACTGCGGGCTGCGCATCCCGGCGGCCGGCGGCACCGACGCGATGACGAACTACGCGTCGCTTCGCGGCCCCGTGGGGCTCAACCGCGTGTACGTGAAGAGCGGCACGCTCGACCATGGGAAGTGGCTCGCGGCGCTCAAGGCGGGGAAGACCTTCGCGACCAACGGCCCGCTCCTCGAGATGACGGTGAACGGCCGCGACATCGGCAGCGAGATCGCGCTCCCCGCGGGCACGCACCGGCTCACCGTGACGGCGCGCATGACGAGCATCGTGAAGGTGGAGCGCGTGGAGATCGTGATGAACGGGAAGGTCGTGGATTCGCTCCCGCTCTCGGCCGATGGCACGGCGGCGAGCGGCACGCGCACGGTCACGGTGAACGCGAGCTCGTGGATCACGCTGCGCGCGTGGAGTCCCCACTCGCAGGCGCCGATCCTGGACATCTATCCGTTCTCGACCACGAGCCCGGTGTACGTGGTGGTGGGGAACCGGTCGCAGCGCTCGTCGCAGGACATCCGCTTCTTCCTGGCCTGGCTCGACCGCCTGCGGGCGGACGCCGAGACGAACACGGACTACGCGTCGGCGGAGGAGAAGGCGATGGTGCTGGAGACGATCGGGCGGGCGAGAGGGGAATACGTGGTGCGTCTCGAGCAGGCGGTGGATAGTGGACAGTAGATAGTGGGAAAGGCGAAGGGGCGCGACTGGCGACTGGCGGCGGGGCGAGTCGCGAGTCGTGCGTGGGAGGGGCGGGAGTAGGGAGGGATGATAGTGGCGGGAATTCGGTGATGGTGCGGAGGGCGAGTCGGTGCATCATCCGCGCGTCTGCAACGCGAGTGGTGGGTGGTGAGTTACGATGAGTGGGAGCGCGGCGTGCCGGCGCATGTGCGCAATGACCCGATCTGGTCGCTCCGGGTGTACCGCACGGCGTTGTACGCCGGGGAGCTCGGGCGGAGGGATGGGCAGTGGCTCCGGTCGCGGCCGGAGTATGCGGCGCTGAGCGACCAGTTGGTGCGCGCCGCTGAATCGATCAGCGCGAATCTCGCCGAGGGGTACAGCCGCCTCGGCCGGAAGGACCGGGCGCGATTCTTCGAGTATGCGCTGGGTTCCGCCCGCGAGGCGCGGGACTGGTACTACAAAGCTCGCGAGCCCCTGGGCGAACAGGCGTCCACCGCCCGCTACGAACTCCTCACCACGATCATCAGGATCCTGACCGTCTTCGTGTCGAAGACACGCA
>DATKOH010000220.1:0-4159 GCA_035524735.1 Gemmatimonadaceae bacterium
GAGCGGGTGCTCGCCAGTGCGCGCCGGGTGGCCGCGATGGCGCTCACCGCGTACGCCGAGGGCGCCGCGCCGCTGCCCACGGTGCTCGAGGCCCAGCGCACGGCGCGCGACGCGTTCGGGCGCTACGTTGATGACCTGGCGGCGGTGGAGATCGCCGCCGCGCTGCTCCGTCTCCGGACCCTCACCGCCCCGCTCCCGTGAGATCTTCCCGACGCCCCCTGCTCGCCCTCCTCGCCTTCGCGGCCGCCGCCTGCCATGCGGCGGGGGATTCCGGCGCCTCGCGGCCGGTGGTGCCCGTCCGGACCGCGACCGCGGTGCGCGCCCGCTTCGCGCACGTAGTGGGCGCGCTCGGCACGGTGGTGCCGCGCCCCGGGCGCTTCGCGGAACTGAGCGCGCCCGCGCCCACGCGCGTCGCGCGGATCTTCGTGGTGGCTGGCCAGCGGGTCGCGGCGGGCGAGCCGCTGGTGGAGTTCGAGCGCGCGCCCTTCGAGGCGGCCGCGAAGAGCGCCGCCTCCGCGCTCGCGAGCGCGCAGCACGGCTACGATCGCGCGGTGCGGCTCACCGAGGCGGGGGTGCTGGCGCGCAAGGACCTCGACCTCGCCGCCGCCGAGCTCGCGCAGGCGCAGGCGGCGCAGGTCTCGGCGCAGCGGTCGCTGCAGCTCGCGACGCTGCGCGCGCCGATCGCCGGCGTGGTGACGCGCATGAGCGCGGTGCTCGGCGCGCCGGTGGACGCGTCCACGCCCGTGGTGGCGGTGGCCGACCCCGCGGCGCTCGACCTCGTCTTCTTCGTCTCCCCCGCGGACGCGGCGGCGATCGCGCCCGGCGCGGCGGTGGCGGTCACGGCGGGGGAGGATGAACGCGGGGAGCCGCTGGGCGACGCCGCGGTGACGGACATCGGCGCGACGGTGGACTCGCTGGAGCGTTCGGTGCAGGTGCGCGCGCGCATGACCGCGCGGCGGCGCGCGCTGCGCATCGGCGAGACCGTGTTCGGCCGCATCACCACGGACGTGCGTCCCGACGCGGTGATCATCCCCGCGGCCGCGCTGGTGCCGGAGGGGGAGGGCTACCGCGTGTTCGTCGTGGACAGCGCGGGGGTGGCGCACGCGCGCGCGGTGACGGTGGGCGGGCGCGGCCCGGAGGGCGTGGAGGTGCGCACGGGCGTCGCGGCCGGCGAGACCGTCGTGACCGACGGCGCGTACGGCGTGGAGGACAGCGCGCGCGTCATGGCGGCGCACGACAGCGCGCGCGCGACGCCGTGAGGCTCTTCGACGCGCTGACCGCCCAGCGGCGCTTCGTCTACCTCGTCGTCGCGCTCGCGAGCGCCGCCGGCATCTGGGCGGGACTGCAGCTCCCCTCCGCGATCTACCCCGAGCTCAAGTTCCCGCGCATCACCATCGTGGCGACGGGCTCGGCGCTCGGCGCGCGGCAGATGGTCTTCGCGGTCACGCGGCCGATCGAGGAGGCCGTGTCGATCGTGCCCGGCGTCGTGCGCGTGCGCACGCGCTCGATCCGCGGCGAGGCGGAGGTGAACATGTTCTTCTCGCCGAACACGGACATGCCGCTGGCGCTGCAGCAGGTGCAGGCGCGGGTGAACCAGGTGCGGGGCGACCTGCCGGCGGGGCTCGAGCTCGAGGTCGAGCGGCTCACCCCGTCGCTCTTCCCGATCCTGAGCTACAACCTCGAGGGGGGCGACCCGGCGACGCTCTTCGACATCGCGCGCTACCAGGTGAAGCCCGTCCTCTCGCGCATCCCGGGGGTGGGGCGCGTGGACGTGAGCGGCACGGACGTGCGCGAGGTGGAGGTGGTGGCCGATCCCGCGCGGCTCGCGGGGCTGGGGATGAGCTACGACGACCTCGCCGCGGCGATCCGCCGCGCGCTCCCCGTGGCGGCGCTCGGGCGCGTATCGCAGGACTACCGGCAATATCTCGTGGTGACCGACCAGGAGGCGCACGCGGTGGAGGACGTCGGCGCCGTGGTGCTCCCCGGCGGGCTCCGCGTGCGCGACGTCGCGACGGTGACGCTCGGCACGGAGGACCACGTGCGGGTGATCGCGGCCAACGGACGGCCGGCGGCGCTCATCAACGTCACCCGGCAGCCCGGCGGGAACACCGTCGCCATCGCGGACAGCATCGCCGCCGTGGTCGCGACGATCGCGCCGCAGCTCCCCGCCGGCGTGCGCCTCACCCCGCTCTACGACCAGGCCTCGCTCGTGCGCGAGGCGCTGGGGAGCGTGCGCGACGCGATGCTCATCGGCGCGGCGCTCGCGGTGCTCGTGCTGCTCGCCTTCCTCGGCCACGCGCGGATCACCGCGGTGAGCGCGAGCGCGATCCCGCTCACGATGATGATCACCGTGTTCGTGATGCGCCTCGCCGGGCAGACCTTCAACCTGATGACGCTGGGCGCGATGGCGATCGCGATCGGGCTCGTGATCGACGACGCGGTGGTGGTCACCGAGAACATCGCCCGCCACCTCGCGCTCGGCGCCGGGCGCCGCGACGCGATCCGCGAGGCGCTGCAGGAGCTGATCTGGCCCGTCACCACGTCGACGGTGACCACCGTGGTGGTCTTCCTCCCCCTCGGGCTGCTCGAAGGGGTGGTCGGGCAGTTCTTCATCGCGCTCTCGGTCACGCTCACGATCGCGGTGCTGGTGTCGCTCGTGCTCGCGCTCACGGTGATCCCGCTCCTCAGCGAGCAGTTCCTCTCGCCGCACGAGGTGGAGCGCGGCGCGGGCCCGGGGGCGCTCTTCGCGCGGATCTCCGCCAGTCTCGACGGTCTCTCGGCGTGGTACGCGGACTCGCTCGCGCGCACCCTGCCGCGGCCGCGCGCGGTGGTGGCCGCGGCGCTGGCGCTCGTGGCGCTCGGCATCGTGGCCCAGCGCTTCGTGGGCACCGCCTTCCTGCCGGAGATGGACGAAGGGGCCTTCGTGCTCGACTACTGGACCCCGGGCGGCACGTCGCTCGCCGAGAGCGACCGCATGGTGCGGCAGGCGGAGCGCCTCCTCGCGGAGATCCCCGAGGTGGCGGGCACGTCGCGGCGCCTCGGCGCCGAGCTCGGGTTGTTCGCCACGCAGCAGAACCGCGGCGACATCGTCGTGCGGCTGGTGCCGCGGTCGAAGCGGAGCCGGTCGAGCTTCCAGGTGATCGACGACGCGCGCGACCGGATCCAGCGCTCCGTGCCGCGGCTGCGCATCGAGTTCGTGCAGATCCTCTCCGACGTGATCAACGACCTCGCCGGCGCCGCGAAGCCCGTGGAGATCAAGCTGTTCGGCGAGCAGCTGGAGCCGCTGGAGGGCTACGCGCGGACGCTCGCGCCGCGGATCGCGGCGGTGGAAGGGGTGGAGGACCTCTACGACGGCGTCTCCGAGCCGGCGCCGGAGATGAAGCTCCGCGTGCGCGAGGCCGAGGCGGCGAGGGCGGGACTCGATCCGGAGCAGGTGGACGCCGCCGTGAGCGGCGCGCTGCTCGGCGTGGACGCCGGCGAGGTGCGCCGCGAGGACCGCGCGATCCGCGTGCGCGTGCGCGCGCCCGACTCGGTGCGCTTCGACCCGCAGCGGCTCGCCGCGCTCCCCGTGGTGGGGACGGCGCGGCGCGCCGTGCCGCTGGGCGCCCTCGCGACGGTGACGCCGGCGGAGACGCGCGCCGAGCTCCTGCGCGAGAACCAGCAGCAGATGATCGCGATCACGTCGGACGTGAGCGACCGGGCGCTGGGGAGCGTCATGCGCGACGTGCGGGACGTGCTCGCCGCCGTGCCGCCCCCCCCAGGGATCCGCGTCGAGATCGGCGGGCAGTACGCGAACCAGCAGGAGGCCTTCCGCGCGCTGCTGATCGTGCTCGCGCTCGCCGCCGTGAGCGTGATCGCGGTGATGGTGCTGCAGTTCCAGAGCTTCGTGGAGCCGCTCGTGATCGTGACCGCGGCGCCGGTGAGCTTCGTGGGGGCGGTGGCGCTGCTGCTCCTCACCGGGACGCCGCTCAACGTGAGCTCGCTGATGGGGCTGATCCTGCTGGTGGGCCTCATCGTGAAGAACGGGATCATCCTCCTCGACTTCACGCGCCGCCGGATGCGGCTGGACGGGCTGCCGCTCGAGCGCGCCATCGTCGACGCGGCGCGCGTGCGGCTGCGCCCGATCCTCATGACCACGCTCTGCACCCTCTTCGGCCTC
>DATKOH010000221.1:0-3012 GCA_035524735.1 Gemmatimonadaceae bacterium
TCGCCGCCGCCGAAGAGCAGCACGATGTCGCGCGTGGAGTCGTACGCGGCGCCGGGCTCCACGACCAGCAGCGCGCCGTAGAGGCCGCTGGCCATCGACTCGCCGTTCATGACGTGCGAGTGGTACATGAAGGTCCCCGCGCGCGGCGGCGTCAGCTCGGCGGTGAAGGAATCGCCGGGCGCGATGAGCGGCGCGATGCGGGACGCGGTGCCGCTCCAGCCGGGGACGCCATCGCTGTAGCTCTCGATCTCCAACCCGTGCCAGTGCACGGCCGCGGGGAGCGACATGTGGTTGACCACGCGGATGCGCGTCGTCTGCCCGCGGGTGAGCACGAGGGTGGGCACCGGCACATCGTGCGGCAGCCGCGTGCGCCCGAATTGCGCGCTGTCGCCCAACGCGACCGAGACGCCCGGGAAGGAATCGACGAGGAAGGGGAGCTCGCGCAGCACCATGCGCAGGTCGCGCGGGGGAAGCGCGGGCGCGGGCGCCGTGAAGCCCGCGCGCGGCGTGACCGTGATGCCGAGTATCAAGCCGCCCATCATCGTGGGCGGCGCGCCCGAGGGCGACGGGTAGTGCGGCAGCGAGTCGCCCGGGAAGGGATACACGAGTCCCGGGTTCACGTGGGCCGCGATGTGGCAGTGGAAGAGCCAGTTGCCCGCGCGGTCGGGGACCCAGGTCATGAGCATGGTGGTGCCGGGGTCCATGCGCTCGGTGACCGCGAGGCGCCGGCGGTCGGGGGCGTAGAGCGTGTCGGCGAGCAGTCCGCTGCGCGCGTCGATGCGGAAGAAGAAGCCGTGGAGATGCATCGGGTGCGCCTCCCAACCGCTGTTCACCCAGCGCCAGCGCACGGTGTCGCCCTGCGCGTAGGCGAGCCGCTCGGTGTACGGCCAGGCGCGTCCGTTGATCGCCACTTCGAAGCGCTCCCAGTTCGGCTTGGGCTTGGTGGAGTCGCCCTCGAAGAGGA
This sequence comes from Gemmatimonadaceae bacterium, assembly GCA_035524735.1. Taxonomy (GTDB): domain Bacteria; phylum Gemmatimonadota; class Gemmatimonadetes; order Gemmatimonadales; family Gemmatimonadaceae; genus DATKOH01. Next base: position 965 of record DATKOH010000221.1, read on the forward strand.
TCTGCGTGATGACGAAGATGCGGTCGTCGGGGACGGGCCCGGCGGCGGGATCGATGACGAAGGCGCCGCCGAGCGCGGCGTCGGGGCCGTAGTCACGCGTCTCGGGAGCTGGCGCGTGCCGGGTGGTGCCCCAGTAGAGGTAGGTGCCCGGCGCGCCGGCGCGGAAGGTGATGGTGCGCTCCCGGCCGGCGGCCACCTGCACGGTGTCATCCTTCGCCGACGGATAGGTGAGGAGGCCGTGCATCACGAGGGTGGAGTCCTTCACCGAGTTCCTGACCGTCGCGACGATGGTCGCGCCCGAGCGCACGCGGAGGAGCGGGCCGGGCACGGAGGGCGCGCCGGAACCCTCGGCGAAGGCCTGCACCGCGGCCGGGGGGCTGTCGTCCTCGTCGGGGCGCCAGAGGGCGTCGCGCGCGTCGAAGGTGACGAAGAGCGTGTCGTGCGACCAGCGTCCGGCCGGGCGGCGATTGGCGTGGGGCGCGGCCTCGGCGGCGGGGGGGCGGGACGGGGCGGCGAACAGCAGACAGGCGAGCGGCAGGATCAGGCTGCGGTGCATCACTTCCCGCGAGTGGGGGACGGGCGCCAATATGGGTGGACGCCGCGCGTTCCGCCAACGAAAGCTCACCCTCGCGCGTTGGTACGTCACCGACATGACCCGACCGAACTTCTCCTCCGCCCCGCCGCTCGCGCGCCGCACCGTCTTCGCCCTCTGGCTGGACGTGGCGCTGCTCGCGCTCTTCCTGCTGCTCGAGACGCCGCAGCTCTCCGGCGTGTGGGCGCACGAGGTGATCGGCCTCGCGCTCGTGGTGCCGCTGGTGATGCACCTCCTCCTCTCGTGGCACTGGATCGTGGCGAAAGCGGCGCGACTCGGCGCCGGCGCCTCCTTCCGCGCGCGCTTCAACTACGCGGTGAACGTGACGCTCTTCGTCGCGATGGTGATCGAGATCGTGTCGGGGGCGGTCGTGTCGCGCGCGGCGCTGCCGGCGCTCGGCATCGCCACGATCTACGACGGCGCCTGGTACGAGACGCACGACGCGTGGTCGAACGTGCTGATGGTGACGGTGGCGCTGCACCTCGCGATGAACTGGGGGTGGGTGGACGCGGTGGTACGGCGCCACGCCTTCTCGGCGGAGGAAGCGGAGGTGAACGAGGAGGACGCGGCGGAGGCGGCGCCATGATCGGCGTGCGCTTCGCTCCGTCCGCGGCGCAGGCGCTCTGGCGGACGCTGCTCATCCTCGCCGCGGGCGCGCTGGTGTCGCTGGGCGTGTACGCGGTGAACGGCGCGCCGTCGGCGTCGCGCGTGCCGGCGGAGGGGCCGGGCGCGCTCTACGGGCCGGGGCTCTGGCCCGGGCTCGCGCAGTTCATCGGCTGGGGCGCCGCGGTCGCCGCCGGGGTGTACGTCGCGCGGCGCTGGCTGCGGGTGCGCCTCTAGTCCGTCGCGCCGAGGATCTCGAGGGCGCGCACCATCTCGTCGCGCGTGTTGTAGCAGTGCGGGGAGAGGCGGATCGCCCCCTCGCGCACGGAGTGGATCACGTGCGCCTTGGCGAGGCGCCGGGACGCCGCGGCGGGATCCGGCGGCGCGATGCAGACGATCGCGGCGCGGCGCGCGGGATCGGCCGGCGTCACGAGACGCATGTCCTTGCGCGTGCCGGCCCAGTCCACGGCGAGCTGCACGAGCGCGGCGTCGTGCGCCGCCACCTGCTCCAGCCCGAGCGTGAGGAGCAGGTCGACGCTCGCGTTGAAGCCGGCGAAGTCCTGGAAGGGGACGGTGATCACCTCGAAGCGGCGCGCGTCCTCGTGGAAGGCGAACTCGTAGTCCACGAGGCGGGTGAAGTCCTCCGAGGCGCGCATCGCCATCCAGCCCACGGCCTCGGGCTCGATCTCGCGGATGAGCTCCCGCCGCACGTAGGCGAAGCCGGAGCCCCAGGGCGAGAGGAGCCATTTCTGCCCGCCGCAGGCGAGGATGTCGATGCAGCAGGCGCGCGCATCGAGGGTGGCGCCGCCGAGTCCCTGCATGGCGTCCACCACGAAGTAGATGCCGCGCTCGC
>DATKOH010000222.1:0-7773 GCA_035524735.1 Gemmatimonadaceae bacterium
TCCGGTTGCGCGGGCGCCGCCGCGTGCGCCGAATCCGCCGGCGCCGGCGGCTCGACACGCCCCGGCTCGCGCGCGCTCGCGCAGCTCAGCGCGAACGACGCCGCGATCATGAGCCCCGCGATCGCGGGCAGCGGCCGGCAAGTGCTCGGTGAAGTCACGCGCGGAAGATAACGCCCCCGGCGGCCGCTCGCGTCAGACGAAGGACTACCCCCTCACCCGCCGAGTTCCTCGATCGCCAGCCGCTTCCCGAGCTCCACCCCGGGCTGGTCGAGCGGGTCCACGCCGTAGAGCGCCCCGGCGCGGACGGCCGCGAGCTGCATCATCATCAGCAGCCCGCCCACGTGCCATGCGTCGCAGCGGTCGAGCGTGATGCTCATGCTCGGCCGCCCAACGCCGGCGAGCGCCGCCGCCGTCGCGCGCCGCTCCACGTCGAGGAGCTGGCCGAGCGTGCGCCCGCCCACGTGCGCGAAGGCCGGTTCGCCCGCCGGCGCGGGCGGGACCGCCACGTCCACGGCGCGCTCCGCCACCGCCACGAAGGTCACCGTCTTGTCGCGCGGACCATCCATGAAATTCTGGAGCTGGGCGTGCTGGTCGGTCGCGCCGATGGCCGCGATCGGCGTCGGGCCCGTGGGCGTGCCGTCGGGGCGGCGCTTGCCGAGACTCTCCGCCCAGAGCTGCACGAACCACGCGGCGACGTCGCGCAGCGCCCCGGCGTACGGCATGAGCACGTGCGTGCCCAGGCCGAGCCGCGTGTGCGCGAGCCACTGCGCCAGCGCGAACGCCGCCGCGGGGTCCGTCTCCGGGTCGCCCGTGCAGCGGTCGCGCATCGCCATCGCGCCCTCGAGCAGCGCGGCCACGTCGATCCCCGCGAGCGCCGCCGGCAGCAACCCCACCGGCGAGAGCACGCTGTAGCGGCCGCCCACGTTCGGCGGCACGTCCATCGACACGATCCCCTCCGCGCGCGCGATCGCGCGGAGCGCCCCGCGCTCCGGATCGGTGACGAACACCAGGTGGCGCGGCGCCGCCGCCCCCACCGTCTCGCGCAGTCGTTCGCGCACCACCAGGTACTGCGCGAGCGTCTCCGCCGTCGTCCCCGACTTGGACACCACGAGGAAGAGGGTGCGCGCGGGATCCGTGCGCTCGAGCAGCGCCGCGAAGCCCGCGGGATCGATGTTGTCGGCCACGTGCAGCCGCGGGAACCAGTCGCGCGCCTCGTCGCTCCGCGCGTTCCACGCCGGCGGGCGCAGCGCGCCGCGCAGCGCGCGGGCGCCGAGCGCCGAGCCGCCGATCCCGAGCACCACCACGTCGCTGAACGCCTGCCCCACGCCATCGGCGAAGCGCCGCAGCTCGTCGAGCGCCGCGCCCCCCTGCGCGAGATCGAGGAAGCCGAGCTCCCCCGCCGCGCGCCGGCGCGCCACCACCGCCTCCGCATCGCGGAGCGCCGCGAGTCCCTCGCGCCACGCCGCGGGCTCCAGCGCCCCCGCGACGCGCGGCGCGAACATGAGCGTGGTGTCGAGCGCGATCGCCACGTCAGTCCACCCGCACCGACAGGCCGTCGAAGGCCGGCTGCACCCCGGGGGGGAGCTCCGCCTCGAGGTCGGCGTGCCGGTTCTCGTGGGTGAGATGCGTGAGGAAGGTGCGCTCCGCCCCCACGCGCTTCGCCGTCGCCACCGCCTCGTCGATGCTCAGATGCGTGGGGTGCTCCGTGCGCAGCAGCGCGTTCAGCACGAGCACCTTCGCGCCGCGCACCGCCGCGAGCGCCGCGTCGGGGAGCGCCTTCGCGTCCGTGATGTACGCCAGCGCCCCGATCCGGTAGCCGAACACGGTCATCCGCCCGTGCGGCACTTCCACCGGCAGCACCTCGGCGTCGGCGATGCGCACCGCGCGCCCCGCCGTGAGCGGATGCGTGCGCCCCTCGGGGCGCGACGTCCCCGGCGTGGGCGCCATGTGCTCGTCGAAGATGTACGGGAAGCGCGCCGCGAGGCTCGCGAGCGTCTCCGCCGGCCCGTACACCGGGATCGGCGAGCCGCGCCGCATCGAGATGGCGCGCAGGTCGTCGATCCCGTGCGTGTGGTCGGCGTGCTCGTGCGTGAAGAGCACCGCGTCCACCCGGTCGATGTCGCTCGCGGTGAGCTGGAGCCGCAGCTCGGGCGGCGTGTCGATGAGCAGCTGCGCGCCGCCGTTCGTGGTCACCACCGCTCCGCTCCGCGTGCGGCGGTCGCGCGGGTCCGTGGACCGGCACACCGCGCATCGGCACCCGATCTGCGGCACGCCGTAGCTCGTGCCCGTGCCGAGGAACGTCAGCCTCACAGCACTTCCACCTTCATCAGGTTGGTGGAACCCGGCACGTCGAAGGGAACGCCCGCCGTGACGATCACGCGGTCCCCCGTGCGCGCGAGCCCCGACCGCGCGACGGCCTCGCGCGCGCGCGCGAACATCTCATCGTAGTCCGCCGCGTGCTCCACGAGCGCCGGCTGCACCCCCCACACGAGCGCGAGCTGCCGCCACGTGCGCTCGAGGTCGGTCACCGCGAGGATCGGCACGTCGGGGCGGTGTGACGCCACCACGCGCGCGCTCGACCCGCCCTTCGTGAACACGATGACCAGCGGTGTGTGCAGCGAACGCGCCGCCGCCGCCGTCGCCGCGGCGATCGCGTCCTCCGTGCGCGCCGGCCCGCTCCCCGGCTCCTCGCGCCGGCGCATCGCCGAGCGCGGGATCGGGTGCCGCTCGATCTCCTGGATGATCCGCGTCATCGCCTCCACCGCGAGCCGCGGATACGCCCCCGCCGCCGTCTCCGCCGAGAGCATCACGGCGTCGGTGCCGTCGAGGATCGCATTCGCCACGTCGCTCGCTTCCGCGCGCGTCGGCCGCGGGTTCGACACCATCGATTCGAGCATCTGCGTGGCCGTGATCACCGGCCGCCCCAGGGCGTTCGCCACCGCGATGATGCGCTTCTGCGCGATCGGCACCTCCTCGAAGGGGAGCTCCACCCCCAGGTCGCCGCGCGCGACCATCACCGCGTCCGCCGCCTCCACGATCGCGTGGATCCCCGACAGCGCCGTGTCCTTCTCGATCTTCGCCACCAGCAGCAGCCCCTTCGGCACGAGCGCCCGCAGCGCGCGCAGGTCGTCCGCCTTGCGCACGAAGCTCAGCGCCAGGTAGTCCAGCTCCTGCGCCACGGCGAAGGCGATGTCCGCCCGGTCCTTGTCGGTGAGCGATGGCGCGCTCACCACGATCCCCGGCAGGTTGAGCCCCTTGTGCTCCCGCAGCGTGCCGCCGTGCACCACGCGCGCGCGCACGCGCGCCCCCTCCACCGCCGTCACCGTGAGCTCGAGCAGCCCATCATCCATCAGCACGCGGCTCCCCACGCTCACGTCGCGCGCCAGTCCGTCGTAGGTGATGGGGATGTCGGACGGGAGCCCGCCGTCCTCCGGCGCGAGCGTCACCTCGCGGCCGTCCTCCAGCGCCACCGGCGCCGGCAGGTCCCCCACGCGGATGCGCGGCCCCTGCAGGTCGCCCAGGATCGCCACCGGCCGTTCGAGCTCGCGGGCGATCGTCCGCACCATCGCGATCGCCGCCGCGTGTTCCTCGTGCGTGCCGTGCGAGAAGTTGATGCGCGCCACGTTGAGCCCCGCCTCCATGAGGGAGCGCAGGACCTCCGGCGATGACGTCGCCGGGCCGAGCGTGCAGACGATCTTCGTGCGGGAGCGGGCGGGCGCCGGAGCGCCGTCGTTTGTGCGCTGGGTCACAGTCCTTCGGTCGGGTTGCGGGTCTGGCGATATGTACCCGGGCGCCGCGAGGGGGGCAAGCGCGCCGGGGCGTCGCCCGAAGCCTTAACGTTCGCCCCCGGCGGTCGTCTGTCTACGTGAGCAGGGAAGACCACCCTTCACTCCACTTCTCACGAGGACGCACATGAACCGCAGGATCCTCACCACCGGAATCGGCGCGGCGGCCGTCGCCTTCGTCTTCGCCGCCTGTTCGAGCGATACCACCGCCCCGAACTCCACGAGCACGCAGGTCGCGCAGGCGTCCCGCTCCGACGCCGGCCAGTCGGCGGTCCAGACGCTGAACGAGCTCGGCGCCAACGAGGCGGCCGCCACCGCGGCGCCCAACATCGTCGGCACCCCCGCCGGCGGCAATCCGTCGGCCACCGTCTCGATCGTGTGCACCGGTCCCGAGACCGGCCCCGGCGGCGGCAACGGCTGGTACAACTGCAGCGCGGCGCTCGAGAACGGCCTCACCGTGCAGCGCTCGATCCGCTTCTGGGAGGGCACGTCGCTCGGCCTGGCCTGGAGCCCCACCCTCACCGATTCCGTGAACCACTACTGGACGGTGAACGGCAGCTTCAACCCGCCGGCCGACACCGGCAAGACCTTCACGGTGCACGACACGTCCGCGGCCACGATGACGGTGCTCCGCCCCGAGGGCTCGCAGCCGCGGCACAGCTGGACCGGCGCCGGCAACCGGCACGAGAGCGTGGATTGGAGCGAACAGGATGGTGCGCGCAACTTCACGCACACGGGGCGCGACACGGTCGCGGCGGTGCTCTTCCAGATGCCGCGCTCGTCCAACCCCTACCCGCTCTCGGGCTCGATCATCCGCAACGTGAACGAGACCTTCACCGGCCCGAACGTCACGGTCAGCCGCACCCGCCGCATCGTCGTGACCTTCAACGGCTCGTCCACGGCCCAGCTGCAGGACGGCACGGTGGTCTGCGACCTGGACCTCACCACGGGCAACGTCTCGAACTGCCACTAGCATCACGCAGCTCCCGGAGGACGAACGGCCCGTGGCGCGGAGGATCGCGCCACGGGCCGCTTCGCATCGGCGCCCCGGCTAGCGCGCGGCGGCGCCGGCGAGCGCCCGGCTCTTCGCGTCGAGCCGCGCGATGAGCGTGTCGAAGCTCTTCGCGAAGCTCGCCAGCCCCTCGGCGAGCAGCTGGTCGGTCACCCCGCGCATCGGGATCCCCATCGCCTCGAGCTCCGCGAGCCGCGCGCGCTCCGCGGCGAGGTCACGGTCCACCGTGCGCCGCACCACGCCATGGTCGCGGAAGGCGGTGAGCGTCGCCGGGGGCATCGTGTTCACGGTGTCGGGGCCGATCAGCTCCTCCACGTACACCACGTCGCGGTAGGCGGGATTCTTCGTGCTCGTGCTCGCCCAGAGCGGCCGCTGCACGCGCGCCCCGGCGGCCGCGAGCGCCGACCAGCGCGCCCCCGAGAAGCGTTCGCGGAAGAGCGCGTACGCGAGCTTCGCGTTCGCGACGGCCGCGCGCCCCATCAGCGCGTCGATCCGCGCCGCCGCCGTCGGCGCCGCCGCCGCGCGCATCGCCGAGAGCCGCTTGTCGATCTCCGTGTCCACGCGGCTCACGAAGAAGCTCGCCACGCTCGCGACGCGGTCCACGGGGAGACCCGCGCGCACGCGGTCCTCCAGCCCCGCCTGGTACGCCTCGATCACCGCGCCGTGCGCCTCGATCGCGAAGAGCAGCGTGACGTTCACGTTGATCCCCCGCGCGATCAGCGCGCGCGTCGCGCGCGCCCCCGCCGCCGTGCCGGGCACCTTGATCATCACGTTCGGGCGGCCGACCATGGCCCACAGCCGCTCCGCCTCCCGCACCGTCGCCCCCTCGTCGTGCGCGGAAGCGGGCGACACCTCGATCGACACGTAGCCGTCGCCCCCCTGCGTGCGCTCGTACACCGCGCGGAAGCGGTCGCAGGCATCGCGCACATCGGTCGTGGCCACGAGCTCGAACCGCTCCTGCGCCGAGAGCCCCGCGGGCGCCGCGGCGAGCTGCGCGTCGTACGCCGTCCCCTCCGCGAGCGCCTTCTCGAAGATCGTGGGGTTCGACGTCATCCCGGTGAGCGCCTCGTCGGCGATCCGGCGCTCCAGCTCGCCGGAGTGGAGGAGGGTGCGGTCGATGTAGTCGAGCCAGATCGACTGGCCGGCCTCGTGCAGGGCGTGCAGCGGATTCGCGGACATGGGCGCGGGAGTGGGGAGGCTCGGAAGATAGCGCCCGGCGGGGAGGCGCGCGAAGGCGCGCCGGCGCGCTACGGCGCGCCATGCCGCGCTACGGCGCGGCCGGCCGCAGCTCCTGGAAACCGTCCACCGGACCGGGTTCGAGGTACGGCTCGGTCCCCTCGCAGCGGATCCACGCGTGCGCCTCGAATCCCCCCGCCGCGGCGCGGCGCACGCCGAGCACCACGTGCGCGTCGCGCCCCGCGCGCCGGAGGAGCGCGGTGAGCACCACGGCGCGCCGCAGGCAGCTGTAGCGCCAGGGGCCCGGCGCCGCGTGCAGCACGCGGTCCGTTCCCCGCGCGAGCGACGCATCGGGCGGCGACGCGGAGGCGCGCCGCGGCACCCGCCGCAGCCAGCCGAGCACGCGCGTGGCCGGGAAGAGCTCCAGCGCCAGCGGCAGCAGCGCGCAGGCGAGCACGATCTCGGCCTGGTCGCGCCGCGTCATCCGATCACGCCGCGGGCACGGCGGACGACGCGCGCGCCTTCCGCCGCGCCTTCTGCGCGTACATCGCGTGGTCCGCCTGCTCGATCGCGAGGATCATCTCCTCCGCCCCCGCGTAGGGCGCGCCGCCGAAGCTCGCGAGCAGCGGCACCGGCTCCGGCGCCCCCGGCACGTCGAGCGGCATCGCCGTGCGCAGCGCGGCCGTGATGCGCAGCTCCGCGTCGGCCACCGTCGCCCCGGGGAGCACCACGAGGAACTCGTCCCCGCCCCAGCGATAGACGACGTCCGACGGCCGCACATCGCGGCGCAGCACGCGCACGAGATAGCGCAGCAGTTCGTCCCCCGCCGCGTGGCCGTGCGTGTCGTTCGTCACCTTCAGGTTGTCCATGTCGATCATCACGACCGTGCCGAACGCCGCCTTGGCGGACTCGAGTCCCAGCCCCTCGCCGAACGCGCGCCGGTTCATCGCGCCGGTGAGCGGATCGACCAGCGCATCGCGCCGCAGCTGGTCGTTCGTCACCGCGAGCTGCGCGCGCGCGTCGTCCACCTCGCGCTTCGCGTCCTCGAGCAGCATCACGACCATCCCGAAGCCGAGCAGCACCTGCAGCAGCATGTCCACGTACGAGTTGTGCCGCACCACCGTGAGCAGCGGGTTCGGCGCCGGCCCGCCCACCAGCGTGAGCCCGAACGCGCCGGCGTAGAGCGCCCACACCGCGCCGGCGAGCCCGAACACCGTGCCGGTGATCTCGCTCCCCAGGCTGCGCCGCGACGGGGGCAGCCGCAGCAGCAGGTACGCGCAGTACGTGAACGCCGCCACCGCCACCGGCGCCTGCCACACCATGATCGCGTTGATCGACACGCCGACGAGCACGGAGATGATCGAGTACGCGATCGCGCCCACCACCGTGATCGCGAAGTAGCGCCGCGCGCGGAGCCCCGTGGCGTACATCACCGTCCCCGCCACGAGGCACTCGAGGTAGAGGAGCTTCAGGAACTGGTAGCCCATGTACGCGAGCTGCACCGCCGGCGCGCTCTCGTTCGACGACGTCTGGTCGAAGTCCGGGATCGCGCGGTAGCGCGCGACGAGCAGCAGGATGCCGAGCGTGACCCAGAGCCACGCCCAGGACCACATCCCGAAGTATCCCTTCCGCGACATGTTGCGCCGCAGGAGGAAGAAGAACACCACCAGGAGCATCGAGCCCACGAGCTGCACGATGACCCCGATGTAGGAGACCATCAGGTCGATCTGGTCGGCGCTCACGGCACGCGGCGGCGAATGGACGGCGGCATGACCTGAGGACGACCGACGCCGCGCCGCT
>DATKOH010000223.1:0-2328 GCA_035524735.1 Gemmatimonadaceae bacterium
GAGCCGGCGGTGGGCGGTTTCAGCTGGATGCAGGAGATGGTGGACTACCGCCGCTACGAGCCGATCATCTTCAACAAGCTGATCTTCGGCTTCTACGCGCGCGGCGTGTTCACGCAGGGGCGCGACGCCGACAGCATCAACCAGTACATCGGCTACGCGGGCGCGGTGCGCGGCTACAACGGCACGAGCTACGCGCCCACGCAGACCTGCCTCACGGACAACCCCGCGAACTACTACCGCTGCAACCCGATGATCGGGAGCAGCGCGTGGCAGTCGTCGGTGGAGCTGCGCGCCCCCTTCTACGCGGGCGGCGGCGGGGGCGTGCCGCTGCCGCCGGTGGAAATGTTCATCTTCGGCGACATCGGGCAGGCCTGGTTCACGGGGCAGACGGTGATCTTCAAGCCGCAGTCCACGCTCGACCCGGAGTACCAGCGCGGCTTCATCACCGCGCACGGGATCGGCGCCCGCGTGAACCTCTTCGGCGCGGCGATCATGAGCTGGGCGTTCGTCTGGGCGCACGACATCAATCCGCAGCACCCGTACGTGCAGTTCTCGCTCTACGCGCCCTTCTAGCGGAAGGCGCGCGCGCCTTGTTCGGCGCGCGGCGGGTCCGTAGTTTGTCGGGGTGCGTACCTCGCTGATCGCGCTCGCGTTCGCGCTGGCCGCTTGCGGCCGCACGGACCGCGTCCCACCAGCGGCCGCACCCGCCGCCCCGCCGCGCCGCGGGACCGACCTCCTCGTGCTGCGCGCGCCGCGCGCCGGGGGCCCGGTCCGCGTCTTCGACTTCCCGAAGCTCGACTCGGTCCTCTGGACCTCCACCGGCAAGGCCCCGGCGCTCGAGCGTTTCCTCGGCTTCGACCCCGTGGCCGGCGCGGTGATCGCCGAGGCGCCGAACGGCGTGGTCGTGCGCATCGACTTCCGACTCGGCACCGTCACCCCCGACGCGGCGCCGAAGCTGCGCGGGCTCGCCAGCGCCGACGGGTCCACGGTGTTCGGCGTCTCCCCCGAGGGGCGCATCGTGCGCCTCACCCCCAGCGGCGCGTGGAGCTTCAAGCCGCCGGCCGCGCCGCGCGAACTCCTCCCGCAGCCCGATGGCCAGCTGCTCGTGCTCGCCGACCGCAACGGCGGCGCGGTGGTCTGGTCGGTGCGCCCCCCCGATTCCGCGGTGAGCGACAGCGCGATCCTCCCCGCGGTGGCGCGCGTGATGTCCACTCCGGTGGGCGACCGCGTCTACTTCGCCGCGGGCGACCGGCTGCTCGCCCTCCGCGTGCGCACCCTCGGCTCGCTCCCGGAGGAGACGCTCCCCCGCCCCGCCGTGGCCTTCATCGCCACGCCGAGCGCCGACCGCCTGTACGTCGCCCCCGATTCCACGCGCGAGCTGCTCGTGATCGACCGCTACGCGGGGAAGGTCGCGGCGCGGATCGCGCTCCCCGCGCCGGCGCTCGCGCTGCGCATGGACCCGCTGGGGCGCGTGGTGATCGCGCGGCTCGCCGGCGACAGCGCGGCGCTCGTGGCGGTGGGCACCGACCGCGTGATCGGCATCGTGCGCACCGCGTGGCGCGCCGACCTGCCGACGGTGGCGCCCAACGGCATGCTCGCCATCGCGACGGGGAACGACGTCGCCTTCCTCGACCCGGATTCGCTGCGCGTGCGCGGCACCGTGCCGGGGGGGGCGCGCGACCTCTGGCGCTTCCTCGCGTGGAACGGCTTCCGCCCGCGCGCCGCGGAGCTGGACGAGCCGGTGACCTTCCCCGAGGACACGGTCGTGCCGCACGACAGCGCGAACCCCTTCGCGCCGTCGCCGGAGGACAGCGCGCGCGCGGCCGACAGCGCGCGGCGCGCGGCGGCCGCGGCGGCCGTGGCCGGGGCGAACGCGGCCGCCGCGGCGGCGAAGGACAGCGCGCCGCGCGGACCGCAGTTCACCGTGCAGTTCGCGGCGCTCCGCACCGACTCCGCCGCGCGCCAGGTGATGAAGGCGCTGCACGTCACCGGCGCGAGCCCGCGCGTCGTGCCCAACGCGCACGACGGCGTGATCACCTACCGCGTGGTGATCGGCCCCTTCCCCACGCGGGAGGAGGCGGAGCGCGTGGCGCGCACCGCCGGCATGAGCTACTGGGTCTACGAGGGCGCGCCCTGAGATGACGCCCTCGCGGGACGACCGGATGTTCTCCCCCTGGGTGGAGGAGGGGCGCCGCCAGGCGCTCGCGCTCGAGGGGCACCACTTCGTGCTCGTCGTGGGCGACGACCCGAACGCGGCCGCCGAGGTGGCGCTCGGCATGGGGCGGGTGCAGGCCGCGCGCCGGCGCGTGGTCGTGGCCGACGCCGTGG
>DATKOH010000224.1:0-2613 GCA_035524735.1 Gemmatimonadaceae bacterium
AGCGTCGCGTCGAGCACGCCGTCGCGCCAGCCGGCGACGTCCCACGCGTGCACGGTGACGCGCGCGGGGCGGAGCGCGAGCGGCTCGCCGGCGCGCGCGGCCTCGTAGGCGCGGCGCCCCCCCACCTGCTTGGCGGAGTACGCGGGGGGCATCTGCTCGATCTCGCCCGTGAGCGCGGGGATCGCAGCGCGCACCGCGCGCTCCTCGGGGAGGGGCGCCGTGCGCGTCACGGCGCCGGTGCGGTCGTCGGTGTCGGTCTCGCTCCCGAAGGCGATGCGCGCCTCGTACACCTTGGGCTCATCGTCGAGGTAGGGGGCGAGGCGGGTGGCGCGGCCGGCGAGCAGGACGAGCAGCCCGGTGGCGAAGGGATCGAGGGTGCCGGCGTGTCCCACGCGGCGCAGGCCGAGCGCGCGGCGCGCGAGCGCGACCACATCGTGCGACGTGACGCCCGCCGGTTTGTCGACGAGCAGCACGCCGTCAGCCGCGGTCGTCCCCATGGCCGCCGGGGCGCTCCGCCTTCACCTGCGCGAGGAGGCTCTCGATGCGCGCGGCGCGCTCCACGCTCGGATCGTGCCGGAAGGCGATCTGCGGCGCGAAGCGGAGGCGGAGCGTCTTCGCGAGGCGGGTGCGCACCGCCTTCGCGGTGTCGGCGAGCCCTTCCATGGTGCGCGCGCGCTCCTCCTCCGTGCCCATGATGCTCACGAAGACCTTCGCGTGGCGGAGATCGGGGGTCACCTCGACCGCGGTGACCGTCACGAAGCCCACGAGGCGCGGATCCTTCGCGCCGCCGGTGAGGGCGGTCGCGGCCTCCTCGCGGATCGCTTCCGCCACGCGGTCGGCGCGGCGGCTGTCGTGCGGCATGTCCCCTCCCCGCGCGGCGGAGCTAGAGCGTGCGGGCGATCTGCTCGGTGCGGTAGCACTCGATGCGGTCGCCCTGCTTGAGGTCGTTGAAGTTCTCGATGCCGATGCCGCACTCGAACCCTTCGCGGACCTCCTTCACGTCGTCCTTGAAGCGGCGCAGCGAGCCGATCGTGCCCTCGTACACTTCGGCGCCGTCGCGCACCACGCGCACGCGCCCCGTGCGGTTGATCACGCCGCTGCGCACCATGCAGCCGGCGATGACCCCCGCCTTCGGCACCTTGAAGAGCTGGAGCACCTCGGCCTCGCCGAGCACGACCTCCTTCTCCTCGGGGCGCAGCAGGCCGGAGAGCGCGGACTTCACGTCGTCCACGGCCTCGTAGATGACCTTGTAGAGCTTGATGTCCACGCCCTCGCGCTCGGCCGCGGCGCGCGCCTTCGTGTCGGGGCGCACGTGGAAGCCGACGATGATCGCCCCCGACGCCTTGGCCAGCAGGATGTCGCTCTCGGTGATCGAGCCCACGCCGCGGTGCACCACCTCGACCATCACCTCGCTGGTGGTGAGCTGCGCGAGCGCGTCGGCGAGCGCCTCCGCGGGGCCGCCCTGGTCGGCCTTGATGAGCAGCCGCAGGTGGCGCTGGCCGTCGGTGGCCGTCTGCGCCATGAAGTCCTCGAGCGAGACGAGCGCGCCGCGCGTCGTGCGCCGGTTCTTCTGCTCCCGGTCGAGGCGCTGGCGGGTGAGCGCGAGCTCGCGCGCCGCCGCGGCGTCGGTGACCGCCACGAGCTGGTCGCCCGCCATCGGCACCCCTTCCACGCCGAGCACCTGCACCGGGATCGCCGGGCCGGCCTCCTTCACCGCGCGGCCGCGCTCGTCGTGCAGCGCGCGCACGCGCCCCGAGTACATGCCGCAGATGAAGTCGTCGCCCACGTGGAGCGTGCCCCCCTGCACGAGCACCGTCGCGACGGAGCCCTTCCCCGGGTCGAGCTGCGCCTCGATCACCGTGCCGGTGGCGCGCTTGTGCGGATTCGCCTTGAGCTCCAGCAGCTCCGCCTGCAGGAGCACCTGGTCGAGCAGCTCGGGGATCCCCGTCCCCTTCTTCGCGGAAATGGGCGTGGCGAGCGTGGTACCGCCGAACTCCTCGAGCACGACGCCGTGCTGCAGGAGGTCCTGCTTCACCTTCTGCACGTTCGCCTGCGGCAGGTCGATCTTGTTGATCGCCACGACGATCGGCACGCCCGCGTTCTTGGCGTGCGAGATGGCCTCGATCGTCTGCGGCATGACCTGGTCGTCGGCGGCGACCACCAGCACGACGATGTCCGTCACCTGCGCGCCGCGGGCGCGCATGGCGGTGAAGGCCTCGTGCCCCGGCGTGTCGAGGAATGTGATCGCCTTCCCGTTCGCCAGCGTCACGTGGTAGGCGCCGATGTGCTGCGTGATGCCGCCCGATTCGCCGGCCACGACGTTCGACTTGCGGATGAAATCGAGGAGCGACGTCTTCCCGTGGTCGACGTGGCCCATGATGGTCACCACGGCCGGCCGCGGCACGAGGTCCTCGGCCTTCTCCGGCTCCGCCTCCTCGGCCGCGACCTGGTACTCCTCCTCGCGCACGGCCTGGAAGCCGAACTCGCTCGCGATGAGGTCGATCTGGTCGAAGTCGAGGCGCTGGTTGACCGTGACCATCAGCCCGAGGTTCTTGAAGGCGAAGGCGACGATCTGCGTGGCGGGGATCTTGAGGATGCCGGCGAGCTCGGAGA
>DATKOH010000225.1:0-3753 GCA_035524735.1 Gemmatimonadaceae bacterium
GTACCTCTGGCACAACTACGGCCACTCCACCATCGGCGCGCGCTCGGACATCGAGAACGTGCCGATCGGCCGGCTGCAGGCGTTCTACCACCTCTACTACCAGCCGGACAACGCGGTGCTGCTCGTGGCCGGCAAGTTCGACCCGGCGAAGACGCTCCCCCTCATCGAGCAGCGCTTCGGCCGCATCCCGAAGCCGCCGCGCGACGCCGCGCACCACGACATCCTCTACGGCACCTACACCGTGGAGCCGACGCAGGACGGCGAGCGCTCGGTCACCCTCCGCCGCGTGGGCGACGTGCAGGCCGTGCTCGCGGTGTACCACCTCCCCGCCCTCTCGCACCCCGACTACGCCCCGCTCGACGTGCTCGCCTCGGTGCTCGGCAACCAGCCGTCGGGGCGGCTCTACCAGGCGCTCGTGGTGCCGAAGCTGGCCGCCGACGCCGGCGCCTTCGACTTCGGCCGCAAGGAGCCGGGGAGCATGGTGGTGTACGCGCAGGTGCGGCAGGAAGGCTCGCTCGACTCCGCGCGCACGGTCATGATGCGCACGCTCGACAGCGCGCGCACGTCGACGTTCAGCGCCGAGGAGGTGGAGCGCGCGAAGACGGCGCTGCTCAAGGACATCGACCTCGCGCTGAACAACTCCACGCAGGTGGGGCTCTGGATCTCCGAGTGGCAGGCGGCCGGCGACTGGCGTCTGCTCTTCATCCACCGCGACCGTCTCCGGAAGGTGACCCCCGCGGACGTGCAGCGCGTGGCGGCCGCGTACCTCAAGCCGAGCAACGCGACGGTGGGGATGTTCGTGCCCACGCCGAAGCCCGACCGCGCCGAGATCCCCGGCCCGGTGGACATCGCCGCGCTCGTGGCCGGCTACAAGGGGGACACGGGGATGATCGCGGGAGAGGTGTTCGACGCGACGCCCGCGAACATCGACAAGCGCCTCGTGACCGGCACGCTCGCGAACGGGATGCGCTGGGCGCTCCTCCCGAAGCGCACGCGCGGCGGCATGGTGACCGGGCGCGTGGTGCTGCGCTTCGGCACCGCCGCTTCGCTGCAGGGACAGCGCATCGCCGCGTCGGTGGCGGCGGGGATGCTCGACCGCGGCACCGCGGCGCTCACGCGGCAGCAGTTCAGCGACAGCCTCGACCATCTGAAGGCGCGCCTTTCGGTGGGCGGCGCGCCGGGGCGCGTCACGATCGCGTTCCAGACCGTGAAGCAGTACGTGCCGGCGGTGATGCAGCTCATCGCGGACCTCGCGCGCGCGCCGCGCTTCGACGCGAAGGAGTTCGAGCAGTACCGGCAGGAGGCGCTGGCGGGGCTCGAGCAGTCGAAGTCGGATCCGGAGGAGCTCGCGGCGATCGACTTCGCGCGCCGCGTGGACCCGCACCCCGCGGCCGACCCCCTCTACACGCCCACGGTGGATGAGGAGGTGGCGGCCTACACCGCGGCCTCGCTCGACCAGGCGAAGGCCTTCCACGCCGCCTTCTACGGCGCGCAGGCCGGCGATCTGGCGCTCATCGGCGACCTCGACAGCGCGCAGGTGCGCGCGCAGGCGGCGAAACTCTTCGGCGACTGGACGGCGCAGCAACCGTGGTCGCGCCTCCCGCACGCGTACCAGGCGGTGGCGGGGAGCACGAACACGATCGAGACGCCGGACAAGGCGAACGCGGTGTTCATCGCCGGCCTGCCGATCAAGGTGAGCGATGGCGATGCCGACTTCGCCGCACTGACGATCGGCAACTACGCCTTCGGCGGCACGGAGAGCAGCCGCCTCTGGATGCGCATCCGCGAGAAGGACGGGCTCTCGTACGGCGTGTACTCCACCGTCTCCGCCACCGCGCAGGACGACGGCGGGCGGTGGCGCACGTGGGCGATCTACGCGCCCCAGAACGCCGCGCACCTCCAGTCGGACTTCGACGAGGAGCTCGCGCGCGCGCTCGCGTCGGGATTCACCGACAAGGAGCTCGCCGTGTCGAAGAGCGGATGGCTGCAGCGGCGCGAGCAGGCGCGCGCCAACGACGGCGAGCTGATCTCGCTGATCGTGGCGCGCCGGGAGGCGGGGCGGACCTTCGCCTACGACCAGCGGCTCGAGGACGCGGTGCGCGCGGCGACGCCGGCACAGGTGCTGGACGCGCTGAAGAAGTACGTCGTGCCCGGCACGCTCACGGTGGTGAAGGCCGGCGACTTCGCGAAGGCGAAGGCCGCCGCCTCGACGGCCCCGGCCGCGCCGGCGGCCCCCAAGCCGTAGGGGAACGCGGCGTGGCGCGCGCCAAGGGGATCCGGAAGCACCCGCTCTTCCTCCTCGGCAAGGCGCGCGCCCGCCGCGACCGGCGGAACCTCCGCTTCGCCGCGGTGCTCCGCGCGCCGCCCGCGCTCCCCGCCGAGTACGACTTCGACCTGAAGCATCCGGGCGTCCCCACCCCGCTCTTCGCCAACGACCGCTACGGCGACTGCGTGATCGCCGGGCGCGCGCACCAGACGCTGCGCTTCGAGTGCGCCGAGCAGGGGCGCATCCTCGCGATCGCCGACGCCGACGTCGTGCGGGAGTACCTGGAGGAGACGGGGGGCGCCGACAGCGGACTCGTCGCGCTCGACTCGCTCAAGCGCTGGCGCAAGGACGGCTGGACCGCGGCGGGCGCGCGCTACCGCATCCGCGCCTTCACCGAACTCGACCGCCGCGTGCGCGACGAGGTGAAGGAGGCGATCGTGCTCGACATCGGCGTCGGGCTCGGCCTCGCGCTCCCCGTGAGCGCGCAGGCGCAGTTCCAGGCGGGGAAGCCGTGGGACGCGGTGCGCGGCGCGGCGGGTGCGCCCAACTCGTGGGGCGGGCACTACGTGCACGTCCCTGGCTACACCGTGGACGGTCCCGTCTGCGTCACGTGGGGGCGCAAGCAGCAGATGACCTGGGCCTTCTTCGCGAAGTACTGCGACGAGGCCTACGCGATCATCGACGCCAGGGACACCCCCAAGCTGCGCCGCGCGCTCGACGCGCGCGCGATCGCCGCCTTCCTCGCGCGCTGCTCCCCCGTCGCTACGGCGTGAAGAGGTCCGTCATCGGACGGACCGCGGCGTCGCAGGCGTGGTTCAGGCAGGGGAGCCCGAAGGCCATCTCGAGGGTGCGCAGGAACGAATAGTGGTTGTAGGGCGTGTCGCTCGTGCGCCCCCGCACGCCGTAGTTCGTGGCGAGGATGAAAGGGACGCGGTTGGGTCCCGCGCCGTAGTCGTTCTCGTCCCACACGATCACGATCGCGCTCTTCCCGCTCTTCCAGGCCGGCGACGCCTCGATCGCGCCGACGATGCGCTCCGCGGCGCGGTCGCCCATCGCGATGAGGAGGCTGTCGGTGGCGCAGAAGAGCCCCGCGTCGCCCAGGCCGTGCATGTCATGGCACTGGTCGGGGACGATGAAGGAGAGCGCGGGCGCGGTGCCGGCGCGCAGATCGGCCCAGAGACCGTCGGGGCCCTCGAAGCCCGTGATCGCGCCCGGCGCCTTCCCCTGCTGCACGCTCGCGAAGTAGGCGAAGGGATCGTGCTTCACGGCGTAGCGGTGGATCACCCCCGCCTGCGACACCGCGCTGAGGTTGGAGAAGACGCCGTCGGCGTAGTCGACGCCCTCGAAGCCCGAGAGGGGGAGCCCGTCCTGGTAGGTCTTCCACGACTTGCCCGCGGCGGCGAGCTGGTCGCCGATGGTCATCGCGGTGTAGCGCGCGGCGGGGATGTCGGCGCCGTTGGTGGCGCCGGTGAGCGCGGCCGGCGTGG
>DATKOH010000226.1:0-8106 GCA_035524735.1 Gemmatimonadaceae bacterium
CGCGCGCGGCGGCGGCGCCGGCGACCTGCCCACCGCGCAGACCGTGAGCGCCACGGCCGCCGCCGAGGGGCAGCTCACCGCGTCGCTCGGGAAGCTCTTCGCCGTGGTCGAGGCCTATCCGCAACTCAAGGCGACCGGCAACATCTCGCAGCTGCAGGAAGAACTCGTGAGCACCGAGAACAAGATCGCGTTCTCGCGACAGCTCTACAACGACACGGCCACCGAGTACAACACGCGCCAGCAGCAGTTCCCCACGAACCTCGTCGCGGGGATGGCGCACGCGAGCCCGGCCGGTCTCTGGGAGATCTCCGACGCCGCCGAGCGCGAGGTGGTCAAGGTCGACCTCGGCATGAACCCGAAGGCGTGAGCGAGAGCGCGAACCTCTTCGCGCAGCAGGAGGCGAACCGCCGGCGGTCGAAGTGGCTGATCGCCGGCTTCATCCTCTTCTTCATGTGGCTCGGCTTCGGCGGCGACGCCATCCGGTACTACGTCGCCGTGAGCAAGCACCCCGATGCGCCCGTCACCTTCTTCCCGCTGCTGGGGATCGTGCTCACCGCGGTCGCGGGGTGGTTCGCCTGGTCGGCGTGGGAGAACGGCCCCGACCGCGTGATCGCGGCCACCGGCGCGCGCGAGGTGCTCGATCCGCAGACGCCGGAGGAGAAGCAGCTCGTGAACGTCGTCGAGGAGATGGCGATCGCGTCGGGCATCCCCAAGCCGCGCATCTGGATCGTTCCCGACGCCGATCCGAACGCCTTCGCGACGGGGCGCGACCAGACCGGGGCGAGCATCGCCGTGACGCAGGGGCTGCTCGGCACGCTGTCGCGCGACGAGCTGCAGGCGGTGATCGCGCACGAGATGGGGCACATCAAGAACCTCGACGTGCGCCTGATGACGCTCCTCGCCGCCCTCGTCGGCGCGATCGCGCTCGCCTCGCAGTTCGTCACGCGCAGCGGATTGCTCGGCGGCTCGCGCGACGACCGCGAGGACCGCGACTCCGGCGGCGGCCCGCTGGCGCTCGTGCTGATCGTGCTCTGGGTCGTGAGCTGGGTGCTCGCGCCGATCCTCGCGAACCTCATGGCGCTGGGGGTGAGCCGCGACCGCGAGTACCTGGCCGACGCGATGAGCGCGCAGTTCACGCGCAACCCGATGTCGCTCGCCACCGCGCTCCAGAAGATCGACCGTGCCGACGCGCCCACGAAGTCGATCCAGAGCGGCACCGCGCACATGTGCATCGCCGATCCCGCCGGGCGCGCGCTGAACTCGGGCGAAGGAGTGGTGAACAACCTCTTCGGCACCCACCCCCCGATGGCCCTCCGCATCGCGCGCCTCAAGGCGATGGCGTATGCGGAGGCGAAGAAGAATCCAACTTAACGACAGTCGACGGCAGTCAAAGACAGCCAACGACAGCCAAAGACAGTCAACGGCAGCCAAGAACAGTGATCGGCGGCCGACTGTAGTTGACTGTAGTCGACTGTGGTTGACTGTAGTTGGCTGTAGTTGGCTGTAGTTGGCTGTAGTCGGCTGTAGTTGGCTGTAGTTGGCTGTAGTTGGCTGTAGTCGCCTGTAGTTGACTGTAGTTGCCTGTAGTTGACTGTAGTTGCCTGTAGTTGACTTGTCGTTAGTGCATTTCGAACACGAACTCCTGCCTCACGAGATTCCTCACCACGCGCCCGTTCGTGCGGGCGGGGGTGTAGCGGGAGGCGAGGAGCGCCTGGCGCACCGAGGTGGCGAAGAGGGCGTCGGTGCCGGCCGCGAAGGCGATGCTCGGCGGGTCCACGCGGCCCGTGGTGTCGATGATGAACGACACCGCCACGCGCCCGCCCACGCGCATCGAGCGCAGCAGCGCCGGATACGCCGGCGGCGGGTTGCCGGCCAGCGCGCGCGCGGGCTCGTCGGGGCGCTCGGTCCAGCCGGTGCCGCCGTCGCGGCTCGTGTCGCCGGTCGCCGCGCCGGGCGTCGACGCGACCGCCGTCCCCGGCAGTCCGGCGAGTGGATCGGCCGCGGGGATCTCCGGACCCGGCACCGTGGGCACATCGATGCTGATCGTCGGATGCGGCATCGCCGGGGCGCAGACGTCGCAGCGATGCGCCGCCGGATGGTCCGGTCCCGACGCCCCCGCGTCCGGCGCCGGGACGTGGTAGATGATCCCCTCGGGAATGATGATCTCGCGCGGCGCCGCCGCCCCCCGCGCCGTCGCGTGCACCGCGAGCGCGATCACCGCGGCGTGCGCCATCACGCTCGCCGCCGTCACCCCCGGCCGGCGCTCCCCGCGCCGCCGCGATTCGATGAGTCTCGTGAACATGGCCCCGTCCTCCGCGTTGAGGTGGACCCGCCCCCCTCCGCCAGAGTACGCCCCCCGGATTGCCCCCCAATGTCCCCGAGATTACGAAAGCCCGTCCCGCACATTACATGTGCATGAACGGGCCTCGACCACCACCCACTCGCACTTGTCGGTCGACTGTCGTCGACTGTCGTTGACTGTCGTTGACTGTCGTTGACTGTCGTCGACTGTCGTCGACTGTCGTCGACTGTCATCGACTGTCGTTGACTGTCGTCGACTGTATGAGTCATCTCGTCAGCAACACGAACCCCGAGAACCTCCGCCACTCCTCCTTCGTCTTCGCCGACTGGAACAACGCGAACACCCGGCCCAGCCACGCCATCGGGAAGTCGCGCCCCAGCCGCTGCGCCTCCTCCCCCGACGACCGGAACTCCCCCTCGCGCCAGCCGTGCGCGAGGAAGAACGCCGTCCCCTCCGCCGGCGCGAACTTGAACGCGGCGTTCCCCGCCTCGACGCGCTTCCCCCAGCTCTTGTTCATCCACTTCAGCAGCCGCGGGCTCGCGAGGTCGATCAGCCACGCGTGGAAGGACGGCACCGACGCCAGGTCGTCGGCGAGCGACGCGACATCGTCGGGCTCGAGATAGATGAGCAGCCCTTCCGACACGACCAGCACGCGCTTCGCCTCGGCGCCCACGCGGGCGAAGAGCGCGCGCCGCGCCGCGCCGTCGCGCAGGTCGAGCTTCACCGCCTCGTAGCGGCACCGGGGGCGCTCCGCCGCGAGCATCCCCGTCTTGTACTCGAGGATGTCCGGCAGGTCCACGTCCACCCAGCGGAGCGACGCGGGCACGTCCAGCCGCCAGGGGCGCGCGTCGAGGCCGGCCGCGAGGTTCAGCACGCAGTCCGCGCCCGCGCGCACCTCGCGCAGGATGATCTCGTCCATGACGTGCGAACGCACCGCCATCGCCACCTGCGCGCCCTTGCGCCACTTCATCCCGCGCTCGATCTCCTCGCCGCTCGTGCCGGCGAGCCGGCGGGCGTACGGGTCCTTGAAGAGCGCGTCGGGGCGCTCGCTCTCGATGGCGCGGTGGATCGCCACCCAGCGCGCGGTGTCGGAGATGTGCTCGATCGGCATCGGGGGCCTCCGGGAAATGGAACGGGCGGGCTCTCGCGAGTCCGCCCGGGCACTTCGATCGTCGTGGGCGCCGCCGCTCAGCCCTTGTGACGGAAGGTGATGCGGCCGCGCGTCAGGTCGTACGGGGAGACTTCGATCCGCACGCGGTCCCCGGCGAGGACGCGGATGCGGAAGCGGCGCATGTTGCCGCCGAGCGTGGTGAGGACCGTGTGATCCTCGGAGACCGCCACCCGGAAGGTGGCGTTGGGCAGCACTTCGGTGACCGTGCCTTCGAGCTCGATCGCGTCCTTCTTCGCCATGCCGTCGGGCTCGGGTTAGCGCGCGTTGCGCTGGGCGCGCGCGCTGCGCTGGCGGGCCGCCTCGGCCTTCTTCTGGCGTGCCTCGCTCGGCTTCACGTAGAAGCGCTTCTTGCGGACGTCCTTCAGCACGCCGGCGCGAATGACCTTGCGCTGGAACTGCTTCAGGGCGACCTCGATGCGGTCGTTCTCTCCGAGGATGATCTCTACCACGTTCGCGTCCTTGGGATCTGGGTATTTGGAATGCCGAGACTATTCAAGATACGAGGGGATATGGACTTGCGCAACCGCACCGGCGGCCGCGTGGCTCCGCGCACCCTCCGCCACTCGACACTCGCCACTCCCGCCCCTCCTACTCGCCACTCGCTCCTCGCCGCGACGCCACTCGCGAGTCGCGCCGTTCGTTCCCGCGACTCGCGAGTCGCGCCGTTCATGCCCGCGCCTCGCGAGTCGCGCCCTTCGCCGTGCTTCAGCGGATCGTCCGCACGTACTTCCGCTCCCCCGGCCCCGTGTAGATCTGCCGCGGCCGCGCGATCTTCTGCTCCTTGTCGCCGAGCATCTCCTCCCACTGCGCCAGCCACCCCGCGGTGCGCGCGATCGCGAACAGCACCGTGAAGTAGTCCGTCGGGAAGCGCATCGAGCGGTAGATCAGCCCCGTGTAGAAGTCCACGTTCGGGTACAGCTTCCGCGACACGAAGTAGTCGTCGGAGAGCGCGATCCGCTCCAGTTCGAGCGCGATCTCGAGGTCCTTGTCCATCCCGACCTCCTTGAACACCTCGTCGGCGAGCTTCTTCACGATCTTCGCCCGCGGATCGTAGCTCTTGTACACGCGGTGCCCGAAGCCCATCAGCCGCTGTCCCTTCCCGCTCTTCACCTCCTCGATGAACGCGGGGACGTTCTTCGGATGCCCGATCTCCTCGATCATCCGCAGCACCTGCTCGTTCGCGCCGCCGTGCAGCGGCCCGAACAGCGCCGCGATCCCCGCCGCCACCGCCGAGAAGGGGTCGACGTGCGACGATCCGACCGCGCGCACCGCGTTCGTCGAGCAGTTCTGCTCGTGGTCCGCATGGAGTATGAAGAGAATTTCCAGCGCCTTCGCGAACACCGGCCGCGCCTCGTACTTCGGCTCGCTCATCCGCGCGATCATCGACAGGAAGTTCTCGGAGTACGAGAGGTCGTTGTCGGGGTACACGAAGGGGAGCCCCTTCACGTGGCGGTAGGCGAACGCGGCCAGCGTCGGCACCTTCGCCAGGAGCCGGATGATCGAGATGTTCCGCTCCACCGGGTCGAAGATGTTCTTCGCGCTCGGGTAGAACGCCGAGAGCGCCGCCACCGTGCTGCACAGCATCGACATCGGGTGCGCGTCGTAGCGGAACCCCTGCACGAACGTCTTGATGTTCTCGTGGATGTACGTGTGGAAGGTGATGTCGTGCACCCACTGGTCGTACTCCGCCTGCGTCGGCAGCTCGCCGTGCCGCAGCAGCCACGCCACCTCGAGGAAGGTCGCCTTCTCGGCGAGCTGCTCGATCGGGTAGCCGCGGTAGCGCAGGATCCCCTTGTCGCCATCGATGAAGGTGATCGCGCTCCGGCAGCTGGCCGTGTTGAGGAAGGCCGGGTCGTAGCTCATCAGCCCGGGATCGTCCGGGCCGGTGGAGAACTGCTTCAGGTCGCTCGCCCGGATCGCGCCATCGGTGATCGGGAGCGGCGCGCTCTTCCCCGTGCGCGCATCGGTGACGTTCATCGCCGCGGAGGCGGCGGGCTTCTCCAACGTGGTAGGACTCATGCGACGGTCTCCGACTGCCCGGAAGTGTGCGGTGCCAAGCTCGACATTGGAGGAAACTAAGGGGTGGCGCCGCCAGTGGTATGGGGGACTCCCCGGCCCCAGAGCCGGGAGAGCGCGAAGGGGGCGAGGTCGAATCCCGCATCCCCGTCCAGCGCGAGCCCCGCGAGCAGCCCGCCGATCGCCGGCGCGAACTTGAAGCCGTGCCCCGAGCAGCAGCTCGCCACCACCACGTTCGCGTGCCGCGGGTGGAGCCCGATGGCGAAGTGCTCGTCCGGGGTGTTCGTGTACAGGCAGGTGCTCGTCTCGCGCACCGCGCCCGCGCCATCGGGCATGAGCCGGGCCACGAGCGACCGGACCGCCTCCACCTCCGCCGCGGACATCGGTTCGCGCGCGCCGTCGGGGTCCACCACCCGCCCCACGTGATGGAGGCTCGCCTTGAGCCCCTCCCCCACGTCGGGGAGCGAGTAGAAGAACTCGTCCCGCGCGTGCTCCCAGAGCATCACCGGGAGCCGGTCGTGCCGGAAGAGCTCGGGGTGCGCCGCGGGCCGGAGCCAGAGCCCCATCTCGCGCGTCACCTCCAGGCCGCCGGCCATCTCCGGCACCATCGCGCCGAGCCACGCGCCCGGCGCGAGGATCGCGCGCGCCGCCTCGATGTCGCCGTCCGTGGTGTGCAGCACGACGCCGCGCGCGTCCGCCTCCCATCCGGTGACGCGTACGCCGGTGCCGGTGGCGGCGCCGAGGGCGTGCGCGGCGGCGAGCATCGCGCGCACGCCGCGCTCGGGGAAGAGGAGCCCCGCGCGCGGCTCGATCACCCCCACGTCGGCGGCCGGCGGGCGGAGGGCGGGATAGCGGCGCGCGACCTCGCGCGCGTCCACGAGCTCGTGGGCGAGATCGTGCTGCCGGGCGCTCAGCAGCGCGCCCGCGACGAGCGTCCCCTGCTCCGGCCCGAGCATCAGCCCGCCCGTCGCCTTGAAGAGCTCCTCCCCCGTGGCGCGCTCCAGTTCCGCCCAGAGCGCGTAGGCGCGCTTCACCAGCGGCACGTAGAGCGGGTGCTCGAAGTAGGCCTCGCGGATGATCCGCGTGTGCCCGTGCGTGGAGCCCCGGTCGTGCGGCGGCTGGAAGCGGTCCAGGCCCACCACGCGCGCGCCGCGCCGCGCCAGCTGCCAGAGGGCGGCGCTCCCCATGGCGCCCAGCCCCACGACGGCCACGTCGTAAGGCATTCTCCGTTGCCCCCCCGGCACCGCCGGGGCAGATTCTCGGTGCGCATTCATCCTCTCACGCTAGCCACGCCGAGCCGAGATGCCAACATCCTCCGCACCGAAGTTCACGCACCTCTCGCCGCCCGCGCGCGGCGCCGCGATCACGATGCAGCAGGGCGCGCTGCGCGTCCCCGACGAGCCGGTGATCCCGTTCATCGAGGGGGACGGCACCGGCCCCGACATCTGGCGCGCGTCGCAGCGCGTGTTCGACGGCGCGGTGCAGAAGGCGTACGGCGGCAAGCGCCGCATCGCCTGGTTCGAGGTGCTCGCCGGCGAGAAGGCGAAGGAGCGCGTGGACAGCTGGCTCCCCGACGACACGCTCGCCGCGATCTCGCACTATCTCGTCGCGATCAAGGGGCCGCTCACCACGCCGGTGGGGGGCGGGATCCGCTCCCTCAACGTGGCGCTGCGCCAGCAGCTCGACCTGTACGCCTGCGTGCGCCCGGTGCGCTGGTTCACCGGCGTGCCGAGCCCCGTGAAGGCGCCGCAGGACGTGAACATGGTGATCTACCGTGAGAACACCGAGGACATCTACGCCGGCATCGAGTACCAGGCGGGGACGCCGCAGGCGAAGCAGGTGGTGGATTTCCTCATCGGGACGATGGGGGCGAAGAACATCCGCTTCCCGGCGACGAGCTCGATCGGCATCAAGCCGGTGAGCGCGGAGGGCTCCAAGCGGCTCATCCGCGCCGCGATCGATTTCGCGATCCGCGAGAAGCGCCCGAGCGTGACGCTCGTGCACAAGGGGAACATCATGAAGTTCACCGAGGGCGGGTTCCGCGACTGGGGCTACGAGCTCGCGGCGCAGGAGTACGGCGCGAAGCCGCTCGACGGCGGGCCGTGGATGACGCTCCCGAACGGGCTCGTGATCAAGGACGTGATCGCGGACGCCTTCCTGCAGCAGATCCTCACGCGCCCGAAGGAGTACAGCGTGATCGCGACGCTCAACCTGAACGGCGACTACATCAGCGACGCGCTCGCGGCGCAGGTGGGCGGCATCGGCATCGCGCCGGGCGCGAACATCAACTACGTGACCGGCCACGCGATCTTCGAGGCGACGCACGGCACGGCGCCGAAGTACGCGAACCAGGACAAGGTGAACCCCGGCTCGGTGATCCTCTCCGGCGAGATGATGCTCCGCTACATGGGGTGGACGGAGGCCGCCGACCTCATCGTGTCGTCGCTCGAGCGGACGATCGCGCAGAAGCGCGTCACCTACGACTTCGAGCGCCTGATGACCGGCGCCACGGTGCTCAAGACGTCGGAGTTCGGCGAGGCGATGGTGGGGAACATGTAACGGCAACGGTTCCGGGGTCCCGCTTCCCGGTATCCGGGGAGGAGCGAGGGGCGGGGGC
>DATKOH010000227.1:0-10473 GCA_035524735.1 Gemmatimonadaceae bacterium
CGTGAGCGTGCTCTTCCCCGCCCCCGGCGGCCCGGTGATGCCGATCCGCCGCGCGTGCCCCAGCCGCGGGTGCAGCGACGCGAGCAGCGCGTCGGCCCCGGGGCGGTGGTTCTCGACGATGCTCACCGCGCGCGCGAGCGCCGCGGGCTTCCGCGCGCCGAAGTCGCGCAGGAGGGGGTCGAGCGCGGCGTCGCTCATCGCGGCGGGTCGAGCTCGATCGCGGCGGCGCTCCCTGCGCGCTGCACGAGCAGCCGCGCGATGCGGGCCGGGCCCCCCTCCACCACCGTGAATTCCAGCCCGCCCATCCGGATCCGCTCTCCCACGAGCGGGATCCGCCCGAGCCGCCGCGCGATGACGCCGCCGATGGACTGCACGCCGTCCGCCGCCGCGGGCGCCACCGGCGCCTCGAAGCGCGCCGCGACGTCGGCCACCGGCATCGACCCGTCCACGATCACCGCCGGCGCATCCGGCGCGAGCACCAGCGGCGCCGCATCGTGCTCGTCGCGGATCTCGCCCACCAGCTCCTCCAGCAGGTCCTCCAGGGTCACCAGCCCGATCGTGCCGCCGTGCTCGTCCAGCACGATCGCGAGTTGCTGCTGCTTGCCGAGCATCTCGAAGAGCAGCTCGCTGCAGCGCTTCCCCGCCGGCACGTGCAGCACCGGGCGCAGCTCCGGCCAGCGCTCCCCCGCGGTGGCGAGGATGTCGAACACGTGCACGAGGCCGATGACGTCATCGTGGGTGCCCTGGTACACCGGCACCCGGCTGAAGCCGGACTCGGCCACGCGCCGCGCCATGTCCCGCGGCTCCAGCGCGCGGTCCACCGCGGTCATCGCCGTGCGCGGCGTCATCACCTCGCTCACCTGCCGCTCGCCGAACTCCACCACCTCGGTGATGAACTCCAGCTCCTTGGTGCCGCCCATCCCCTCGAGCTCCCCTTCGCGCAGGAGTTCGCCGATCTCCTCCGTCCCCTCGGCGGCATCGTCGTCCTCTCGGCGGCGCCGGCGCGCGGTGCCCGCGAGCCACATCACCGGGGCGAGGAGCACCGCGGCGAAGCGCAGAACCGGCACGAGCGGCGTGGCCAGCTCGGGCGCCCAGTGGCGCGCGAGGCCGCGCGGGAGCGCCATGCCGAGGAGGAGGAAGGCGGCCGCGATCGCCGCCACCCGCAGCACCAGCCCCACCATGCCCGCGTCGCTGTTGGCGCCCAGCAGCACGCCCGCGAGCGCGACCACGAAGCTGATCGCCGCCGTGGACACCGCGAGCAGCCGGTGCGCCTCCGCCAGGATCTGCGACGCGCGCGAGCCGCTCGGAACGCCCGGGCCGAGCTGCGCTTCCACCCACTGGCGCATCCAGATGCGCGTCATGGCGCGCATCGTGGTGGCCGCCGCCGCGAAGATGCCGACGACGAGCACCGCGCCGGCGATGAACGGCCAGTGCAGGCTCACGCGTCCTCCCCGGGCGGCGCCGCCGGCGGCTCCAGCATCACGCGGTCCACGCGGCGCCCCTTGCGGCCGAGTCGCTCGACCGTGAAGGCAAAGCCGTCCACGACCACGCGTTCCCCCTCGCGCGGGATCCGCCCGAGCCGGTGGAAGACGAGCCCGCCCACGGTGGAGACGTCCTCCGCCTCGAAGTGGTGCCCCGTCACCTGCGCGAGCTCATCGAGCGACACGCGCCCGGAGAGCGACCACCCGCGGCCGCGCACCGCGATCGGCGCCTCCTCGCTGTCCGTCTCGTCGCGGATCTCGCCGACGATCTCCTCGAGGATGTCCTCGATCGTGACGAGCCCCGCCGTGCCGCCGTACTCGTCGACGACGATCGCCAGGTGATGATGCGAGCTCTTGAAGTCGCGCAGCTGCGCGGCCGCCGACTTCCCCTCGGGGATGAACGACGCCGGCCGCACCTTCGACGGCCATCCGCCCGCGGGTTCCGCCCCTTCGATCACCGGGGAGAGGAGGTCCTTCGCGAAGAGGATCCCGGTCACCTGGTCGAGCGTGCCGTCGAAGACGGGGAGGCGGCTGTGCTGCTGGCTGCGCACGCGCTCGACGACCTCGGTCCAGGTGGCGTCGCGCTCGATCCCGATGATGTCCACGCGCGGCACCATCACGTCCTGCACCTCGGTGTCGGCGAGCGACGAGTAGCGTCCGAGGATGTCGCGCTTCACCGCGGGGAGCGTGGTCTGCGTGCGGAAGGCGGCGCGGAAGGGCTCCGCGGACGACGCCGGGTCCCGCGCGCCGGCGGGGGGGAGCGCGGCGAGCATGCGCGCGTCGAGCCACGCGCCGGCGGCCGCGAAGGGCGACGCGATCCCCTCCACCGCGCGAACGAGCGGTGCGCCGCGCTCCAGGAGCGCCTGTCCCTCGCGCTCGCCGAAGGCGCGCGGTGCCGCCTCCGTGAGCAGCGCGATCGCGAGCGCGATCAGCACCGCGCCCACCAGGGACACGGCGGCCCCCTCCTCGCGCAGCCCCAGCGCGTGCACCGCGGCGACGCCGGTGACGAGATGCATCACGATGCGCGTCACCGAGAGCGCGCGATGCGAGCGGTCGCGCCGGTCGCCGTGCGGCAGCGTCGTTCCCTCCCCCCCGGCGGACGCGCCGGCCACGCTCGGCGCGCCGAGCAGCGCCCCGTCCGCCGCGGCGCACAACGCCGCGACCGCCGCCGCCGCGAGCGCGACGATCGCCGCCGGCCAGTTCACGCGCGCCTCCGCGCCAGGCGGCGCAGCAGCGCTTCCTGCCGCTTCCACATCGCCGATCGCGTGCGCGCCGCGCCCTCCGGATGGTCGTGGCCGAGCACGTGCAGCGTGCCGTGCACCACGAGGCGCGCACACTCCTCGCGCACCGGCACGCCGTACCGCTTCGCCTGCGCCCGGGCCACGTCGGCCGCGATGTACACGTCGCCCACCACCGGCATGCCGGCCGAGCCGCCGCGGAAGGGGAAGGCGATCACATCCGTCGCGCCGCGGCGGCGCAGGTGCCGGCGGTTCAGCGCCGCGATGGCGCGGCGGGACACGAACGTCACGCTCAGCACCGCGTCGCGCACCCCTTCGGCGCGCAGCACCCCGGCCGCGAGCGCCGCCGCGGCGGCGCGCCCCAGCGGCGGCCGCCCGCCCGGCGCGGAGACCTCCACGGCGATGCTCACGTCGCCGCGAACTCCGCGGACACGCCGCCCCCCGACGCCGGGTAGTCGATGCGGGCGTGGTGCATCCCCATGAGCACGCGCGCGAAGCTGTCCTTCACCGTTTCGAGCTGGCGCAGCGTGAGCGGTGCGTCGCGCAACTGCCCCTGGTCGGTGCGCTGGCGCACGACGTGGTCGATCACCTCGCGGATGCGCTGCGGCGTGGGGTCGGAGAGCACGCGCACCGACGCCTCCACGGCGTCGGCGAGCATGCAGATCGCCGTCTCGGCGGACTGCGGCACCGGGCCCGGGTAGGCGAAGTCGCCCGGATTGAGGCCGGACGCGCCGTCGCGCTCCTTCGCCTTCTCGTAGAAGAAGGTGATCGGCGTCGTGCCGTGGTGCTCGGGGATGAACGCCGCGATCACCGCCGGGATCCGGTGCTCCGCCGCGAGGTCGAGCCCTTCCTTGACGTGGCCGCGGATGATCTGCGCGCTCGTGCCGGGCTTGAGCTTGTCGTGCGGGTTCCGCCCGCCCCCCTGGTTCTCGACGAAGTACTGCGGCTTCTTGAGCTTGCCGATGTCGTGGTAGTAGGCGCCCACGCGCCCCAGCAGCCCGTTCGCGCCGATCGCGTTGCACGCCGCCTCCACCAGATTCGCCATCGCGATGGTGTGCGCGTAGGTCCCCGGCGCCTCCATGCTCAGCCGGCGCAGCAGCGGACGATTGAGGTCCGAGTACTCGATCAGCGTCAGGTGCGAGGTGACGCCCGTGAGCCGCTCGGCGAGCGGGATGAGGAACACGGCGAAGGCGACGGAGACCACCGCGTTCCCCACGCCGAACGCCCCGCTGCGCAGGATGTCGGCCGCGGACCAGCCGAGCGTGAGGCCGATCGCCACCGCCGCGGCGAGGTACGCGCCCGCGATCGTGAGCACGTACTGGTACGTCTGCGTGCGGCGCAGCAGCACGCGCGCGCTGAGCGCGGCGGCCGAGCCGCCGACGAGGTTGATGAACAGCGCGTTCGTGCCGCGGTACACCGCCTGCCCCCCCACGAGCACCGCGAGGATCATCGCCGCGACGAGGCTGATGCGGGGATCGAACACGATGCTCAGGATGACCGCCGCGAAGGCCACCGGCACGAGCTCCGGGCGCTCCGGCGCCCACTTGGCGGCGGCGGCCGCCGCCGCGATCACCACGAGGAAGACGGCCGCGAAGAGCCCCAGCGCCGGCATCGACCCGTAGAGCGCGGGACGGAAGAGCACGATCGCGATCCAGAAGATCGCGAGCAGCAGCATGTCGTAGAGGATCGCGCCGACGAGCCGCGGCACCGCCTCCTCCCCCCGGTGGCGCCCCGCCGCCGCATCGTGCAGCGCGCGCATCTTCTCGTACTCGGCGCGCCCCACCACCTCGTGCGCCCCCACGATCTTCTCCCCGTCCCGCACCTGCACCAGGTACGTCGGCACCGACGCGAGCGCCGAGGCGCGCCGCTCGTCCGTGGCCGCCTGGTCCACCACCAGCGAGGGCTCGAAGAACGCGCCCAGCAGCTTCGACCACACCGCGTCCGCCGCGGCGGATCCGTCCGGCGCGGCGCCGCGCACCCGCTGCGCCATCGCGGCGAACGTGACGATGCTGTCGGCGAGCACGACGCGCTCCACGCCGGCGCGGCGCACGATCACCTCGCCGCGCGCATCCGCGGGGAGCGCCGCCACGACGCCCGCCGCGAGCTGCCGCTCGAAGACCCGGCGCAGCGCCTCCCCCTCCGCGCGGCGCCGCGCCGGCGACGCGAGGTACTGCGCTTCCGGGGCCGCGAGCGCGATCCCCGCCGCGCCGCCCGCACGCTGCACCGCCTCCACCGCGCCGCCGCCGCCCGCTGCGGCGGCCGCGGCGCCCAGTGAATCGAGCACGCGCGACGTGCGCTTCACCGTGCTGTCCACCGCGAACGCCCGGTAGACGAGCACCGGCCGCACGGAGCGCATCGCGTCGTCGCGCTCCCGCGCCAGCTGGTCCGCCGGCTTCGGCACCGTGAACGCGAAGGGCGCGATGATGTCGCGCGTCGCCACCGAGCCCACCTCGAAGATCGGCGACTCCACCGCCGCGCCCGCCGGGAAGAGCGCGTACGTCGCCACGGCGAGCCCGAGGAGGAGCGCCGCGCGCTTCGCGTGGTACGAGGCGCGCGGCTCGGCCGCCGCGGCCGCGATCACCCCGCCGTTCGTGCGCTCGGTCCCTCCGCCGCGGCTCGCCACGCCCTACTCCCCGCCGTTCCCGCGCGCGTACGCCTTCACGATCTCGCGCACGAGCCGGTGCCGGATCACGTCCGACTCGGTGAAGTAGTGGAAGCCGATCCCGTCGATCCCCGGCAGCAGCCGTTCGATCTCGAGCAGTCCCGACCGCTCGCGCGGCGGGAGGTCGATCTGCGTCGTGTCGCCGGTGATCACCGCCTTCGAGTTCACGCCGAGCCGCGTGAGGAACATCTTCATCTGCGCGCTCGTGGCGTTCTGCGCCTCGTCCAGGATCACGAACGCGTCGGCCAGCGTGCGCCCGCGCATGTAGGCGAGCGGCGCGATCTCCAGCGTGCGCGACTCGATCGCCTTCTGCACGCGCTCGGCGGGCATCATGTCGTCCAGCGCGTCGTACAGGGGGCGCAGGTACGGATCCACCTTCGCCTGCAGGTCGCCGGGGAGGAAGCCGAGGTTCTCCCCCGCCTCCACCGCCGGCCGCGCGAGCACGATGCGCCGCACGCGCTTCCGCGCGAGCGCGTCCACCGCCATCGCCACCGCGAGATACGTCTTGCCGGTGCCGGCGGGGCCGATCCCGATCACGATGTCGTTGTCCGCGATCTGCTGCAGGTACTCCGCCTGCCCCGCCGTCTTGGGCTGGATGATCTTCCGCAGCCCCGGCAGGACGATGCGCCGTTCCCCGTCGCCGGCCGCGCCCCCGTTCTCCCCCGCCGGACCCTCGAGCGACAGCCGCAGCACGTCGTCGGGCGTGAGCACGAGCTGCTGCCGCGCGGTCTCCACCATGCGCGTGGCCACCGGGAGGGCGCGCTCCACCGCATCGGCCGCGCCGCTCAGCGTGAGCAGGTCGCCGCGCAGCGACACCTTCACCGTGCAGAGCCGCGCGAGCTCGATGAGGTTCGCGTCGTTCACCCCCGCCAGGGTGAGCATGTCCGCCCCCTCGGCGCTCAGCCGCTGCGTGACGATCTCGTCGCTCACGCCCGGCCGTCCTCCTCCACGCGCAGGCGCAGCTCGCGCAGCTCCTCCGGCGGCACCGGCGTCGGCGCTCCCTCGAACAGCGCGCGCGCGGCCGTGGTCTTCGGGAAGGCGATCACATCGCGCAGCGATGTCGCCCCCGCCAGCACCATCGCGATCCGGTCGAAGCCGAAGGCGATCCCGCCGTGCGGCGGCGCGCCGGAGCGGAGTCCCTCGAGCAGGAAGCCGAATCGCCGCCGCGCCTCCTCCTCCGCGATCCCGAGCAGCCCGAAGATCCGCCCCTGCATCGCGGGATCGGCGATGCGGATGCTCCCGCCGCCGAGCTCGCTGCCGTTGTACACGAGGTCGTACGCCAGCGCGCGCACGCGCTCCGGCGCCGTATCGAGCAGCGCGAGGTCCTCCGGGTTCGGCGCCGTGAACGGGTGGTGCACCGCGCCGAGCGCGCCGGTGACCGGATCCTTCGCGAAGAGCGGGAAGTCCGTGATCCAGACGAAGCGGCGCGCCCCCTCGGGGACGAGCCCCATCACCCGCGCCGCCTCCTGGCGCACGCGGTCGAGCGCGGGATGCGTGACGTGCTCCGGCCCCGCGACCAGCAGCGCGAGGTCGCCGTCCCGCATCGCGAGCGCCTCCGCGGCGCCGGCGCCGAGGAACTTCGCGGCCGGCCCCGCGAGCGCGCCGTTCTCGCGCTTGAGCCGCACGAGGCCGCCGGCGCCGGCCCCCTTCGCCGTCGCCTCCAGCTCGTCCACCTGCTTCCGCGAGAGCGCGCCGCCACCAGGCACCACGAGCCCGCGCACGCGTCCCCCCGCCGCGAGCGCGCTCCGCGCCACGGTGAACTCCGAGGCGCGGAACAGTTCGCTCGCGTCCGCCAGCGCGAGGCCGTAGCGCAGGTCGGGACGGTCGCAGCCGTAGCGCTCCATGGCCACGGCGTAGCTCATCCGCTCGAAGGGGGGCGCCGCGTCGAATCCCGCCTCCTTCCAGAGCGCGACGATCAGCCCCTCGGTGTAGCCGTAGATGTCCTCCGGGCCGATGAACGAGGCCTCCACATCGATCTGCGTGAACTCCGGCTGCCGGTCCGCGCGCAGGTCCTCGTCGCGGAAGCAGCGCGCGATCTGGAAGTAGCGGTCGTACCCCGCGACCATGAGCAGCTGCTTGTACAGCTGCGGTGACTGCGGCAGCGCGTAGAACTCCCCCGGATGCACGCGGCTCGGCACGAGATAGTCGCGCGCCCCCTCCGGCGTGGGCTTCGTGAGGATCGGCGTCTCGATCTCCAGGAAGCCCAGCTCCGAGAAGTAGCGCCGCGTCACCTGCATCAGCTGGTGGCGCAGGATCAGCTGGCGCTGCATCTCGGGCCGCCGCAGGTCGAGATACCGGTGGCGCAGCCGCTGCTCCTCCGCGGGGAGCACCTCCCCCTTGCCGAGCGACACCGGGATCGCCGGCGTCTCCGCCGGTCCGACCACGCGCAGCGCGCTCGCCTTCACTTCCACGTCGCCGGTGGCCATCTCCGGATTCCGCATCGCCGCCGGCCGCGCCACGACCTCCCCTTCCACGAGCACGACGCTCTCGCGGCCGACGGACCCGGCGAGGCGGATCGTCTCCGCGTCCACGAAGGCCGGGTCGAAGGAGACCTGCACCACGCCCGCGCGATCGCGCAGGTCGAGGAAGACGATCCCCCCCATCGGGCGCTGGCGCTGCACCCAGCCGCCGAGGCGCACGCGCGCGCCCGCGTCGCCGGCACGGAGCGCGCCCGCGCGGTGCGTGCGCAGCGTGGTGGTGAAGCGCTCGGCGCCGCTCATGGCCGCGCCTCCCGCTCCGCGCGCGTCCGCCGCGCCGCGATCGCGATCCCCACCGCCGCCCCCGTCACGTCCGCGATCCAGTCGAAGAGTTCCATCGTGCGTCCTGGGATGAACTGCTGCACGTACTCGTCCATCGCGCCGAAGGCGGCGATGGCGATGAGGACGAGCATGGGAGCGCGCACGCTCCAGCGCGCGCGCATCGCGGCGACGACGAGCGCGCCGAGCACCGCGAAGAAGAGGAAGTGCACCACCTTGTCGGTCCCCGCCGGCGCCGGGATCCGCGGCAGCTTCGCCCCGGGGATCCACGTCGCGACGAGGATGCAGGCCGCCCACGCCGCGGCGGGCCACCACCGCCCGACGCTCACGACGCCTCCGAGGCCTTCACGACCTCCAGGAAGGCGCCCGCGTCGGCCGAGCGGAGCAGCGCATCGCGCAGCGCCTCGCGCCGCAGCAGCCGCGAGATGCGGCTCAGCGCCTTCACGTGCGCGCCGCTCGCGCTCTCCGGGCCCACCAGGAGGAAGAAGAGCCGCACCGGCTGCCCGTCGAGCGCATCGAAATCGACCGGCTCGCGCGACACCCCCGCGGCGACCATCAGCTGGTCCACCACCGGCGTCTTCCCGTGCGGGATGGCGATGCCGCCGCCGATCCCCGTGCTGAGCACGCGCTCGCGCTCGAGCACCGCGTCGAGCACGGCCGCCGGATCGAACGCGGCCGTCGTCCCGGCCACGAGGTCCACGAGTTCACGCAGGACATCACCCTTCGTGCGGCCCACCAGCGGCACCTTCACGCGGTCCGCGGCGAGCAGCTCTGATAGCAGCACGGAAGCTCCCAAGGTCTCGGACGGCAACCTTTCAAGTTAACCGCCGCCCGTGCCGCACGGTAGTTTACGCGGCGCGCGAAGGCGCGCGTCCAAGTGCAAGCCAGCGCTCGGCTTAGGGAGCGGGGCGCGGGACGCGCCCACCCGCTAGATTCCCCCGCGTGACCACGCGCACCAATCTCCTCGACATCCTCCCCGACGACGCCGAGCGCCGCCTCCGCGAGTTCGCGCTCGCCCAGGGGGAGCCCGCCTATCGCGGCGGCCAGGTCGCGCGGCGCCTCTGGAAGAACCCCGCCCCCGACTTCGACTCGATCACCGAGCTGCCGGCCGCCTTCCGCCGCGCCCTCGCCGAGCACTTCACGATCCCGCGCCTGACGCTCGCCGCCGAGCAGACCTCGAGCGACGGCACGCGCAAGTTCCTCTTCCAGCTCCCCGACGGCCAGGGGATCGAAACCGTGGCCATCCCCGAAGACGGCCGCCTCACCCTCTGCATCTCCTCGCAGGCCGGATGCGCCATGCAGTGCGCCTTCTGCGCCACGGGCAAGATGGGCTTCCAGCGCAATCTCGCCGCGTGGGAGATCGCCGCGCAGGTGCGCGAGATGCGGCTGCTCGCGCCGCCGCTCACGGTGACGAACGTCGTGTTCATGGGGATGGGCGAGCCGATGATGAACTGGGCGCACGTGGACACGGCGCTCTCCCTGCTCAACCGCCCCGACGCGCTCGGCATCGGCGCGCGCCACATCACCGTCTCCACGGTGGGCGTGCTCCCCGGGATCGTCGCGCTCGGGAAGCGCCCGGAGCAGTTCCGTCTCGCGATCTCCGTGCACGCGCCGAGCGACGCGCTCCGCGGCGAGCTCATGCCGGTGAACGTCAAGTTCCCGCTCGCGAAGGTGGTGGAGGCGGCCAAGGCCTTCGACCGCCGCGTCACCTTCGAGTACGTGATGCTCGGCGGCGTGAACGATGCGCCCGAGCACGCGATCGCGCTCGCGCGGCTCGCCAAGGAGTGCCGCGCCTTCGTGAACCTCATCCCGCTCCACCCGGGCGGGATGACGGAGTTCCGCCCCTCCACCCCCGAGCGCACGCGCGACTTCGTGCGCGAGCTCAAGCGCGCCGGCGTGGAGGTGGCGCTGCGCAAGAGCCGCGGCACCGACATCGCCGCGGCGTGCGGGCAGCTACGGGTAGAACGGCTCGGCCGGCGGGCGCCAGCGCGCGCCGACGAGCACGGTGAGGTCCACGTCCCGTAGCGTGTCGGGGCGCGGCTCCGCCCGCGCCTCCCCCATCGCCTTCGCCGCGAGCGCGGCCCAGTCCGGATGGTTGGTGCGGTCGAGCACCAGCGTGCTGTCGCGCTGCTCGGCGGCGGGGGCGCTGCCGTTCTCCACCACGTCGAAGCCGCGGTCGCGCAGGTACATCGTGGCGCGGCGCGCGAGCCCGCGCACCGGCGACGCGTTCAGCACCTCCACCCGGATGCGCACCCCCGCGGGGGCGCGCACGTTGCTCGCCGCGTAGGCCGGCGCGCGCGCCCCGGTGCGCAGGTACCGCGGCGCGAGCAGCAGCG
>DATKOH010000228.1:0-5748 GCA_035524735.1 Gemmatimonadaceae bacterium
GATGCTCGTGTCGCTCGACGTGAGCGTCACGAAGAGCGGGTTGATCCGGTAGTGCGAGACGAACGTCGAGTCGGTGGTGTAGCCGGTGACCGTTTGCGCGGCGCTCGTGGTGTTGATGGAGGTGTTGCAGCACGCGCGCACGTGCGGGGTCGACGAGATGACGGTGCGGATCGCGCCGGTCCAGCCCGCCGCCGACGCCGTGTCGGTGACCTTGCCGATCGCCTTCGCGTACGTCGTGAAGTAGGCGTAGGACGTGCTCGCCGGGATCGTCACCGAGGGCACCGACGTCACGACGTTCGTGTCGCTGCTCCCGAGTCCGACCACGAGCGGGTGGTACATCGTCGTGGGCGTGTAGACGTACGTGTTGCCGTCGTACTGCCCCGCGCCGAGGACCCACGTGGCGCCCGTGTTGAAGTTGAGGACCGCGGTGGAGACCGAGGCCGTGGACGCGGTGCCCGACACGCCGGGCGCCGCGGGAGTGATGGTCGTGGAGCCGCCCTTGAGGCCGTTCACGTTGACGTTCGCGGCGAGCTGCCCGGCGGGGATGAACGCCGGGTCGGGGGAGACCTGCGCGATCCCCGCGGTGCCGTAGTTGTACGTGATGTAGAGGCCGCCGGCGGGCGCGGGGTCGGTGAGCAGCACCTGCGACGCGTAGTAGTCGCTCTGGTTCATGCTCACGCTGTTGAAGGCGAACTTCGCGGCGGCCTGCACGAGCAACACCGCCGTGTCCGGCGCGTACTGCGCGCTGCCGTCGGTGGCCGTGATCTCCGTCACGCCGGCGTTGCGCCCGTTGAGCGTCGCGTTCTGCGTGGTGACGCCCGGGTTGAACGTCACGGTGGTGGGGGAGAAGTACGCGAAGGTGTCGCGCACCGCGACGGTGACCGTGATCGTGCTCACCGGCGGCTTGCTCAGATAGAGCGGCAGCGAGTTGTTGGTCGAGCCGCGGCCGATCGCGATCGTATCGCGCCCCCACGAGACGCGCGGCGGCACGGAGTTGTCGACGTTCACCAGCACCTGGTTCGACGTCACCGTGCCCGACGTCGCGGTGACGTGCGCGCTCGAATTGAGCACGACGCCGGTCACGATGCCGGTGGCCGCGCCGACGGTCACGTTGGTCGGCGCGTCCGACGCCCAGGTGAAGCTCCCGCCCGGGATGAAGTGGCCGGTGGCGTCCTTGCCGCGCGCGATGAGCTGCGCCTGGCCGCCCACGCCCACGGTGGTCGGGTCGGGGCCCGCCTGGATCGACACGAGCACCTGCGCCACGGTGAGGGTGGCCGCGCCGCTCACCCCCTGCGCCGTGGCGGTGATCGCGGTGACGCCGTTGGCCGCCGCGGTGGCGGTCTGCACGGTGTCGGTGGTGCCCGGCACGGTGGCGACGCCGGGGTTCGTGCTGGTCCACGCGAACTTGATCCCGGGCATCACGGCGCCGAGCGTGTCCTTCGCCACCGCCGCGTACGCCTGCGTCTTGCCGAGCGCGTCGAGGGTGATCCCCGCGGGGGTGACCACGATCGCGGTGATGGCGCTCTTCACGGTGAGCACGGCCTTGCCGACGACGGTGCCGGCGGTGGCCTTCACGGTGTCGAGGCCGATGGCGAGCATCGTCGCCACGCCGCCGCCGGTGATGCTCGCGACGCTCGGATCGCTCACGCTCCACGTGAACGTCGTGCCCGTCACGGCGTTGCCGCGCGCGTCGAGCGCGTTCGCGGTGAACGTCTGCTGGGTGCCGAGGTACCGCTGCACGGGCGTGGGCGAGACGTTGATCGACGCGACCTTCTGGATCACGAAGACGTGCGCCGAGTCCTTCGTGCCGCCGGCCTCGGTGGCGACGACGTACGTGCTCCCGTTCCCCTTCGCGATCACGACTCCGGCGGCGGTCACGGTGACGACGGCCGCGTCGCGCGTGGCCCAGGTGAAGGAGCCCGTGGTGGGGGTGGCGCCGATGTACGCGGTGGCGGTGAGCTGCAGGGAGTCGTTGAGGCTCGAGAGCGTGTCCGGGTTCGGCGTCACGACGGTGGAGGTCGGGCCGTTGGGCGTGACCGTCACCTGGTCGGTGTCGGCGACGCCCCCCGCGGTGGCGGTGATCCCGACGACGCCGGCCTTCACGCCGGTGACCACGCCGCTCGCGTTCACGGTGGCGAGGGTGGCGTCGAGGGTGCCCCACGTCACCGGCCAGTCGGGATTGGCCATCGACTGCGAGTCGGTGACCGCGGCACTGAGCGTGACGGTGGAGCCCGCCTGCACGGAGGCGGGCTTGGGGGTGATCTTCACCTTGGCCACGGGCTTCGGGCCGATGCCGATGCCGGTGGAGTCGGCCTTCCCCTCGCTCGTGGCGAAGATGCGCGCGCTCTTGTTCGCGACGAGACCGCGCACGAGGCCGGTCGTGTCCACGGACGCGTTCGCGTTGGTGCTCCCCCAGGTGACGGGGCGCCCGGTGAGGATGTTGCCGAGCGCGTCCTTGAGCGTGACCACGAGCTGGATCGTGCCGTCGCGCACGATGTCGGCGGTGTCGGGCTTCACGTCCACGCTGGCGACGGGCGGGATGGCGACGACGGTGGTGGAGTCGCAGAGTCCCGGCCACGTGCCGGCGACGATCCACGCCGCGCCCGCCTTGGACTTCAGGGTCACGGCGCCGTTCGCGCCGATGAGCGCGATGGAGGTGTCGCGCGAGACGAAGGCGGCCCGCACCGGTCCGCCGAAGGGGCCGCCGCCGGCCACCGTGCCGCCGGCGCGCATGGTGAACGCGCCCGTGAAGCGCGCCTGCGTGTCGCGCGGGGCGAGCACGAGGGTCTGCAGCGCGGAGTCGGGGGCGGCGTACCAGAGCTTGAGCCAGTTGACGGTGGTGCGCTGGCCGGCGATGGCGGTCACCGTGTCGGCGGCGCGGAAGAGCGTGTCGCCGGTGGAGTCCATCGTCTGCGCGAGGATGTCGATCAGCGCGGACTGTCCCGTGAGCGGCACGTCGAGCGAGAGCGTGGCGGTGTCGCCGGTGAAGTTCGCGACGGACACGCTCGAGTCGCCGCGCCCGCGCACGCGGAGCAGCACGCGCGCGCGCGCCAGCGTGAACGACGGCGACGGGCCGCACGCCGCACCCCCCCGCGCGACCCGCTGCAGGTGGATGCTCGCGCGCACGCTCCCGCCGGGACCGGCGGGGCGATCGCTGAGGCAGGTGGCGGCGGCGAGCGGCAGCAGCGCCGTGAAGAGGGCGCGCAACCGGTGCAGACCGCGCTGCTGGGGGCGGGCGGGTGTCATCAGGGCGGCCGTGCGCGTTCCGATTGGTGCGGGAAGGGCGAAATTCCCACCGTCCCGGGGATTAGTCAAGGCTCATCCGCGGTGGCCGCCCGGGGGACCGGCAACTATCTTTCCACCGCCTCCCCTTTCCCGACCCGGAGACGCATGGCCACACAGACTCGCGCCGAGCGCGCCGGACGCGGCGACGAATCCCGGAGCGCCGCGGGCCTCTCCCGAGCGCAGCTGCTCGCCGCCTATCGCACGATCTACACGTCCCGCCGGCTGGACGACAAGGAGATCCAGCTCAAGCGGCAGAACCGCATCTTCTTCCAGATCTCCGGCGCGGGCCACGAGGCGGTGCTCACCGCCGCGGGCATGGCGATGCGCGCCGGTCACGACTGGTTCTATCCGTACTATCGCGACCGCGCGCTCTGTCTCGCCCTCGGCGTGACGCCGGCGGAGATGCTGTACGAAGCGGTGGGCGCGGCGGCGGACCCCGCGTCGGGCGGGCGCCAGATGCCGAGCCACTGGGGGCACAAGGCGCTCAACATCGTGTCGAGCTCGTCGCCCACGGGCACGCAGTTCCTGCAGGCGGTGGGGAGCGCGGAAGCGTCGGTGCGCGCCGGGAAGCTCGGACTCAAGGACGGCTTCGCGGGGGACGAGGTGGTGTACGTCTCCGCCGGCGACGGCACGACGAGCGAGGGGGAGTTCTGGGAGTCGGTCAACTCGGCGTGCAACCTGAAGGCGCCGGTGGTCTACCTGATCGAGGACAACGGCTACGCGATCTCCGTGCCCGTGGAGGTGAACACGGCGGGGGGATCGGTGTCGAAGCTGCTCAGCGGCTTCCCCGGGCTGTTCATCCAGCAGGTGGACGGCTGCGACTTCATCGCGAGCTACGAGGCGATGGCGAAGGCGGTGGCGTACGCGCGCGAGCGGAAGGGGCCCGCGCTGGTGCACGCGAAGGTGATCCGCCCGTACTCGCACTCGCTGAGCGACGACGAGGTGATGTACCGTCCGCCGGAGGAGCGCGAGGCCGACGCCAAGCGCGATCCGGTGACGGAGTACCCGAAGTGGCTGGTGGCGCACGGGCACGCGACGGAGGCGGAGCTCGCGGCAATCCGCGACGAGGCGGACGCGCTGATCCTCGCGGCCACGGACGACGCGCTCGCGCAGCCGCAGCCGGCGCCGGAGACGGCGACGCGGTTCGTGTACTCGCCCGACGTGGACCCCTGCGGCGAGCGCTTCGACACCGAGGGGGACCCGCACTTCACGGGCGAGCCGACGACGATGGTGGACCTGCTCAACGCCTGCATGCGCGACGAGATGCGGCGCGACGAGCGGATCGTGATCTTCGGCGAGGACGTGGCCGACGTGTCGCGCGACCAGTACCTCGGGCGCGTGAAGGGGAAGGGCGGCGTCTTCAAGGTGACGTGGGGGCTGCAGAAGGAGTTCGGCTCGGAGCGCGTGTACAACTCGCCGCTGGCCGAGGCGAACATCGTGGGGCGCGCGATCGGTCTCGCGCTCCGCGGCTTCCGCCCGGTGGTCGAGATCCAGTTCTTCGACTACATCTGGCCGGCGTTCATGCAGATCCGCGACGAGCTCGCGACGATGCGGTGGCGCAGCAACAACGCCTTCAGCGCGCCGGTGGTGGTGCGCACGACGTACGGCGGCTACATCCGCGGCGCGATCTACCATTCGCAGACGGGGGCGTCGCTCTTCACGCACTGCCCGGGGCTGCGGGTGGCGTGCCCGGCGACGGCGCTGGATGCGAACGGGCTGCTGCGGACCGCCATCCGCGGCGACGACCCGGTGATCTTCCTCGAGCACAAGCACCTCTACCGCCAGACGTACAACAAGGCGGCGAACCCGGGGCCGAACTTCATGATCCCCTTCGGCAAGGCGCGCACGGTGCGCGAGGGGACGGACGTGACGATCGTGACGTACGGCGCGACGGTGCAGCGCGCGTTCACCGCGGCGAACCAGTGCGCGGAGCGCGGCGTGAGCGCCGAGGTGATCGACCTGCGCACGCTCTCGCCGTGGGACCGGGAGGCGGTGTACGCGAGCGTGAAGAAGACCAACCGGGTGATCGTGGCGTACGAGGACTCGCTGAGCTGGGGCTACGGCGCGGAGATCGCGGCGCGGATCGCGGACGACTGCTTCGCGTGGCTGGATGCGCCGGTGAAGCGCGTGGCGAGCACGGACACGTTCGTGGGCTACGCGCCATCGCTGGAGGACGAGATCCTGCCGCAGGTGGAGGACTTCGTGGCCGCGATCGAGGGGATCGTGACGTTCTAGGACGGGAGGGCGCGCACGGCGAACGACGAACGGACGGGGGCGCGTGCGATGCGGCACGCGCCCCCGTCGCTTCCCGTCTTACCCGGGATCGGAGGGTGACGACCGTGTTCCATTCCGTGGATCCGCGGACCGGCGAGCGGTTCGCGTCGTACGAGGAGCTCACCCCCGCGGCGACGCGGGCGGCGATCGAGGCGGCGCACGCCGCCTTCCTCTCCTGGCGCGCGATGC
>DATKOH010000229.1:0-22553 GCA_035524735.1 Gemmatimonadaceae bacterium
CTCCACGTGGATGGACCGCACGAACTACTTCGAGACCGTGCCGTCGCACCATCTCGAGACCGCCCTCTGGCTGGAGGCCGACCGGATGGGATGCCTCCTCCCGGCGATGACGCAGGAGAAGCTCGACACCCAGCGCGACGTGGTGAAGAACGAGCGGCGCTGGAGCATCGACAACCAGCCGTACGGCACCTGGTGGGAGCGGCTCCCCGCGCTCGCCTTCCCGCCCGAGCATCCCTTCCATCACTCACTCATCGGTTCGATGGAGGATCTCTCGGCGGCCAGCCTCGAGGACATCGAGGGGTTCTTCGCCACCTACTACACGCCGGACAACGCGGTGCTCACGCTCGCCGGCGACTTCGACGCGCCGGAGGCGCGCGTGCTCGTGGAGCGCCACTTCGGCGCGATCCCGCGCGGGCGCGGCCGCCCGCCGCTGCCGCCGATGGAGGTGCCGCCGCGCTTCGGCGGCTGGCGGCGGGAGACGGTGCCCGACGCCGTCGCGCTGCCGCGGATCTTCCTCGCGCTCCGCTCGCCGCTGTTCGGCAGCGAGCGGTACTACGCGGCCAGCGTGCTCGGCGCGGTGCTGGGCATGGGGAAGGGGAGCCGGTTGCAGCGGCGTCTCGTGCGGGAACGGCAGATCGCGTCCGACGCCGGCGCCTTCACCCTCGACCTCGCGAAGGGATCCGACCTGCTCGTGGCCGACGTGACCGCGCGCCCCGGCACCACCCCGGCGCAGCTGGAGGAGGAGACGGCGCGCGAATTGGACGCGCTGCGGCGCGACGGCGTGCGCGCGGAGGAAGTGCAGCGCGCGCAGGCGCTGATCGAGACGGCGCTCGTGCGCTCGCTGCA
Source organism: Gemmatimonadaceae bacterium (assembly GCA_035524735.1). Taxonomy (GTDB): domain Bacteria; phylum Gemmatimonadota; class Gemmatimonadetes; order Gemmatimonadales; family Gemmatimonadaceae; genus DATKOH01. The sequence continues at coordinate 847 of DATKOH010000229.1, forward strand.
GTCGGCCGCCGAGCGCGCCGACCGCCTGTCGATGTTCGCGACGTATCTGGGCGATGCCGCGCTCGTGAACGCGCAGATGGAGCGCTACCAGGCGGTGACGGCGGACGCGGTGAACGCCCTCGCGCGCGAGATGCTCGGCGAGGACAACCGGCTGAGCCTCATCTACGTGCCACGCGAGGGCGCGGCCGGGGAGGGCGCGTGAGCGCGACGCCTCGCCCCGCGCCCTCGGCGCCGCGGCCGTACCATTTCCCGCGTTTCGAGCGCGGCACGGTGGAGGGAGGACTCGGCCTGGTCGTGGCGCCGATGCCCGCACTGCCGATCGTCTCCGTGCTGCTCGTGGCCGACGCGGGCGCGATGACGGAGCCCGCCGGCCAGGATGGGTGCGCGCATCTCGCCGCGCGCGCGCTGCTCGAGGGCACCGCGCGGCGCAGCGCGACCGAGCTCACGGAGCGGCTGGAGCAGCTCGGCGCCGCCGCGGCCGCCGATGCCGACTGGGATGCGGCGATGGCGGGCGTCACGGTGCTGCGGCCGCGGCTGGAGGAGGCGCTCGGGCTCCTCGCCGAAGTGGCGATGACACCGGCGTACCCGGAACGCGAGGTGGAGCGGCTGCGCGCCGAGCGGCTGGCGGACATCCTGCAGCTCCGGTCCGAGCCGCGCGCGCTGGCGGACGAACTCTTCGCGCGGGCCGTCTACGCGCCGGCGTCGCGCTACGCGCACCCGGACCACGGGAGCCAGGCCTCGGTCGCGCGGATCGGGCGCGAGGCGCTCGCGGCGTTCCATGCGGCGCGGTTCCATCCCGCGACCTCCACGCTCGTGCTCGCCGGCGACGTGACGCCGGACGAGGCGCGCCGGATCGTGTCGCGCGCCTTCGCGGGATGGGATGGCGGCGGGGCGCCCGCGCCCGCGCTCGTCGACGCCCCGGCGCGCACGACGCGCGCGCTGCACCTGCTCGACCGCGCCGGCGCCCCGCAGTCCGAGCTGCGCCTGGGGCACGTGGGGCTGCCGCGTGCGCACCCCGATCACTTCCCGGTCACGCTGATGAACGCGATCCTCGGCGGGCTCTTCTCGTCGCGGATCAACCTCAATCTGCGCGAGCGGCACGCGTACACGTACGGCGCGCACTCGGCCTTCGACTGGCGCCGCGGCGCGGGGCCGTTCGTCGTGTCCACCGCCGTGCAGAGCGAGGTGACGGCGGCCGCGGCGCGCGAGGTGCTCGCCGAGATCGACGCGATCCGTGAGCGGCCGGTGGCGGGCGACGAGCTCGCGCTCGCCGCGAGCTACCTCGCGGGCGTCTTCCCGATCCGCTACGAGACGACGGAGGCCGTGGCGCGCGCGCTCGCGGCGATGACCGTGTACGACCTTCCCGCCGACCACTTCGACCGCTATCGCGACCGCGTGCGGGCGGTGACGGTGCAGGATGTCCAGCAGGCGGCGGAACGGCATCTCCACCCGGAGCGGATGCAGATGGCGATCGTGGGCGATGCCGCCTCCATCCGCGCCCCGGTGGAAGCGCTCGGCTTCGGGCCGCTCATCGCCTACGGGGCGGACGGCGCGCCGGCGGCGCCGTGAGCGGGGCGCCGTGAGCGACGCGACGCGCCCGGGGCGGCTGCGCGGGGAGCGCCGCTACACGGGGAAGGTGATCGATCTCGACGTGGACCTGGTGCGCTTCCCGGATGGGAGCACCGGCGAACTCGAGATGATCCGGCATCCGGGCGCGAGCGCGATCGTGCCGGTGCTCGGCGACGCCCACGCGGCGGATCCGATGCTGCTCCTCATCCGCCAGTACCGCTATGCGACGGATGGCTTCGTGCACGAGATCCCGGCGGGGCGGCTGGAAGCGGGGGAGGCACCCATCGACTGCGCGCGGCGCGAATTGATGGAGGAGACCGGCTGCCGCGCCGAGCGCCTCGAGCACGTGTTCACGATGTACACGACGCCGGGATTCACGGATGAGCGGATCCACGTCTTCCTGGCGACGGAGCTCTCCCGCGGAGCGCACGCGCGCGAAGGGGACGAGTTCATCGAGCTCGTGGAGCTGCCGCTCTCGCGCGCGCTGGCGATGATCGAGCGCGGCGAGATCGTGGATGCGAAGACGGCGCTCTCGATCCTGCACGTCGCGCGATTCCGGCTCGGCGTGTAGGGCGTTGTCCCAGTCGACGGCTCGGAGTGTCCGGGATTTCGGACAGTCCGGCCGTTGGGGCGGCACAATGACGCGGCGGTAGAGTCGGCCATAAATCGTTGTCATGCAATAATTTAGACGATTCATGCCGAATCACGGCCGGGCTGGCATGGCCCCTGCCCTTCCCTGTGATCGACCCCGTCGCCGACGTGGTCCGCCCGCACCCCCGCGGGCGGAGACCGGCGGCGGGGGACGAATGGGGAGCCGCCCATGCTCAGTTCCGCCGCGAGCCGCGAAGTGTTCCTCGCCGATCGTGCCGAACGGCCCGCGCCGCGTCCGTCGCGGCGCGAGGAACTCGCCGCGCTCGATGACTCGGCGCTGATCGCCGCGTTCAGCGAAGGGGAGTCACGCGCCTTCGACGTGCTGGTCGCGCGCTACCAGACGCGTCTCCTCAATTTCATCTGCCGGACGATCGGCGACCGCGAGCGCGGCGAGGATCTCGTGCAGGAGGTCTTCATCCGCGTGCACCGGCACCTGCACCGCTTCGACCGGAGCAAGAAGTTCTCGACGTGGGTGTACACGATCGCGTCGAACCTCGCGAAGAACGAGCTGCGGAACCGCTCGCGCAATCCGCTCGTGCTCTTCCAGTCGCTGCGCCAGGACTGGGACGAGGAGGAGCGGCCGCTGCAGTTCGAGGACCGGAACTCGCGCCCCGACGACATGTACCGGCGGCGCTACCTGCGCGAGGTGGTGGAGCAGGCGATCACGCGGCTGCCGGAGCATCACCGGCAGGTGTTCGTGCTGCGCGAGCTCGAGGGGAAGCCGTACGAGGAGATCGCCGAGATCACGGGGTGCAACCTGGGGACGGTGAAGTCGCGGCTGAACCGGGCGCGGGCATCGTTCGCCGAGATCATCGAACCGGCCATCGGCTGAGGGAACTCCGCGGGCGGGGGTGGGTATCCCAGCGCGGACCACCTCCGCGCCCGCATGGATTGCCGCACCTTCCGCGCCACCCATCTCGATCTGATCGATGACACGCTCGCCGCGCGCGACCGCGCGGCGGCGTTGTCGCATCTGGACGCCTGCCCGGCGTGCGCGCGCTTCGACTGTCTCGTGCGGCGGAGCGCGTTGCTCGTGCGGAACCTGCCGCCGATCGTGGCGCGGCCGGGGTTCGACGCCCGGCTCCGGGCGCGGATCGCGCAGGACCGCGCGGGAGCGACGCTCGGCTCGCGGCGGATGGGGGTGAGCGCGGCGGCCGCGGCAGTGGCGGTCGCGCTGCTCGCGGGCGCCTGGGGCTGGGCCGCGCGCGGCACGCGTCCGGTGCTCGCGGTGCCGGCCAGCGCGTCCGTTGCGGCCTCGGTCGATCGGCTGCCGCCGCTGGGTCCCGATGGCGGCGGCGCGGTGCGCGGCGAGTTCGCGTTCCCCGTCTGGCGCGCGCCGATCTGGTCCGCGGCGCCGGCGCCCACCGTCACGCCGGTGCGATTCGCGACGGCCGGCCCGGAGTCCTTCGTCGGCGTGCGCTGAGCGCGTCGCGGATCGCCTCGTGACGCGCCGAGGCTAGTGCGGGCGCGTCGGTCCGCCCGCCTGTCCCGGCGCCTTCTTGGGCGCGAGGATCTGCTGGATGAGGGGGGCGTTCTGCTCGACGAGGGCGATGTTCGCCACGAGCGCCGGCGGCAGGTTGGGCGGCAGCTGCTGGCCGGCCGCCTTCCGCTGGTAGCCCTCGATCGCCTGGTTCATCGCGACCATCGTGAGCACGTAGTCGTGCGCGCTCATGCCGCTGCGCTTGAGCGCGGCGGCGATCACCGGCTGGCCGCCGATGACCCCGATCATCTCGTCGAGCGTGCGCGGCGGATTCTGCTTGATGGACGCGAAGGCATCGGGGTGCATGGAGATGGCGCTGTCGATGGCGGCCTGCGCGCGTCCCCACTTCTGGAGATCGGGGATCGTGAGCCGGTAGGCGACGGCCTCCTTGGCGGCCTTGTCCTCGGGGAGGGGGACGAGTCCGACGGGGTCGGGCGCGTTCGCGGGCGCGCCGGGCGCGGCGGGTGCGGCGGAAGGCGCCGCGGGCGCGGGCGGCGCGCTCGCCGGGGCCTTCTCGCTCTTGCAGGCGGCGGGAGAAAGGGCGGCGGCGAGGAGCGCCAGGCGCGCCACGGAACGAACGTTGGCCACGAGGACCTCGGAGGATGTCGGGAGTGCGCGCCCCGTCGGCGGCGCGCGTGATGAGTCTAGCGTCGCGCTCCGAAGCTCACAACCGGCGGCTATATTCCCGCCATGGCCGCGCCCGACGAACGCGCCTTCCGGACGGCGCTCAAGACCCGCGTGTTCGATCGCGCGTACTACCTCTTCGGCGATGAGGAATTCCTGAAGGGCGAGGCGGTGCGCGAGCTGATCGACGCCGCGGTGGACCCCGCGACGCGCGACTTCAACCTCGATGTGCGCGATGGCGCCGCGCTGGATGCGGGCGCACTCGGCTCGCTGCTCGGCACGCCGCCGATGATGGCGGAGCGCCGCGTGGTGGTGGTGCGCGATGCGCCCGCGCTCAAGAAGGACGCGCGCGCCGCGCTCGACGCGTACCTGACGGCGCCGGCGGAATCGTGCGTGCTGGTGCTCGTCGCGCCGGCGGGCGACAAGGGGAAGCCGGACAAGACGCTCGCCGCGAAGGCGACGTGCGTGGAGTTCGCGCCGCTGTCGGGAGAGCGGGTGCAGCGGTGGATCGCGCACCAGGCCGGGCGGCTCGGCGCCTCGATCGCCCCCGGGGCCGCGGCGCTGCTGCTGGAAGCGGTGGGAAACGACCTCCCCGCGCTCGCGAGCGAGCTGGAGAAGCTGGCGAGCTACACGAACGGCGCGGAGATCGGCGAGGACGCGGTGAGCGCCGTGGCCGGGGTGCGCCGCGGCGAGACGCTGGGCGATCTGCTCGACCGCATCGCCGCGCGCGATGCGAAGGGCGCGCTCGCGGTGATGCCGCACGTGCTGGAGCAGCCGAAGATGGGCGGCGTGCCCGTGGTCATGGCGCTCGCAACGCAGACGCTGGCGATGGCGTGGGGCTCGGCGGTGAAGGGACGGGCCGACTACTTCGGGCTGCTGCGCGACGCGGGGAGCGTGATGACGGGGCGTTCCTGGGGCGATGCGACCGCGGCGTGGCAGCGCGCGGCGGGAACGTGGTCCGCCGCGGACCTCGACCACGCGCTGGACGCGCTGCTCGCCGCGGACATGGCCCTCAAGGACACGCGCACGACGACCGATGAGCAGATCCTGACGACCCTCGTGCTGTCGCTCTGCGCCGGCGCGGCGCGATAGCGGACCCCTTCTCGAGCGAACCGATCCGGATGCCGATGATCCGACGCGTACTTCCCCTGCTTCTGGCGATCGTCTCGTTGCGCGCCGCCGCGCAGGGCGGCGCGCCGCCGCCGCCGGCGCCCGCTCCGGCGCCGGTGCCCGCCCCGGCACCTGCGCCGGCACCAGCGGCTGCGGTGAGCGCCGCTCCGACGGACAGCGCGGTCACGACCGACAGCGTCTTCCTGCGCGTGCAGCGCCTCGCGGCGAACGGGCAGGGAGATGAAGCGCGCGCGCTCGTGCAGCAGGAATACGAAGCGGCGCCGACGGGGTCGCCGCGCTTCGTCGAAGCGCTGTACTGGCGGGCGGTGGTGGCGCCGACGGCGGCGGATGCGGAGCGGGACCTGCGGACGATCGTCGTGGATTATCCGCTGTCGCCGTGGGCCGTGGACGCGCTCATGCGGCTGGCGCAGCTCGAGCTGTCGCGGGGGCAGACGGACCAGGCGATGGCGCATCTGCAGCGGGTGGTGACGGAGCACGGGTCGAGCGGGGCGCGGCCGCGCGCGAGCTTCTGGATCGCGCGCGTGGAGTTCGAGCAGGGGCATCCCGCCGACGCCTGCCGGCAGCTCGCGGATGCGGGGCGCACGGCGGCGGCATCGGACGTGGAGCTCAAGAACCAGATCGACTACTGGTCGCAGCGGTGCGCGAACGTGGACACGAGCGCGGTGGCGGCGAAGGGGGCGGACAGCGCGAAGACGGCGGGCGACCCGGCGGCCGCGGCGGCGGCGATGGCGGGCGCGGCCACGACGGCGCCGGCGCCCACGCCGGCGTCCAAGTCCGCGCCACCGAAACAGGAGTGGACGGTGCAGGTGGGCGCGTACAACACGCGTTCCGCGGCGGACGCGCTCGTGAAGTCCCTCAAGGGGAAGGGATACGATGCGCGGGTCTACGGCGAGATCGCGCCCTTCCGCGTGCGCATCGGGCGCTACCCCACGCATGCGAAGGCGGACAGCGCCGCGCAGAAGCTCAACGCGAAGAAGATCACCGGCTTCGTGACGGAGGCCGAGCCGCAGTGAGCCGCGAGAGCGCGACGCCGCTCATGCAGCAGTACCGGGAGATCAAGGCGCGGCACCGCGACGCGCTGCTCTTCTTCCGGATGGGGGACTTCTACGAGATGTTCTACGACGACGCGGAGACGGCGTCGCGCGTGCTCGGCCTCACGCTCACGTCGCGCAACAACGGCGGCGCGGCGGAGGTGCCGCTCGCGGGCGTGCCCGCGAAGGCGGTGAACGAGTACCTCCGCCGTCTCGTGCGCGCCGGGTTCCGCGTGGCGGTGTGCGACCAGGTGGAGGACCCGAAGCTCGCGAAGGGAATCGTGCGGCGCGAGGTGGTGGAGACGCTCACCCCCGGCGCCGTCTTCGCGGACGACCTGCTCGAGGGGGGGCGCAACAACTTCCTCTGCGCGCTGCACCGGGTGGGGAGCGCGGTGGGGATCGCGGCGGCGGACCTCTCGACGGGGGAGCTGCGGCTCGTGCGGTGCGCCCCGGCGGACGTGGATGCCGCGCTCGCGCGCCTCGCGCCGGGGGAGCTGGTCATCTCGAAGGAGGAGAGCGTGCCGCCGGCGGCCCCCGGGCGCGGGGCGGAGAACGCGCTCGTCACGGCGCGCGACGCGTGGGAGTTCGACCCGGCGATGGCGGCGGAGGAGCTCGCGCGCCAGTACGGCGTGGCGTCGCTCGAGGGGTTCGGCATCGGCGCCGAGGATGCGCCGGCGGTGGGCGCGGCGGGGGCGCTGCTGCGCTACTTGCGCGAACTGCAGCCCGCGGGGCTGCCGCACCTCGCGCGCCCGGTGGTGGAACGCCCGGGCCGGGTGATGCCGCTCGACGAGATGACGCGGCGGAACCTGGAGCTCGTGGAGTCGATGCGCGGCGCGGAACGCGCCGGGACGCTGCTCGACGTGCTCGACCGCACGGTGACGCCGATGGGCGCGCGCCTCATGCGCGGCTGGGTGCTCGCGCCGCTCACGGACCGCGCGGCGATCGAGGCGCGGCTCGACGCGGTGGAGGCGTTCGTGCGCGATCCGCTGGCGCGCGCGGCGGTGCGCGCGGCGCTCGACGGCGTGCGCGACGTGGAGCGCCTCGCGGGGAAGACGGCGGCGCTCCGCGCGACGCCGCGCGAGCTCGGCGCCCTCGGCGCGTCGCTCGCGCGGCTCCCCGCGGTGGAGGAAGCGGCGCGGCGCGCGGGCGGGCGCGGCGTGCTCGGCGCGCTCCTCGCGGGATGGGATGCGTGCGCGGACCTGGCCGCGGCGATCACGGGCACGCTCGCCGACCGGCCGCCGGCCGCCGTGGGCGAGGACGAGACGATCCGCGCCGGCGTGGACCCGGAGTTGGACGAACTGCGCGCGCTGCAGCGCGGCGGCAAGGACGCGATCGCGCGCATCCAGGCGCACGAGCGCGAGCGCACGGGGATCGCGTCGTTGCGCGTGGGCTACAACAAGGTGTTCGGCTACTACATCGAGGTCACGAATCCGAACAAGGACCTCGTGCCGCCGGACTACCAGCGCCGGCAGACGCTCACCGGCGCGGAGCGCTACGTGACGCCGGAGCTGAAGGAGTACGAGGAGAAGGTGCTCACGGCGAGCGAGCGGATCGAGGCGCGGGAGCGCTCGCTCTTCGAGGCGCTGCGCGCGTCCACCGGCGCGGCGATCGCGCGGCTGCAGGCGGCCGCGGCCGCGGTGGCGCTGCTCGACGTGATCGCGGCGCTGGCCGAGTCGGCGGAGCGCGAGGGGTACGCGCGCCCGGCGCTGGAGGACGGATTCGCACTGGAGATCACGGCGGGGCGGCACCCGGTGGTCGAGCGCATGATGCCGCGCGAGAAGTTCATCCCGAACGACCTCGCGCTCACCGAAGATGCGCGGATGATCATCCTCACCGGGCCCAACATGGCGGGGAAGAGCACGATCCTTCGGCAGATCGGGCTGATCGTGCTCATGGGGCAGATGGGGAGCTTCGTCCCCGCGGCGCGCGCGCGGATCGGGATGGTCGACCGCGTGTTCACGCGCGTCGGCGCGAGCGACAACCTCGTGCGGGGGCAGTCGACGTTCATGGTGGAGATGGCGGAAACGAGCGCGATCCTGCACACGGCCACCGCGCGGAGCCTCGTGCTGCTCGATGAGATCGGCCGCGGCACGTCGACGTACGACGGCGTGTCGATCGCGTGGGCGGTGAGCGAGCACCTGCACGAGGCGGTGCGGTGCAAGACCGTGTTCGCGACGCACTACCACGAGTTGACGCAGCTCGCGGACGAATTAGTAGCGGTTCGGAACTATAACGTGGCGGTGCGGGAGGCGGGGGACCAGGTGCTCTTCCTGCACCAGCTGCGCCCCGGGGGCGCCGACCGCTCGTACGGGATCGAAGTGGGGCGGCTGGCCGGGCTCCCGGAAACAGTGCTGCGCCGGGCGCGGGAAATGCTGCGGCTGCTGGAGGGCGGGCATCTGGTGGCGCCCGCGAAGGGGTCGCCAGGGGCTTCGACCGGGGCGGGCGCGGAGCCCGCGGGGCAGCTCACGCTCTTCGCCGGGGCGCCCGATCCGATCGTCGAGCGGCTCCGCGCGGCGGAACCGGACCGCATGACCCCGCTCGAGGCGCTCGCCTTGCTGGCCGAGCTCGCGCGCGACGCGCGCGGGAAGCGCTAGCCCGCGAGGGCGAGCAGCTCGTCCGGCAGCACCACCGCGCATTCGGCGCGCGCGAGCATCTCGCCGAGCCAGTCGCTCTCCACCGGCATCGCACGCTGCTCCTCGCGCTGGATGCGCTCGAGCCACGCGAGCCCCTCGCGCGCGAGCGCGGCGCCGGCGGCGAAGTCGCCGCTCGCGATCGCCACGGCGGCGGCGGCGCGTCGCTCGGCCACCGGACAGGCCGGGCGGCGGCGCGCGGCCTCGTCGAGCCATGCCTTCGCGCGCGCCGCGTCGTCGCGGATGCGCGCCTCGAAGTAGGCGGCGTCGGCCAGCAGCGTGCAGGCGGCGGCGCGCGGGAGCTGCGCACGCAGCGCGAGCGCGCGGTCGAGGAAGCTGCTGGCGCGATCGTGCGCGCATCCGTCGAGCGCGCGGCGGAAGGCGTAGTGGGAGGCCATCGCCTCGGCGGCGCTGCCGTCGTGGATGGCGAGCGCGTCGGTGATCCAGTGCTCGGGCCAGGCGCGCGGGCGCACCCCTTCGCGCTGCGCGGCGGCGATGCGACGGAGCGCGCAGAAGCGGTCGGCGGGCGCGCCGCCGGCGAGGAGGAGCATCACCTGGGCGCCGTCGGCGGGGATGCTGCGCGCGCCCCACGGGAGTGCGGCGAGGGCGAAGCGCGCGAGGGAGGCGGCGGCGAGCGCGGGCCAGCGGTCGAGTGCGAGCACGCCCAGGGCGAGGCTCGCGGCGGGACCGGCGAGCGCGACGAGGGCCCAGCGTCCGTTCATCCGGCGGTCGCCGCGCGGGTCGATCATGACTCCCGTGCCCAGCTCCCGCCACGCGTGCATGACGCGCACGCGCAGCCCCCGGCGCGTGGGGGTGAAGACGAAGGGCCCCACGGCGGCGAGCGCCACGCGGAAGCCGAGGAACCGCGCGGCCACGACGTGCGCCAGGTCGTGCGCGGCGACGGCCGCGAGGATCCCCGCCAGCACCACCACGCCCCGTCCCGCGATGTCGCGCGCCTCGGGCGGAACGCCGGGGAGGAAGAGCGCGGCATTCAGCGCCACGGCGGTGGCCAGGATGGCGGGGAGGGGGGCGACGAGCGCGCCCGCACGAGGGCGGGCGGTGGTTCCGGTCATGGATTGGTGTGCGAGGGGGCGCTGCTACCCGTTACACGACCCACGCGCCCGTCCCGTCACCGCGCGCTCGCGAGTCCGGGCAAGGCCCGGGCGCGCCCTACCGCGCCATGAGGAACTCGAGGACGTCACTCCGCGTGATGATCCCCTGTACGCCCGCCGCCGACCGCACGAGCACGGCGGGATTGGTGCGGCTCAGCAGCTTCACGACGCCTTCCACCGGCGTGGCGCCATCGACGATCGGGAACGGAGCTTCCATGACGGCGCTCACCGTGGCATCGAGGAGCTTCGGTTCCTCGAGCGCGCGCGCCGAGACGACGGCCTCCGAGATCGAGCCCACGCAGTCGCCCTGGTCGAGCACGGGGAGCTGCGACACGTCGTGCAGGGTCATGAGACGCAGCGCCTGGCGCACGGGCGCGCCGGGCGCGGTGGAAACGAGTGCCGGTGCGTCCCCGCCCTTCCGCGCGAGCAGCTGCGCGATGGACACGCGGTCGCCGTCGAGCATCTGGTTCTCGCGCATCCACTCGTCGTTGTAGAGCTTCGAGAGGTAGCGCTCGCCGGTGTCGCAGAGGACGGTCACGACGAAGGCCGTGGGGTCATCGACCTCGCGCGCGACGGCGAGCGCGACGTGCGCGATGAGTCCCGCGGAGCCGCCGACGAAGAGCCCTTCCTCCCGCGTGATGCGGCGCGCCATCGCGAAGGCGTCGCGGTCGCTCACGGTGCGGTAGTCATCGACGAGCGACAGGTCGAGCGTGCCGGGGAGCTTGTCCTGGCCGATCCCCTCCACCTTGTACGGCGTGCCGTCGCCGTGCGACTTCCCCTTCGTGCGCCAGAGGTCCGCGAGGATGGATCCCGCCGGATCGCCGGCGATGATGCGGATGCGCGGGTTCTTCTCCTTCAGGAAGCGCGCGACGCCCGTGATCGTGCCGCCCGTGCCGGCCGACGCGACGAAGTGCGTGATGCGCCCCTCGCTCTGCTCCCACAGTTCGGGTCCCGTGGTGTCGTAGTGCGCCTGCGGGTTGGCCTCGTTGTAGAACTGGTTCGCGAGGATGGCGTTCGGCGTCTCCTTCGCGATGCGCTTGGCCATCATGACGTAGTTGTCCGGATGGTCCGGCGGCACGGCCGTGGGGGTGATGATCACCTCGGCGCCGAAGGCCTTCAGCAGCCGCACCTTCTCCTGCGACATCTTGTCGGGCATGGTGAAGATGCAGCGGTATCCCTTGAGCGCCGCGGCGAGCGCGAGCCCGACGCCCGTGTTGCCGCTCGTCCCCTCCACGATCGTGCCGCCGGGCTTGAGCGATCCGTCGCGCTCGGCGCGCTCGATGATGGGGAGCCCGATGCGGTCCTTCACGCTGCCGCCGGGATTGAAGAACTCGGCCTTCCCGTAGACGGGCGTCCGGATGCCGGCGGTGATGCGGCCGAGTCGGATGAGCGGGGTCCAGCCGATCGTGCCGAGGACGTTCTCGTACGGCCGGCGGTGGCGCTCGGGACCGCTCACGGGTTGGCCGCTTCGGGGGCTTTGGGCGCGAGCACGCTGTCGCCCGGGAGCGGCGGCGCGCCGGGATAGCGGAAGAAGACGGGGAGCTTGATCGTGACGCCCACCGGCTTCCCCTTCCGCATCGCGGGGCGGTAGTGCAGCTGCGGCGCGCCGTGGACGGCGGCGCTGTCGAGCAGCGGGTACCCGGAGCCGTGCACGACGCGCGTCGACTCGGGCCAGACCATGCCCGTGGAATCGATGAAGATGCCGAGCACGACGTTCGCCTGGATCTTCGAGGAATAGAGGCGGTCGGGATACTTGAAGGGGAGCTCCTGGTTCTCCATCACCGGGAGCTGGTCCGGGGGCGCGTTCGCCTCGGCGAGCGCGTCGACGGCCTTCTTCGTGGTGTCCGGCGAGGGACACGCGGCGCCGGCGATGATCACCGCCGCGGGGAGGAGGAGTGCGTAGCGCATGGTGCCTGAGAATATCGCCCGCACGGCGGAGGGGATAGAGGGCGGGTGATGCGTTCCGGCCCTGTCCCCGCTCCGTCGCGTCGCGCATCTTCCCGTGACATGCGGATCACCATCCTCCTCGGCGGGGCCTCGGCGGAACGGGACGTGTCGCTGGCTTCCGGGCTGCGCGTGGCCGAGGCGCTCCGCGCGCGGGGCCACGGCGTCGTGCTCGTGGACCCGGCGCGCGGCGTGATCACGCCGGAGGAGGAGGGGGCGATGCGGGCGGCCGGCGTCATGCATCCCGAGCCGCCCTCGCTGGAATCGCTCGAGCGTCTGTCCCGCGGCGGGTTGCTGCCCGCGCTCGGCACGCTGGCGGAGGTGCGCGACGCCGAGGTGGTCTTCCTCGCGCTGCACGGCGGCGCGGGGGAAGATGGGACGGTGCAGGCGCTGCTCGATCTCGCGGGGGTCGTGTACACGGGGAGCGGCCATCTCGCGAGCGCGCTGGCGATGGACAAGGATCTCTCCAAGCACCTGTTCCGCGCGGCGGGGGTGGGGACGGCGGACTGGATGATGGCCGCGCCGCACGGCGGCGCGGTGCCGGACGCCGCGGCGGTGGAGCGGGCGCTCGGCCTGCCGGTGGTGGTGAAGCCGTCGAAGCAGGGATCCACCGTGGGGCTCACGGTGGTGCGGGAGGGCGCGCAGCTGGCGGGGGCGATCCGCGAAGCGGCGCGCTACGACGACGAGGTGATGATCGAGCGCTTCGTGCCGGGGCGGGAGCTCACGGTGGCGGTGCTGGGAACGCAGGCGCTGCCGGTGGGGGAGATCCTGCCGACGCACGAGATCTACGATTACGAGTGCAAGTACACCGCGGGGATGGCGAGGGAGGAGTTCCCCGCGAAGCTGGCGGCGGCGGTGGCGGCGGAGGCGCAGCGCCAGGCGCTCGCGGCCTTCCGCGCGCTCAAGCTTGACGGCTACGCGCGAATCGACTTCCGTATGACGGAGCGGGGCGAGCTCTTCTGCCTCGAGGCGAACACCCTGCCGGGGATGACGGAGCTGAGTCTCGTGCCGCAGGCGGCAGCCGCGGCGGGGATCGATTTCGGCGCGCTCTGCGACCGGATCGTGCAGTTGGCGCTGGCGAAGCGACGCGGAGGTCACTGATGGCGGTGAATGCGGGACCGACGGCGGCGATCGCCGGGATCACCCCGGGGGTCCAGGGGCAGGGCGTGTGGGTGGGGCGCCGGCAGCTGTTCGTGCGTTTCGCCGGCGAGGCGGAGACCGCGGTGCTGTACACCGCCGAGATGCTCGGGAAGGCGGTGTCGCGCGCGGTGGCGAACAGCGCGCTGCACTCGATCGCGCTGGCCGGGCGCGACCCGCTCGCGAGCGCGGCGCTCATCGCGGAGACGTTCAAGCGGAACGCGGCCGCGCTGCCGCTCATGCTCGACTGCGACGGCCAGCGGCCGGACGACGTGCCGCCGGTGACGGGGGTGATCGGGCTCCTGCAGGTGACGTTCGACTTCGGCGATGCGCCGGCGATCGCGGAGCGCGCGTTGCAGTCGCTCAAGCACGCGGCCGCCGCCGGGAAGGGGCATGCGCTCGTGCTCACGCCGCGCGACGCGACGAGCGACGGGCAGATCCTTCGCATCGTGGAGCAGGCGCACGCGGCGGTGCCGTCGGTGCAGCTGGTGATCCATCCCGCGCCCGGCGCGGAGAAGGCGCCGCTCGACCGCCGCTACGCGACGCTCATGGACCAGGCGATGGCGATCCACCGCGACGTGACGCTGCTCATGCGCGTCCCGAGCCCGGTCGGGGTGCGGTAAGGGCGGCATGTACGAGTCGGGCGGGGAGGACCGGCCGGTGCCGCGGATGATGCCCGCGGTGCGCGCCATCCTCGCGCTCAACGTCGCGGTGCTCTTCCTGCAGAAGACGACGTCGGAGGCGGACATCACGCGCTGGCTCGCCTTCGACGCGGTCGCCGGGGGGTCGCATCCGTGGACCGTGCTCACGTACATGTTCACGCACGCCGGCGTCTGGCATTTCCTCTCGAACATGTGGCTGCTGTGGATGTTCGGGCCGCGCGTCGAGGAGGCGCTCGGCACGCGTCGTTTCGTGTTCTACTACCTGTGGTGCGGGCTCGGCGGATGGCTCGCGCATCTGCTGCTCGCGCCGCACGTCGGGCTGCTCGGCGCATCGGCGGCGGTGCTCGGCGTGCTGCTCGCCTACGCCGTGCGCTGGCCGTACGACGAGGTGCAGGTCTTCCCGCTCTTCATCACGCTCCAGGTGCGCTGGCTCGTGGCGATCTTCGCGGCGATCAACCTGCTCTTCGGGATCACCACCGCGGGCGGCGGCGCGGGCGTCGCGTACTTCGCGCACCTCGGCGGGATGGCGTCGGGCGCGGTGTTCCTCTGGGCGGTGTGGGCGCCGGGGCTCGACCGGGTGCGGCAGCGGGTGGCGTCGGTGCCCGATGAGCCGGACGAGCCGCCGCGCGCGATCCCCCGCCAGCCGACGCGCACGCGCGAGCGGACGTCGGTGGCGGACGACGTCGTGGCGCGCAGCAAGGCGGTGGCGCCGCCCGCGACGCCCGCGCGCGGCACGCCGCTCGCGGACCGGATCGGGAAGGACAGGACCGAAGCGCTCGACCGCGTACTCGACAAGATCTCGCGGCTCGGCCTCGAGAGCCTCACGCCGTCGGAGCGGACGCTGCTCGAGGAGATGTCGCGGCGCCTGCGCGATCGCTGAGCGGACGGGGCGGATGCAAGAGCCCCCCGGGGAGATCCCCGGGGGGCGGTGCCGCCACGCCGTTCCCGCGGCGGCAATGACCGGCGTCGAGAGACCCCGGCCTCGTGATGAGAAAGTTAGGGCGCGGTGCCGCCGCGCGTAAGGGGCGTCTAACATGGTGAGAGCCTCCTAACTGGACTTTGCTGCCGAAGCGTCCCACTATCGCGGGACGCGGCCGGCCGGGGCCGGTCGCGCCGACCCTCGATCGGGGAGGTGCCCGTGCGTGTCGCGACCCGTCTCGCCCTGCTGCTCTGCGCGCTGCTCGCGGCCGCGGCCGCCGCGCAGAAGACGAAGGAGCCGAAGCGCCCGAACGTCGGCGACAAGAACGACCCCGATGCGTACTACCGCTGGGGCGTGTCGCAGATGCAGACCTATCCCGAGGACGCGGCCGATGCCTTCTACTGGGCGACGCGGCTGGACCCGGGGAACGCGGACGCGTTCTACGCGCGGTGGGTGGCGCTCTATCTCGCGGATCCGGACCTGCTCGTGCTGCACTGGCAGAACGACAGCAAGGCGATGTCCTCGAAGGACGTGCTGCGGATCGATTCGCTGCAGCTGCGCGCGCTGGAACTGAACCCGTTCCTCTACCGCCGCTACGAGCGCGTGATGTGGCAGCACGTGATCGAGCAGGTGGTGAAGCGCGGCGATCCGACGGTGGACCAGGCCGAGCTGATGGACGCGGTGCGCGAGTACACGTCGAAGGGCGATGCGGCCACGCAGGCGGTGATCGCGTACTCGCAGGCCAACTTCCCGCGCGCGCTGGAGGAGTGGGCCACCGCGATGACGGGCTTCAAGTACAAGGCGGGCGTGCACGCCGAGCGCGGCCGCATCTTCTACCTGCTCGCGGGGTACGACAGCGCCGCGGCGGAGTTCCAGGCCGCGACGGCGGAGGAGCGGAGCGCCGACAAGAACTACCTCATCGCCGTCTATGATTCGAAGGCGGTGAACGAGCAGTCGCTGGGGATCATCCGCGAGCGGCAGGGAGCGTCGGACGCGGCGCGGGAGGCGTACGGGCGCGCGCTCCAGGAGGACCTCTCCTACGCGCCGGCGCACATGGCGCTCGCCAACCTGGACCTCGCCAAGGCGGACACCGCCGGCGCGCTGAGCGAGATGGACATCGCGTCGCAGGTGGCGCCGAACGACGGCTGGGTCGCCTTCTTCTACGGCAAGACGCTGCTCTTCGCGGGGCACGACGCCGAGTCGCTGGAACAGCTCAAGCGCGCGGTGAAGCTCGAGCCGTACTGGGCGGAGCCGCACGTGTTCATGGCGGCGATCTACGACAACGCGAACTACACGGCGGAAGCGATGGCCGAGTATCGCACCTTCCTCGACCTGGCGCCGCAGCGGGACAACCGCGTCGCCCGCGTGAAGGCGCGGCTCGCGAAGATGTCGGCGGACAGCGCCGCGAAGGCGAATCCCGGCGCGGCGCCCGCGGCCGCGCCCCCGTCGCCCCCCGCCCCATGAGCGCGCGTCGGTACGCCCTTGCGGTGGCCGTCCACGCGGCGCTCGCCGTCGCGGCGACGACGGCCGCCGCGGCGCAGGCGGCGCCCGACACCGCGCCGAAGAAGGCCGTCCGCGCGCGCACGACGTACGAGGACATGCAGATGTTCAGCCAAGTGCTGAACCAGATCCGCGTGAACCACCCCGACTCCATCGACACGCACGAGCTCATGATGGCCGCGGTGCGCGGCATGGTGGCGGCCGCCGACCCGCACTCGTTCGTGATGGAGGGGGTCCAGCTCACCCCGGAGAAGCAGCGGGCGCTCGAGGATGGGAAGCTCATCTTCGTGCCGATCGAGTTCCAGTTCATCGAGGGAACGCCCGTGGTCACCGGCGTCGCGCCGGGCACGGAGGCGGCGCAGCAGGACATCCTGGTGGGCGACGTGCTCCTTGCGGCCGACAGCGTGGCGGTGAACGCGGAAAGCGAGATGGAGCTGCAGGCCGCGCTGGCCGGGAAGAAGAACACCACGGTGCGGCTCACTTTCGAGCGGCGCCGCGTGGATGGCTCCGTGGTCGCGATCGAGCGCGTCGTGCGCCGCGAGCGGGTGGGCGACAACGGGACCGCGATCCCCGCGGCGTTCATGCTCGATGCGCGCACGGGCTACGTGCGCGTCACGACGTTCGACGCCGAGCACGTGGGCGACGACCTGCACGCGGCGATCGGCCGCCTCGAGTCGCAGGGGATGCAGCGGCTGATCCTCGACCTGCGCGACAACGGCGGCGGCCGGGTGAAGGAGGCGGCGCAGGTCGCCGGAGAGTTCCTCCCCTCCGGCACGATCGTGTACACCTCCGAGGGGCGGAAGCACGAGGTGACCGACACCGGTCGCGTGAGCCGTTCCTTCTGGAAGAGCGAGCGCCGCTTCCCGCTCATCGTCATGATCAACGATGGCACCGCCAGCGCGTCGGAGCTCGTCGCCGGCGCGCTGCAGGACCACGACCGCGCGCTCATCGTCGGGCAGCCGAGCTTCGGGAAGGCGCTTCTCATGGCGGGATTCCAGCTGTCCGACGGCTCGACGATCGAGCTCGTGATCGGCCACGTGAAGACGCCCTGCGGACGGGTGATCCAGCGCCAGTATCACGGCATGTCGCGGCGCGAGTACTTCCGCCTCTCGCACGCCGACCGCGATACCGCGGGGCGGCCCTGGTGCCGCACCGACGACGGACGCGTCGTGTACGGCGGCGGCGGCATCTACCCCGACATCCGGTTCCCGTGGCCCAAGCCGGAGCCGCTCTGGTTCGACCAGCTCTCGGAGGAGGGGACGCGGCTGAAGTTCCTGAACGGCTACGTGTCGGCGAACCCGTCGCTCTTCCCCTCCCTCGATGCGCTCGCGAAGGACCCGCGGCTCCCCCCCGACGCGGTGACCCAGCTGCGCGCCTTCGCGGCGCGCGACAGCCTCGAGATCCCCGCGGGGGCGGAGGCGGACAGCATCTTGCAGCGCTCCCTGGTGCGGGGCTACGCGCGCTTCAAGTGGGGGGACGCGGGCTACTACCGGATGGCGGCCATCTTCGACCCCGAGGTCGCGCGCGCCGCGGCGTCCTTCGACAAGGCCCAGCAGATCCTCGGCGCGCCGCACTGACCGCGGTGGCGCCGCTCGCGCGCCCCGTCTATCGTTGACGCATGCCGAAGTCCGAGCTGCTGGAGACCTTCGCGAACCCCGATCCGAAGCGCGCCTACGAGATCCTCCTCGAGTGCGCGGAGTTCACCTCGCTCTGCCCGGTGGGCGGCATCGAGAGCGATGCGAAGGAACTCCAGGCGCTGCAGGGGGGCGCGCCGGACTTCGGCACCATCCGCATCACCTACGTCCCCGCGGCGCGCTGCCTGGAGCTGAAGAGCGTGAAGCTCTACCTGTGGAGCTTCCGCAACGACGGCATCTTCTACGAGCGCGCCGTGAATCGGATCCTCGACGACCTGGTCGCGTGCGCGCAGCCCCGCTTCATGGAAGTCGTGGGCGATTTCAACGTGCGCGGCGGCATCAAGTCCGTCGTCACCGCGCGCCACGGCGCGCGCCCCGCCTAGCGGACGGTCACCTGCCGCACCATGCCGTGCGCGTAGTACGGCGTGCCGTCGTCGCGGAGCAGCGTGCAGAAGAGCACGTACTCCCCCGGCGTGAACTCCACCGTCACGAAGGCGCGCTGGTCGGGGCGCAGGCCGAAGACGCCGCCGAGCAGCTCCGCGGGGGCCGGCCCGCCCGGATGCGGGAGCCAGCGCATCAGGTCACCCGCCGAACGCCCCGGCGCGAGGCGCGCGAAGCGCAGCTCGTGCGGATGCTCGGCGCGCACCACCACGAGGAAGGTGTGCGCGCCGGCGGTGATCGGCGCGGACGCCGTGATCGCGTCGTCGGTGAGGGTGAGCGTGTCGGTCGCGCGCGGCTCGGCGGCCCGCGGCACGTCGCGCCGCACGACGACCAGTTCCTTGTACATGCCGTGGACGACGTGCGGGAGCCCCGCGGTGTCCGGATCGAGGCAGAGGAGGGCGTAGCGCCCCGGCTCGAGGTCGAGCGTGACCGACGCCTCGCCGCCGGCGCGCGGGCTGTTCACGCCGCCCGCCATGCGGATCCAGGCCGGCGGCGGAGGCGGGGCGCGCATCGCGTCGAGGAACTCGGCGAAGCCGTGGCCGTCGCCGATCTGCGCCAGCGCCACCTGGTGCGTCGCCTTCCCCCGCGTGACGAGGTGCAGCGTGGTGAGCCCCGCCGCGACCGTGTCGGGCGCGGTGAATCGATCGTCATCCGCGATGATGGTCACCACCGGCGGCGCGGCGCCGCTCCGCGCGGCGTCGCCGCGGCAGCCGGCCAGGAGCAGGAGGCCGGCGGCGCCGGCGCACAGCACGCGGAGTGACATGGCGCTGGAAGCAAACCCCGCGCGCCGCAGTTGAACAGGGGGGGCGCGGCGGTTACCATTCAGGCTCGTCGTTGTGGGGCCAGGTAGCTCAGATGGTAGAGCAGCGGACTGAAAATCCGCGTGTCGGCGGTTCGATTCCGTCCCTGGCCATCCCGCGCTGATCACGGCATCGAATGGCGGAGCGCCTGCTCCGCCATTCTTGCATCCGGGCGTCACTCGGCGGCACCTTTGCCGCCGACCCGACGGCGAGCGGCGCAATGGACGACCGGCACCCGACCCAGGATCCCCATTCGGCGATCACGCGCCGCGCCTTCCTCGGGCGCGGCGCCGCGCTCGGCGCGGGGCTCGCCGCGATGCAGCGCGCCCCCGGGCAGATCCCCACGCTCGATGCGCTCCTCCGCGACCCGCTCGACGCCGCCTTCGCCCGCCAGGGGGACGAATTCACGCTCGGCAACGCCGCCATCCTCGGGGCGTGGAGCGTCGCGAACGGCGCCTTCCGCGTCGCGCGCATCGTCGACCGCGTGAACGGCACGAAGCCCGCACCCGCGGCCGCCCCCTTCAGCCTGGCGCTCGCCGATGGCGGCACGATCGCCGCCGATGCGATGACGATCGTGGCCGGCCCGCGCGCCGAGCGGCTCGCGCCGCAGCCTGCGTCGCCGCGCCAGGTCGAGCGCGTCGGCGGGTGGACGGTGGCGGTCACCCTGCGCGACGCGGGCGGCCGCGTGGAGGCGCTCTGGCGCGGCGTGCTCCGCGATGGGTCGCGCTACCTGCGGCAGGAGGTCACGCTCAACGCGCTCGGCGCGCCGCTCGCGGTGCGCGAGATCGTGCTCGTGGACCTCGGGCTGCCCGGCGCCACGGTGTCGGGCTCCGTGAAGGGGAGCCCGGTCACCGGGGGCGGCGCGTACGCCGCCTTCGAGCATCCGCTGTCGGCGAGCACCGCCGCCGACGGCCGCGCGCGCGCGGCGCTCGCGCGCGAATTGCCGCTCCGCCCCGGCGCACCATTCACCGTGAGCTCGGTGTTCGGCGTGACGCGCACCGGGCAGATGCGGCGCGACTTCCTGGCGTACATCGAGCGCGAGCGCGCGCACCCGTACCGCACCTTCCTGCACTACAACTCCTGGTACGACATCGGCTACTTCAGCAAGTACGCCGAGCCCGACGCGCTCGCGGTGATCGCGGCGTACGCGTCGGAGCTGCACGAGCAGCGCGGCGTGGTGCTCGATTCGTTCCTCTTCGATGACGGCTGGGACGATCCCGCGACGCTCTGGGGCTTCCACGCAGGTTTCCCGCAGGGGTTCTCGAAGGTGCGCGACGCGGCGGCGGCCTGCGGCGCGGCGCCCGGCGTCTGGATGTCGCCGTGGGGCGGCTACGGGAAGCCGCAGCAGGAGCGGCTCGCGAACGGGCGCGCGCAGGGATTCGAGACCAACGCGGGCGGCTTCCAGCTCTCCGGGCCGAAGTACTACCAGCGCTTCCGTGACACCTGTCTCGACATGATCCGCCGCTACGGCGTGAACCAGTTCAAGTTCGACGGCACCGGCAACGCGGCGAGCGCCTTCCCCGGTTCGGTGTTCGACTCCGACTTCGACGCCGCGATTGCGCTCATCGGCGACCTCCGCGCCGAAGAGCCGGGACTCTTCGTGAACCTGACGACGGGCACGTACCCCTCGCCTTTCTGGCTCCGCTACGCCGACTCGATCTGGCGCGGCGGCGACGACCACGATTTCGCCGGCGTCGGCTCGTGGCGGCAGAAGTGGATCACCTACCGCGATGCCGACACCTACGCCGGCGTGGTGAAGAGCGGCCCGCTCTATCCGCTGAATTCGCTCATGCTGCACGGCCTCATCTACGCGCGCCACGCGAAGCACCTGAGCACCGATCCGCAGGACGACTTCCCCGACGAGGTGCGTTCGTACTTCGGCACGGGCACGCAGCTGCAGGAGATGTACGTCACCCCCTCGCTCCTCGGCGCGCCGCAGTGGGACGTGATCGCGGAATGCGCGAGGTGGTCGCGCGCGCACGCGGCCACCCTCGCCGACACGCACTGGATCGGCGGCGATCCGGCGCAGCTGGAGCCCTACGGATGGGCCGCCTGGTCCCCCGCGGGGGCCACGCTCACGCTCCGCAACCCGAGCGGGAAGACGCAGGAGATCGCGATCGACCCGGCGGCGGCGTTCGAGCTCCCCGAGGGCGCCCCCCGCGCCTGGACGATGCGCAGCCCGTGGCGGAAGGACCGCGGCGCCGAACCCGTCGCGCTCCGCGCCGGCGCGGCGCGCCCGGTCCGCCTCGAGGCGTTCGAGGTGAAGACGTTCGTGTCCGATGCGCGCTGACCGCGCGCCCCACCGGAGCCCCCGATGGCCCTGAGCACCCTCGACCTCGCGATCATCGCCGCGTCGATCATCATCTCCTTCCTGCCCGCGATCTTCCTCGTGAAGCGGGCGAGCCGGAGCACCACCGAATTCTTCACCTCGGGACGCTCGGC
>DATKOH010000230.1:0-3172 GCA_035524735.1 Gemmatimonadaceae bacterium
TCCGCCCGCGGTCGTCGCGGACACGAACTCCTTGTGGATCGTGAACTCGCCGATCCCCGAGAAGACCCCCGGGAAGGTGAGCAGCACGCGGCGGATGTGCGCCGCGGCGTACATGTCGGCGGGATTGAAGCCGGTGATCATGGGATCGAGACGCGCCTGCTGCTCCGCGGGGAGCGCGCGGTACTCCATGGCGATCACGGCGTCGGTGAACGAGTAGTAGTAGAGCGGCGCATCCGACTGCAGGTAGTAGATCGGCGCGAAGTCGCCGCTGTTGCCGTGCACCCATTCCTGCTGCAGCGGGATGCCGAAGAGGGTGGACCGGCAGACCGTGGTCCCCATCATCTTCACGTACTCCGCGGCGGTGGGCCCTTCCTGCACGTAGTTGGTGAGATGGAAGTGCGAGTCGCTGTACTTCGCCCCGGCGCACTTGGCATCCTGGGACCGGGCCGCGCCCGCGGCCGCGAGCGTGAGGGCGACCGCGCACGTGAGGGCGGCGAACGGGCTTCTCATGGCATGACCTCGGGAGAACGTGTCCGTAAGGCGCGCGGGCGGCGTGGCCGCGAGCGCGCGATCTCGGATGCACGGTACCCGGCGCCAGGGCGGCGGAGACCTCGGAATCTTACGGGGGCGGGCGCGGGAAGATTACGAGGTGCGCGCCGGCCGCCGGTGGGCTCAGCCGCCGGCGGGCGCGGCCAGCCGCCGCAGGATCGACGTGCCCACCGCGCATCGGTTCGCGCCGATGGCGCCGATGCGTTCCACCGGCCCGAGCCACCCCACCACCGGCGTCGGCGGCGACCACGCGTACACGGGCGTGCGCGGGATGGCCATCACGTCCCCGCCCCACCCGCGCTCGAGCGTGAAGCCGGCGGCGTAGCCCGCCTCGCGCGCGAGCGCCGCCTCGCGGGGGCCCGCCGCGCCGAAGGGATAGCTCACCGCGAGGCAGCGCTCGCCGAGCGCGCGCTCCAGGTCGGCGCGCGACCGCGCGAACTCACGCCGTGCCGCCGCGTCGCTCAGCCAGGTGAGCCGCGGATGCGTGGCGGTGTGCGACCCGAACGCAATGCCGCGCGCGCTCGCCCGTTCGATGTCGCGCCACGCGAGATGCCCGAAGCGCCGCCCGCCGTACGCCACGTCCCAGCGGTTGAGCTTCCCGGCGTAGTCGGTGATGACGAAACAGGTGGCGGTGAAGCCGTGCGCGGCGAGCACGGGGAAGGCATGCTCGCGCAGCCCGCGATAGGCATCGTCGAAGGTGATCGCGATCTCGCGCGCCCCCACCGCCCGCTCCCCGCGCGCGCAGGCGACCAACTCACCCAGCGACAGCGTGCGCCACCCCGCCCGCGCGAGCCGCTCCACCTGCCGCGCGAAACGCCGCGGCGAGAGCCGGGTGACCCCCAACTCCCGCCGCGTCTCGATCTTGTGGTAGCAGAGGATGGGAGGGAGCACGGGTGGCATTGGCGCGAGGGAAGGATGGAGAACAGCCGTCAGCCGTCAGCCGTCAGCCGTCAGCAGTTCCAAACGCCCACGACCAACCGCGCCGTCGGCAGTTCCAAACGCTCACGACCAACCGCGCCGTCCGCAGTTCCAAACGCTCACGACCAACCGCGCCGTCGGCAGTTCCAAACGCCCACGACCAAACACGCCGTTGCCCCTCAGCCGAGGTATTTCTCCAAGCTCTCCGCCTTCAGCCCGAACGCCTCCGCCACCGCCGGGTACACCACCGCCCCATCCACCACGTTCACCCCCAGCGCCAGCGCCTTGTTCTCCTTGCACGCCTGCTTCCATCCCTTGTTCGCGAGCTGCAGCGCGTACGGGAAGGTGGCGTTCGTGAGCGCGAGGGTGCTCGTGCGCGACACGCCCCCCGGCATGTTCGCCACGCCGTAGTGGATCACGCCGTCCACGACGTACACCGGGTTCTCGTGCGTGGTCGCGTGGATCGTCTCCACGCAGCCGCCCTGGTCGATCGCGACGTCCACGATCACCGAGCCGGGCTGCATCACCTTGAGATCCTCGCGGCGGATCAGGCGCGGCGCCTTGGCGCCCACCACGAGCACGGCGCCTACCACGAGGTCCGCGGTCGCGATCTGCTCGAGGATGGTGTGCCGGTTGGAGTACACCAGCGACACGTTCGCCGGCATCACGTCGCTCAGGTAGCGCAGCCGCTCGAGCGAGAGGTCGAGGATCGTGACCTTGGCGCCGAGCCCCGCGGCCATCTTCGCGGCGTTCGTGCCCACCACGCCGCCGCCGAGGATCACCACCTTGCCCGGCGGCACGCCGGGCACGCCGCCCAGCAGCACGCCGCGCCCGCCGTGCAGCTTCTCGAGGTACTTCGCCCCCTCCTGCACCGCCATCCGGCCGGCCACTTCGGACATCGGCGTCAAGAGCGGCAGCTCCTTCGACGGGAGCTCCACCGTCTCGTACGCGATGCACGTGGCGCCGCTCGCGATGTGCGCCTTCGTGAGCTTCTCGTCGGCCGCGAAGTGGAAGTAGGTGAAGATCGTCTGCCCCTTCCGCATCCGTTTCCACTCGGGCTCGATCGGTTCCTTCACCTTCATGATCATCTCGGCGTCGGCCCACACGGCGTCGGCGTTCGGCGCGATCTTCGCGCCCGCGCGCACGTAGAGCTCGTCGGCGAAGCCCGAGCCCTCCCCCGCCCCCTTCTCGATGGTCACGCCGTGGCCGGCGGAGACGAGCGCCTCCGCCCCCGCGGGCACCAGGGCCACGCGGTTCTCGTTCGTCTTGATCTCCTTCGGCACTCCGATGCGCATGGGTCGGTCGGTTGAAGGTCGGGTGGAATCTCGGATGCGCCGCGGGCGAACGCCAGGGCGCGGTCGCGCTACGGGATGGCGGGCTCCGGGCCGAGGCTCAGCACGGTCTGGCCCGCCGGGTCATAGAACTCGCGGCACACCGCGGCCACCTCGGCCGGCGTGATCGCGTCGATCAGGGCCAGCGTCCCCTCGATCGAACGGTACGGCACGCCGTACAACGCCGACTCGGCCGCGCGGTACATCCGGCTCCGCACGCTCTCGAGGCTCAGAACCACCGAGCCCGCGAGCTGCCGCTTGCCGCTGGCGATCTCCTCCTCGCTCAGCGAATCGCCGGCGAGCTTGGCCAACTCGTCGCGCACCGCGCGCGCCGCCTCGCGCGCGGATTCCGGCGCGGTGCCCACGTACACGCC
>DATKOH010000231.1:0-3127 GCA_035524735.1 Gemmatimonadaceae bacterium
TCAACGGCAGTCAGGAACAGTCGATCGCCGTTGACTGTCTCTGACTGCCGTTGACTGTCTCTGACTGCCGTTGAATGTCTTTGACTGTCGTCGACTGTCGTCGACTGTCGTCGACTGTCGTTATTTGCCTTCATAACACACCGTCCATTCCCTCGTCTCCCCCGGCTCGATCCACATCGCCGATTTCCAGGGGCCGATCGCGTCGGCGAGGGAGTCGGGGGCGCCGGCGGCGGGGCCGAGGGAGAGGGTGAGGCGGCGCTTGCGCTTCGCGCCGGGGGGCGGCGCCTTGCGGTCCACCGTCAGCGCGGCGCCGGTGGCGAAGGACGTGTCCCACGTGATCTCCAGGCGCGCGTCCTCCTCCACGATGGCGGCGCGCCCCTGCGGGGCGTCCACGAAGAGACGGAAGCCGAAGCGGCGCGCGAGCGGCCAGGGGTGTGAGAGGTCGCGCAGCTTCCCGGCCGACGCCACGCGCGGCCAGCGCGCCTCCGCGCCGGCGCCGCCGAGCTCGATCTCCTGCTGCCGCGCCACGCGCAGGCGCGCGCCGTCGGGGAGCTCGATCCGCGTGCGCTTCGTGAGCGGGAAGGCCGGGTGCGTGCTCCACACGCAGGGCATCCGGTCGAGGCCGTCGTTCGTGACACCGTAGCGCATCACCACCTTCCCCTCGGCGCTCGCGTAGAGCGCGCGCACGAAGCGGTACGGCATCCGGTCGCTCACCCATCCGCATACGGCGTACACGCCCTCGTCGCGCGTCTCGAGGGAGAAGGCGACGGGCTGGCTCCAGAGTTCGCCGTGCTCCGGGAGGGCGAGCCCGCTGTAGGCGTTCGGGAGATGGAGCGCGGAGTAGCGCCCAGCGATCGCGGGAAGATTGCACGCCGCGCCGGTGGGGAAGAACTCGTCCAGGCCGCCGCTGTGCACGTCGGGGGCGAGGCCGCGCGGCGGCTTCGGCTCGCGCCAGAGCCATTCGCGTCCGCGGAGCACCATCGAGACGATCTTCCCGCCCAGGCTCGGCGCGATCACCACGCGGGTGGCGCCGGCCACCAGCTCGGCGGTGCCGTAGTCGGCCGGCGCGGCGGTGGTCACGCGAGCGTGGCCGGGTCCGTGCCGCGCGTCGCGAAGATGCGCGCGACGGCGTCGCCGATCTTGTTGTTCGGCGTGCTTGCCCCCGCGGTGACGCCGATGCGGAGCGGCGCCGGCGACGCCAGCCAGTCCGCCGTCTCCACGTCGTCCGCGCGCCCGATCGGCTTGTGCCGCACCGTGCCGCGCACGACGTCGATCGCGGCCGCGTCCTCCACGTGGTACGTCGGCACGCGCTCCGCGCAGATCGCCGCGAGGGAGAGCGTGTTGCTCGAGTTGTAGCCGCCGATCACGAGCATGAGGTCCAGCGGCTCGGCGAGCAGCGCCTGCACCGCGTCCTGCCGGTCCTGCGTGGCGCTGCAGATCGTGTCGAAGCTCCGGAAGTGCGACGCGCGCCATTCGGCGCCGCGCGCGCGCTCGATGGCCGCGCCGATCTCCTCGGCGATCGCGAGCGATTCGCGCGCGAGCATCGTCGTCTGGTTGGCGACGCCGATCTTCGCCAGGTGCGCGTCGGGATCGAAGCCGGGCGAGGCCCGGTCCGCGAAGCGCGCGAGGAAGGCGGCGCGGTCGCCGCGCCCCTCGATGTACGCGCACACCAGCCGCGCCTCCGCCATGTCGCGCACCACGAGGTAGTGGCTCCCGGGGTGCGTCCCCACCTGCGACGCCGTCGCGCGCGTCTCCTCGTGGTAGTGCTTGCCGTGGATCACCGACGTGAAGCCGTCGCGCGCGTAGCTCTCCACGCGCTTCCAGACGTTGAGCACCGAGCCGCAGGTGGTGTCCACCATCACGCAGCCCGTGGCGCGCAGCGTGGAGAAGTCCTTCATCGTGACGCCGAACGCCGGGAGGATCACCACATCGTCGGGCTTGATGTTCGAATAGTCGAAGCCCGCGGGGCCGGGCTCGAGGATCTCGACGCCCATCGCGCGGAGGTTGGCGTTCACGTGCGGGTTGTGGATGATCTCGCCCACGAGCACGACGCGCCGGTCGGGGAACTTGCGGCGCGTCTGGTAGGCATAGTCCACCGCGCGCTCGACGCCGTAGCAGAAGCCGAACTCGTGCGCGAGCCGCACCGTGGTGCCGCCCGCCGTGAGCGTGTAGTCGTGCGCGCGCAGCCGGTCCACGAGATGCCCGGCGTAATCCGCCTCGAGCGTCTCCTGCACCTCGGCACCGAGGCCGAAGCCTTTGCGGAAGTAGGTGGAGTCCTTCGCGCCGGTCATGCGCAGGAATCTAGCGCGCCAGCGGTCGGCGTGGGAACGCACGGCGTCCCTGCTCGCAGCGAATGGCACTCAGCGCATCTCATGGCACCCGTTCACGCTCGCATCGGCACCATTCAGCATGCGGGCTGAGCTCGTCTGCTCCATCCGTTCACAAGTTCGGCCGATTTTTTCCGCCCGAGCGTTGCTCGGGCGGGAACTGCTTCTTCCACTGCACGAGACAGGGGCCCAGTCTCCTTCGCCGCGAGGAGACCACCCTTCGCGCTGGGCCGATGGCGGGGCGGCGACGCCGGCGGCGGCGATGGAGTGCGACGTGCCCTGCAACCCCGCGCGCCCGCTGCTCGAAGGCCGTGTGCTGTACGTGCAGGGCGGCGCCCTCGACCACCCGCTGGACGTCGTCCGGGTGGATGGGTACACTGACGTCATCGTCCCGGTCTACAACTGGCGCGGCCGGGCGGTGGATGGGCTCTGCGTGAACGGCTCCGCGTTCTGCGCGACCGACTTCAATTGGCCGGCGCGCACCGAGAACGCCACCTTCGGGGATCCGCCGGTCACGGACCCGGTCTATGGCGGGCCGGTGGCGTGGGGCGGGAGTCTCCTCGACACGCAGAAGGATGGCAGTGGCCTCGTTTACAAGCGGAACCGGTACTACGATCCCGCGAGTGGACGGTTCACGCAGGTCGATCCCATCGGGTTGGGCGGCGGGCTCAATGCCTATGGCTTCGGCGGCGGCGATCAGGTCAGCTACACGGACCCCTTCGGGTTGCTGCAGGCGCCAGCGATTCCCATGCCTATGCCTGCCCCCCTTGCCCCCGTAGCAATTCCGGCCGAGGTAGCCA
>DATKOH010000232.1:0-7838 GCA_035524735.1 Gemmatimonadaceae bacterium
GGCGAAGGGCGCGGCGATCGGGGAAGTGGGGGAGGGGAACCGGAAGGACATCCGCAATGCGGTGGAGGCCGCGCACGCGGCGGGCGCGTGGGCGCGCGCCACGGGGCACGCGCGTGCGCAGATCCTGTATTACATCGCCGAAAATCTCTCGGCGCGCGCGGACGAGTTCGCGCGGCGCATCGACGCGATGCTGGGGCGGGGGAGCGGGCGGGCGGAGGTGGAGGCGACGATCGCGCGGCTCTTCACGTACGGCGCGTGGGCCGACAAGTGGGACGGGCAGGTGCACCAGGTGCCGCTGCGCGGCGTGACGCTGGCGATGAACGAGCCGATCGGCGTGGTGGGGGTGGCGGCGCCCGAATCGCACCCGCTGCTCGGCTTCGTCTCCCTCGTGGCGCCGCTCGTGGCGGCGGGGAACACGGTGGTGGCGCTGCCGAGCGAAGCGCATCCGCTCGCCGCCACCGACTTCTACTCCGTGCTGGAGACGAGCGATCTCCCCGGCGGCGTGATCAACATCGTCACCGGCGGCAAGGACGCGCTGGCGCAGGTGCTCGCGGAGCACGACGACGTGGACGGCCTCTGGTACCAGGGGACGGCGGCGGGCGCGGCGGCCGTGGAGCGCGCGAGCGCGTCGAACATGAAGCGCACCTGGTGCGAGTGGACGCCGCGCGACTGGATGGACGCCGGCGCCGAGGGGCGCGACTTCCTGCGGCTCGCGACGCAGGTGAAGAACATCTGGATCCCGTACGGCGAGTGAGCGCCCGCTAGTACTTCTTCGCGCAGCGGAAGCCGACGAAGGGCTGCGCGCCGCCGGCGGGGTGGCTGTCGCGGTAGCGCACGCGCAGGTTCACCGGCGCGCCGTCGTACGAGCCGCCGCGGATCACCACGCGCTCCCGCGCGGCGAGATCGGGATCCTTCGGCCAGGGTTCCACGACCACCGGATCCTTCCCGGGCACGGGGCGCGGATCGGCGAACTGGTCCGCCATGAACTCCCACACGTTGCCGGCCATGTCGTACAGGCCGTAGCCATTCGGCGGATAGCGCCCCACGTTCACCGGATGCTCCACGTGCGCGCCAGCGAAGTTCGCGCGGGTGCTGTCGGGCATCGAATCCCCCCACGGGAAGACGTCGCCGGTGAGCCCGCCGCGCGCCGCGTACTCCCACTCGAGCTCGGTGGGGAGCCGCTTCCCCTGGTGCGAGCAGTATGACCGCGCCGCGTACCAGGTGACGTACGTCGCGGGGAGGCTCTCCGACGCGGCCGGGATCACGAGCGTGGCCGCCCACGGCTTCATGTAGTCGCCGTTCGAGATCTTCGTCGAATCCTTCCCCGGCAGCCAGAGCGTGTCCTTCACCACGAAGCGCCCGAAGTCCATGAGCGTCACCTCCGTGCGGTCGAGCCAGAACGGAGGCACGGTGACCTTGTACTGCGGCGCCTCGGGCCAGATGATGGCCGCTTCGCCGAGATGGAAGCGCGCCACGATGCCCGGGATGCTCGCGGAGTCGGAGCCGTAGGCGAAGGTGCCGCCGGGGATCTTCACCATCCCCTCGGGGGCGGCGAGATCGGCGCCCAGGAGCGCGCCGCCGAGCAGCGCGCCGGGGATGAGCAGGAGTCGGAGCGTCATGGCGGGGAAAGCTACCGGATGTCGAGGACCATCACCACGGGGCGCTCGAGCGCGGCGCCGGGCGTGACGGTGCCGTCGGGGGCGAAACGGTCCCAGCCGCTCGTGGCGATGAAGTAGTAGCGGTCGCCCACGAGCACGCCGTGCGTGGGTTCGTGCAGCTGCGGCGTGTTCGCCTCGAGCGTGCTCCACTTCACCACCTTCGTGAACGTGGGATCGAGCTCGAGGCGCACGACGCGCGCGGGCGAGACGCCGTTCTGGATCGCGATGAGCGAGCGCCCCGCGAGCACCAGCCCGTCGATCCCGTTCAGCGCGGCGTGCGCCTCGTTCGACAGCCAGCGCACCGCGCCCGACGCGCGGTCGACGAGCGCGAGCCCGCGGATGTAGTCGGGGACGATGACGCGCTTCCCGTCGGGGAGCGCCGCCGGCTGCTGCGGGCTCGCGAAGGTCCCCGCCGGAACGACGGCGGCGATCGAGTCCCCGGCGGGCGCGATCGCGTACAGCTGTCCGCCCACCGAGTTCGTGAAGAGCACCTCTCCCGCGGGCGTCACGTCGAGGTCGCCGTACACGTCGCGGGCGGTGTCCGACGCCACGTCGTAGCTGTCCTCGAGCGCGCCGGTGGCGAGCGCGAAGCGGAGCACCACGGTGCCGTCCCAGGCGAGCGAGTCCGCCGCCTCGGGCAGCCCCGCGGCCGTCGCCCAGAGCACGCCGCGCCGCGCGTCCACCCCGAGCGCCATCAGCGACCGGTCGCCGCTGTCGGACACGAAGGGCGACGCCACGCCGTCCTTCACCTGCACGATCCGCCCCTCGCGGATGGAGCTCACGAAGAAGCGCTTCGCGCCGGGATCGTACGCGATGTCCTCGGCGACGAACTCGCTGTCGGGGATCGTGAAGGCGGCGCGCGCGTGATGCACCGCTTCGCGATTCTTCGACATTTGCGCGAGGAGCGCGCGCCAGGCCTTGGTGCCGTGCAGCGGCGCCAGGAGGGAATCGGCGCCGAGGTCGCGCACCAGCCCCATCGCCGCGTACTGGCGGAGCCACTTCATGGCCGCCGCCGTGTCGCCGAGCTGCGCGTTCGCGCGCGCCAGCGCGAGCACGGCGCCGGGATGCCCGTTGAGCTCGCGGTAGAGCACCGCCGCCTGCTCGCGATACGCCGCCCAGTGCCCATGCACGCGCGCGGAATCGGCAGCGGCGGAATGCTCGCGCCAGGTGGAATCCCCCTGCGCGCCCGCCACCGCGCACCAGCCGCCGAGGAGCACGCCGAGCGCCGCGCGCCGCGCGCCGAGCCACGCGCGCCGAGCGCCGCGCGCCGAGCGCCGAGCCACCCTCACGCCACCAGCACCGGCAGCGAGCGGAGCGCGCCCTCGATGATCCCGCCGCCGAGCACGCGCTCGCCCTCGTACAGCACCACGCTCTGCCCCGGCGTGATCGCCGCCAGCGGCTCGTCGAGGGCGAGCTCGATCTCGCCGCCGTCCACGCGCACGAGCTCGGCGGCCGCCGCCGGCGCGCGATGGCGCACCTGCACGCGCACCGCCGCGCCCACCGCCGGCGCCTCGCCGAGCCAGTTCACGCCGCGCGCCACGAGTCCGCGGCCGAGCAGCTCCTCGCGCGGGCCCACCACCACCGCGCGCTCGGCGGGGCGGATGGCGACCACGAAGAGCGGTTCCCGCTGCCCGGAGGGGAGCCCGCGCCGCTGGCCGATGGTGAAGCGCGCGTAGCCCGCGTGCTCGCCGAGCACGCGTCCGTCGCTCGTGACGAAGGGGCCGGGGCGGAGCGACGGCGTGTCCGCCCCCAGCTCGCGCGCGATCACCTTGGCGTGGTCGCCGTCGGGGACGAAGCAGATGTCCTGGCTCTCCGGCTTCTCGCTCACCACGGAGAGGCCGAGCGCGCGGGCGCGCGCGCGCGTCTCCGCCTTGCTGAGCGCGCCCACCGGGAGGAGCATGCGCGGCAGCACCTCGCGCGCGATCCCCCAGAGGAAGTAGCTCTGGTCCTTCCGGAGGTCGCGGCCGCGCAGCAGGGCGCCGCCATCGACGCGCGCGTAGTGCCCCGTGGCGATGTACCGCGCCTCGAGGGCGTCGGCCTTGCGCACGAGGTCGCGGAACTTGGTGAAGGTGTTGCAGCGCACGCAGGGGATGGGCGTGCGTCCCGCGGCGTACTCGGACACGAAGTCGCGCACCACGTCGCGGGAGAAGGCGCTCTCCAGGTTGAGCACGTAGTGCGGCACGCCGATGCGCTCGCATACGCGGCGGGCGTCGTCGATGGAGTCGAGCGAGCAGCAGGGACGGTCGGGGACGTCGTCGCCGTAGCAGAAGAGCTTCATGGTGACGCCCACCACGTCGTACCCCTGCTCGGCGAGCAGGGCCGCGGCGACGGAACTGTCCACGCCGCCGCTCATCGCGACCAGCACGCGCTCGCGCGGCACGCTCAGCTCGCGGCGCCCGAGAGCCGCCGCGCCTTCGCGATGAGGGTGGGGAAGACCTGCGCCACGCGCTCCACGGCGTCCGGCGTGGAGAGGGCGCCGAGGCTCATGCGCACGGCGGCGATCGCCACCTCGCGCGGCGCGCCGATCGCGACGAGCACGTGGCTCGGGTCGACGCTCCCGCTCTGGCAGGCGGAGCCCGACGAACAGGCGATCCCCGCCATGTCGAGCGCCATGAGCAGCGACTCGGAATCGGTGCCGGGCACGGAGATGTTCAGGATGTGCGGGGCGCGCGGCGCGCCCGCGGCGTGCACCACCGCGTCGGGGATCCGCTCCCGCAGGAGCGACTCCAGCCGGTCGCGCAGGGCGCCGAGCCGCGCCATCTCCGCGGCCATCTCGGCCACCGCGAGCTCGCACGCGCGCGCGAAGCCCACCGACGCCGCCACGTTCTCCGTGCCGGGGCGCTGCCCGCGGTTCTGCGAGCCGCCGTACTGCAGCGGCTCGAGCGGCGAGCCGCGCCGCACGTACAGCGCGCCGATCCCCTTCGGCGCGCCGATCTTGTGCCCGGAGAAGGCGAGGTAGTCGAAGGGCACGGCGCGCGCGTCGATCGGCACCTTGCCGAAGGCCTGCACGCCGTCGGTGTGGAAGTACGCCCCCTTCGCCTTCGCCCGCTCCGCGAGCGCGGGGATGTCCTGGACCACGCCGATCTCGTTGTTCACCCACATGATCGACGCGACCGCGACATCGTCGCGCACCGCGGCGTCGTAGGAGGCGCGATCCACGATCCCGCGCGCGTCCACGGCGACGATCCGCTCGACCCCCCCTTCCTGCGCCACGTGGTGCGCGGCGGAGAGCACCGCCTTGTGCTCGATCGGCGTGGTGACCACGGCCCGCTTCCCCTGCCCGCGCAGCGCGCGGAAGGCGCCGAGGATGGCGAGATTGTCCCCCTCGGTGCCGCCGGAGGTGAAGAGGATCTCGTCGGGGGACGCGCCGATGCACTTCGCCACGCGCTCGCGCGCCTCGTCGAGCGCGGCGCGCGCCTCGCGCCCCCACCGGTGCGTGCTCGACGGGTTCCCGAAGCGCGGGCCGTAGAACGGCTCCATCGCCTCGCGGACCTCCGGGCGCACCGGCGTGGTGGCGGCGTGATCGAGGTAGATCGGGTCGGGCATGGAAGGGGAAATTACTCGGTGGCGGGTGGGTTGAGTAGGTCCTGCGCGCCGCACTACGGCCGCTTGTAGACCACGCCCTCCTTCATCACGAACTTCACGTCCTCCATCGTCCGGATGTCGGCGAGCGGATCGCCCGCGACGGCGATGATGTCGGCGGACTTGCCGGGGGCGATCGACCCGACGAGCTCGGCGTGGCCGAGGAGGTCGGCGGCGCCCACGGTGGCCGCCTGGAGCGCCGCGACCGGGGTCATCCCGTACTTGACCATGAGCGCGAACTCCTTGGCGTTCGTGCCGAAGGGACAGACGGAGATGTCGGTGCCGAAGGCGACCCGCACTCCCTCCTTCACCGCGCGCTTGAAGTTCTCGATCGAGATCGAGTCCACCCGGTTGGAGTGCTCGATGAAGTCGGGGGGCTCGTTCGGGTCGGCGTGGATGCAGTCCGTGGTCTCGAGGGTGGGCACCAGGTACGTGCCGTGCTGCTTCATCAGCTGGATCCCCTCCTCGTCGAGGTAGCTGCCGTGCTCGATGGAGTTGACCCCCGCGCGCACCGCGGCCTTGATCCCCGCGGCGTTGTGCGCGTGCGACGCGATCTTGAAGCCGAAGTTGTGCGCCTCGTCCACGGCGGCCTGGAGCTCCTCATCGGTGAACTCGCGCGCGTTCGCGTTGCTGCCGTGCGTGAGCACCGCGCCGGTGGAGAGGACCTTGATGAAGTCGGCGCCGTTGCTGGCGAGCTTGCGGATGTTGGCGCGCACCTCCCAGGGGGAATTGGAGATGCCGAAGGTCATGTCCCAGGGGAGGATCACGTCGGGAGACATGCCGGTGACGGCGCCCGCGCCGCCGGTGATGGTGATGTACGCCCCCGCGACGTACATGCGCGGGCCGGGGAAGATCCCGCGGGCGATCGCATCGCGCATCGCGACGTCGATGAGCGCGCGGTACGTCCCCACGTCGCGGACGGTGGTGAAGCCGGCGAGGAGCACCTTCTTCGCATTGGGGATGGACGCGTACGCCTCCTCCGCGGCGGTGCGCCGCAGCTCATCGAGGGGCTCGGGATCGTTCTCCGGCCCGATGAGGTGCGTGTGCATGTCGAGGAGCCCGGGGAGCACGGTCATCCGCGAGAGGTCGATCACCGTCGCGTCCTTCGGGATGGCGACGTTCGCGCCGACGGCGGTGATGCGGCCGGCGCTCACGAGGATCACCTGGTTCGTGCGCATCACGCCGGCGGGGGCGTCGAAGAAGCGGCCGGCCTTGATCGCGGTGACCTGGGCGTGCGTGACGTTCGCGAATAGCGAGGGGAGAACGGCCAGGAGCAGCAGCTTGCGCATGGAGGCGGTGGTGGAGGGTGGGGGACCGGGGTCCGCTCCGGCGGAGCGGCGCGCGCGCGGGGTCAGGGGCCCTTGTAGACCGTGCCCGACTTCATCACGAACGCGACGTTCTGCATGATCGCGATGTCCTTCAGCGGGTCGCCGGCGACGGCGATGATGTCGGCGTGCTTGCCGGGCTTGATCGAGCCGACGGTGGCGGACTGGCCGAGCAGGTCGGCGGCGGCGGAGGTGGCCGCCTGCAGCGCCTGCATCGGCGTCATCCCGCCCTGCACCATGTACTCGAACTCGCGCCCGGGGTACTTGAAGGAGCACACCGGGTTGTCGGTGCCGTAGGCGATCTTCACGCCGGCCTTCACGGCGCGGCGGAAGCTCTCCAGGTGGATGCGCGCGATGGTGTCGTGCGCGAGGAAGTCCTTCGGCAGGTTCGGGTTCACCTGGATGCAGCTGTGCACCTCGAGCGTGGGCACGAGATAGGTGCCGCGCTCCTTCATCATCGCCACGGCCTCGCTGTCGAGGAAGGTGCCGTGCTCGATCGACGCGACGCCGGCGCGGATCGCGTTCTTGATCCCGTTCACGTTGTGCCCGTGCGCGGCGACCTTGAGCCCGAAGTTGTGCGCCTCGTCCACCGCCGCCTGCAGCTCCTCGAGCGTGAACTCGCGCGCGAGATGGTTGCTGTTGTGCGTGAGGATCGCGCCGGTGACGAGCACCTTGATGAGGTCGGCGCCGTTGCCGGCGAGCTTGCGCACGCGCTCGCGCACCTCCCACGGGCTGTTCGCCACGCCGTAGGTCATGTCCCACGGCAGCCCGACATCGGGCGACACGCCGGTCATCGCCCCCGCGCCGCCGGTGATCGTGACGTACGCCCCGGCCACGTACATCCGCGGGCCGGGGAAATCGCCGCGCGCGATCGCATCGCGCATCGCCACGTCCACGAGCGCGCGGTACGTGCCGACATCGCGCACCGTCGTGAAGCCCTCCATCAGCACGGTCTTCGCGTTGGGGATCGAGACGTACGCCTCCTCCGCCGCCGTGCGCCGCAGCTCATCCAGCGGTTCCGGATCGGTCACCCACGCGCCGACGAGATGGCTGTGCATGTCGAGCAGCCCCGGCATGACCGTCATCCCGGAGAGATCGATCACCTTCGCGTCCTTGGGGATCGCCACGTTCGCGCCCACCGCCGTGATCTCGCCGTTCCGGACGAGGATCACCTGGTTGGTGAGCACGGTGCCGGCATCGGCATCGATGAGCCGGCCGGCGCGGATCGCGGTGACCTGAGCGCGCGCGCCACTCGCGAGGAGGAGGGCGGCGG
>DATKOH010000233.1:0-17447 GCA_035524735.1 Gemmatimonadaceae bacterium
GACGACTCGGCGATCGACTTCACCCTCCCCGGCGGCGGACGCTGGCGGGTCCTCCCCGATCCCGGCGACCGACTCCCCGGGACCTTCGACCAGGACGTTTTCATCGAGCTCTGGCACCGCTGGACCGACCAGGGCTGCCCCGCGGATGGCGTGGTGTCCTTCACCCTCCACGCCTTCCTCCGCTCCATCGGCCGCCGCGTCGACGGCCGCACGTACGAGCAGCTCCGCTCCGCGCTCGCGCGCCTGCAGCACACCACGCTCGAGTCGCAGGGCGCCTATCACGACGCCGCGGCCGGCGCACTCGCCGACGCGCGATTCAGCATCCTCACCGCCGTCTTCATCGAGCGCCGCCGCATCACCGAGCGCGAGCAGCTCCCCCTCTTCAACACCCTCACCGCCAGCGAGCCCGGCGAGGCGCAGGTGACCCTCTCCCCGCTCATTCGCGCCAACATCTCGGCCGGGCATACTGCCGCCCTGTCGGCGCCGCAGTATCTTGCCCTTTCCTCGCCCGTGGCTCGCCGCCTCTACCGGCTCCTCGAGGTGGCGCGCGCGGAGGGGAACGTCACCTGGCGCGTGGCGCTCACCCAGCTGGCCGAGCAGCTCCCGCTGGCGCAGCGCTACCCGTCGCACCTGCAGCGGGTGCTCCAGCCGGCGCATGAGATGCTCCTTGCCGGCGGGTTGCTGCGGGACGCGATGGTCCGGCAGCATCAGCGCGACTGGTACGTCGATTACGTCCTCGCCAGCCGCGTCGCCTGATCCCACCGGCGATCCGGCACCGGCCCGTTCCTCACCCCAGGAGATCACGCAATGGCGACCAAGCTCGACAAGACGATCAAGCGCGAACTCGAGATCGACGGCCAGGCCTACATGATCCAGATCATGCCCACGGGCGTGAAGATGACCAAGAAGGGCTTCCGCAACGGCCCCGAGATGACGTGGAAGCAGATCCTCGCCGCCGGCGGCGAGAGCCCCGCCTGAGCTGACCGCCGGGACCGTACGCGGCGGCGGGAACTTCCTCCGCCGCCGCGGCGTTCCCCGGGCACCGGCGCACCGCACGGCCGCGCCGCACTCCGACCCCACCTCACATGTCCCCCCTTCGCACCGCCGCGCTCGCCGGCGCGCTCGCGCTCCCCCTCGCGCTCGGCGGATTCCTGCTCGGCGAACGCCGCGGCCGCGACAGTGCGCGCCTCTTCGACCAGGTGCTCAGCTACGTCGACGAGCGCTTCGTCGACACCCTGCGCACCGGCGTGATCTACGAGAAGGCCGCGCGCGGCCTGGTGAAGGAGCTCAACGATCCCTACTCCGAGCTCTTCTCCCCCCGGCAGCTGAGCCGCTTCCGCACGCAGTCCACCGGCAGGTATGGCGGACTCGGCATGCAGATCGAGCAGCAGGAGGGGAACATCGTCGTCGTCCGCGTCTTCGCGCACACCCCCGCCGAGGCCGCGGGCATCATCGAGGGTGATCGCATCGTCGGCATCGACACCATGTCCACGCGCGGGTGGACGTCGCAGCAGGTGTCCGACGTCCTCATCGGCACCATCGGCACGCAGGTGCGCGTGCGCTTCGCGCGCCCCGGCGTCGCGCAGCCCATCGAGCAGACCTTCACGCGCGCGGAGATCCACGTGCCCGCCGTGCCCTTCTCGGTCATGCTCGACCGCGGCATCGCCTACATCCCGCTCCAGACCTTCAACGAGACCGCCGCCGACGAGCTCCGCCGCGCGCTCGACGCACAGGCCGCCGCCGGCGCGAAGAGCGTCATCCTCGATCTCCGCGGCGACCCGGGCGGCATCCTCGACCAGGCGCTCCTCGTCGCCAGCCTCTGGCTCCCCGAGGGCGAGCCGATCGCGAGCGTGCGCACGCGCGAGGGCGCGCCGCAGATCTACGCCTCGCGCGGCCGCGAGCACCAGACGTCCCTGCCGCTCGTCGTGCTCGTCGACGGCTTCTCCGCCTCCGCGAGCGAGATCGTCGCCGGTGCGCTCCAGGACCACGACCGCGCCCTCCTCGTCGGCACGCGCACCTACGGCAAGGGACTCGTCCAGTCCGTCTTCGGGCTCGATGACGGCTGGGCCCTCAAGCTCACCACCGGCAAGTGGTACACGCCGAGCGCGCGCAGCATCCAGCAGGACCGCACGCGCCACGACCCGGACCAGGATGACGCCCTCGCCCCCGCCGACACGGCGAAGAAGGACACCTCCCTCGCGGCGCGCCCCACCGTGCGCAGCCAGGGCGGCCGCCTCCTCTACGGCGGCGGCGGCATCACGCCGGACGTGATCGTGCTCCCCGACACCCTCACCTCCGCCGAGCAGGTCTTCAGCCGCACCCTCGCGCCGCGCGCGTCGGCGGTGCGCGCCGCGCTCTACGACATCGCGCTCGCGCAGAAGTCCTCCGTGCGCCCCGGCTTCACCGTCACCGCCGCCTGGCGCGATGACTTCTACGCGCGTCTCCAGAAGGACAGCGTTCGCATCGACCGCCGGCAGTTCGACGCCGCCGAGCCGCTCATCGACCGCATGCTCGCCGCCCAGATCGCCCGCGTCGCGTTCGGCGACTCCGGCGCGTTCCGCCGCAGCATCCCGAACGACGCCCAGCTCGAGAAGGCCATCGCCCTCCTCGCCCCCGCCAGGTCGCAGCAGGACCTCTTCGTCGCCGCGCAGGCGAATCCACCCGCCAAACGATAGAATAGGACCATGAGCCCCCTCCGCCCCCTCGCTCTCCTCGCCGCTCTGGCGGCGTTCCAGGCCGCCGCGCAGACGGCCCCCGCCGCCGCGACCGTGGGCGCCACGCCCATCGCCCCCAACCCCGGCGAAGAGCGCCACCTCGCGAACATCCGCATGCTCACCCACGGCGGCGACAACGCCGAGGCGTACTTCAGCGCGGATGGCAGGAAGCTGATCTTCCAGTCCACTCGCGACGGCCGCACGTGCGACCAGCAGTACACGATGAACGTGGACGGCACGAACATCCGCCGCATCTCCAACGGGCAGGGCAAGACCACCTGCGGCTACTACTTCGCGATGGACAAGAAGGTCTTCTACGCCTCCACCTTCGCCGTCGACACCGCCTGCCCCGCCAAGCTCGACCCCTCCAAGGGCTACGTGTGGGGGCTCGACCCGTTCGACATCTACACCGCGAACGCCGACGGCTCCGGGCTCCAGCGCCTGACCTTCAACGACGTCTACACCGCCGAGGGCACCCTCTCCCCCGACGGCAAGACCATCGTGTTCACCTCACTCCGCAACGGCGATCTCGACATCTACACGATGAACGTCGACGGGACCAACCTGAAGCAGCTCACCACCGCGGTCGGCTACGACGGCGGCCCCTTCTGGTCCCCCGACGGCAAGAAGATCGTCTACCGCGCCAACCACCCCGCCGACTCCGCGTCGCTCAAGGAGTACAAGGACCTCCTCGCCCAGCGGATCGTGCGCCCGACGAAGATGGAGATCTGGGTCATGAACGCCGACGGTTCCGACCAGCACCAGATCACCCAGCTCGGCGGCGCGAACTTCGCCCCCTTCTTCACCCCCGACGGGAAGCGCATCATCTTCTCGTCGAACTACAAGAATCCCCATAGCTCCGATTTCGAACTGTACCTCGTGAACCTCGATGGGACGGGGCTCGAGCAGGTGACCTTCGACCCCGGCTTCGACGGCTTCCCCCAGTTCAGCCCCGACGGCAAGCAGCTCGTCTGGGTGTCGCACCGCAACGGCTCCCGCCCGCACGAGACCAACATCTTCCTCGCTGACTGGAAGAACTAAGGAGGATCCCATGGCCGGGCTCATCGCGATCGGCGTCATCGCTCTCTTCGTCCTCTTCGTCGCCCAGGGCGCCTTCAAGATCATCGGGCAGGCGGAGGTCATGGTCGTCGAGCGCCTCGGCCGCTTCAACCGCATCGCGCGGTCCGGCCTCAACATCCTCATCCCCTTCGTCGAGCGCCCGCGCGCGATCGACGTCCGCTACGTCGAGAGCGACGTCAGCGGCGTGAAGCGGATCACCGCCGGCTCCACCTCGCGCATCGACCTCCGCGAGCAGGTGCTCAACTTCCCGAGCCAGCCGGTGATCACGAAGGACAACGTGACCATCGACATCGACGCGGTGCTCTACTACCGCATCGCCGACCCGCAGAAGGCCACCTACGCCGTCCAGAACCTCCCCTTCGCCCTCGAGACGCTCACCCGCACGACGCTCCGCAACATCGTCGGCGAGATGGAGCTGGACTCCACCCTCGCCAGCCGCGACCAGATCAACAAGCGCATGCGCGAGATCATCGAGGAGGCCTCGATCGGCTGGGGGGTGGACGTGACCCGCGTCGAGCTCCAGGCGATCGAGCCGCCGCGCGACATCCAGCAGTCGATGGAGCTCCAGATGCGCGCCGAGCGCGAGCGCCGCGCCGCCGTCACCAACGCCGAGGCGTCCAAGCGCGCCGCCATCCTCGAGGCCGAGGGGGTGCAGCAGTCGCAGGTGAGCCGAGCCCAGGGCGAGATGGAGGCCGCCGTGCTCCGCGCGAA
This sequence comes from Gemmatimonadaceae bacterium, assembly GCA_035524735.1. Lineage (GTDB taxonomy): Bacteria > Gemmatimonadota > Gemmatimonadetes > Gemmatimonadales > Gemmatimonadaceae > DATKOH01. The sequence continues at coordinate 4,506 of DATKOH010000233.1, forward strand.
GGGGCAGGCCGAGGCGCGCCTCGCGCTCGCCACCGCGGAGGCCGAGGCGATCAAGCGGATCTCCGCCGCCCTCCCCCCCGGCGACGCCGCCATGTACCTCCTCGGCGTGAAGTACCTCGAGGCCCTCCCCCTGCTCACCCAGAGCAAGGGGAGCACCGTCTTCCTCCCCGTCGAGGCGGCGGGCGTCATGGGCGCGATCGGCGGCATCAAGGAGATGCTGGCGAAGTCCGCCGGCATCGGCGGCGCCGACGCGGCCGCCGGCGCGCTCAAGCTCCCCGGCACGCCGCCGAAGAGCGGGAGCTGAGCTTGGCCAAGATCACCTTCGCCCGGGCCGAGCGCGTCGCGAAGGCGCACGCCTGCGAGAACTGCGGCGAGTACAGCTACAAGAAGCTCATCGTGAAGCCCGCCACCGCCGCGCAGCGCAAGGCCACGGGCGAAGCGTGGCACGCGCTGAAGATCTGCGGCATCTGCGGCATGGAGTCGGAGATGGGCATCGACGAGGAAGGCGAGATCGTCTCGCTGTTCTGACCGTGCCCGGCGCCGCCGCCCCCCGCCTCGACATCCCCGCGCTCGCCGTCGGCGACGCCGTACAGCACTCGCTGCGCGTCGCCGACCGCGCCGAGAAGCAGACCGGCAACGGCGACCCGTACGTGGTCCTCTCGCTCGCCAACGCGAGCGGCAGCATCGACACCGAACCCATCTGGTCCAACCTCCTCGCCGAGGGCTGGGCCGAGGGCGCCGACCGGGGCGCCGTGGTCCAGGCGATCGGACAGGTGTCGCTCTACCGCGGCAAGCGGCAGCTCCGCCTCTCCCGCCCCGTGCGCCCCCTGCCCAAGGAGCAGCTCGACCTGCGCGAGTTCCTCCCGCACATCGCCGAGGAACCCGCGCGCCTGTGGGCGAAGCTCGACGAGATGCGCCGCGCGATCGGCGCCGAGAGTCTGCGCCGCGTGCTCGCGCTCTTCTTCGATGACGAATCCTTCCGCCTTGCCTTCGAGCGCACGCCGGCCTCCATCAACGGCCACCATTGCATGGTGGGCGGACTGCTCCTGCACGTCTGGGAGGTGGCCTACATCGCGCGGGGCATCGCGAAGGCGATGCGCGCCAACGAGGACCTCGTGATCGCCGGGGTGCTGCTGCACGACATCGGCAAGGTGGAGGCGTACGACGTGTCGTGGGATGGGTTCGTGCGCACCCCGGCCGGCAACTGCATCGAGCACGTCGTGCTCGGCGCCATGATGCTCGACGAGCGGCTCCGCCGCGCGGCGGCCGCGGCCGGCGCGCCGGTCGTGAGCGAGAGCCAGCGCCTCGAGCTCGTGCACGGCATCCTCTCGCACCACGGCAAGCTGGAGTTCGGCAGCCCCGTGCGCCCGCTCACGCTGGAGGCCGAGATCGTGCACCACGCCGACGACGCCAGCGCGAAGTCCGCCGACGTCGCCGACGCCTCGGCGGATGCCGACGCCTTCCGCGGCGGCGCCGAGTTCGCCGACCGCTCGCGGCTCTGGCGCGTGGAGAAGCGCGCCATCTGGCATCCGCCGCACCGCTGGGACTGAGCCGCCCTGGCGGCTTCGGGGCGAACGCCCGCGCCGACTGCTCCGCAGCGAACGCGCGCCCGCGTGCGTACCCCTTCCCAGCCCGGATATATTGCAACGTTGGAACAACCGCGGACGGGCCGCGGTATGACCCATCCGATCCGGGCCGCTGGACGTCATCCACATTTCGGCAGCTGGACAGGTTATCTTTCTAATGTCCGCCGGTTGGACGTTCGTTCGTGCGATTCGCCGGACCACCGTGCCCCTGACCGTACGCGTGGTCGTGTGACTTGGAGGACCCGATGCGCAAGCCCCGCCCCGCTACCTACAACCCGGCCCAGGCGCTCCAGCTCATCGCGAGCGACCGCACTGGCGCCCCGCTCAGTTGTCCGTCCTGCTCGGGCGACATCGTCCGCGATCCTTCGGTCGCCCCCCCGCCCCCGCAGTCGCACGTGACCCTCCGCTGCCGGAAGTGCGGCCGGATCGCGCGGTACATCGCCGGCGCCGCCTGAACGGCCGTCCCGAACGGCCGTCCCGAGTCGTCGTCCCGAAGGGGACACTGCAATTGTTCGGGCTTCCAGATTAGATTAGAGCTTCGTTCGTATGTTCGCCCGCACCGTCCGGGTCATCACCTGGTACGGCCGGGGAGCACGAGTTCCACTCTTGATATCCGAAAGGAAAAGGAAAGGCACCATGTCTCGCATCACCGGCACCGTGAAGTGGTTCAATGACGCGAAGGGCTTCGGCTTCATCTCGCGTGAAGGCGGCCCCGACGTGTTCGTGCACTTCAGCGCGATCAGTGGCTCCGGCTTCAAGTCCCTCGCCGAGGGCGACAAGGTCGAGTTCGAGATCGTCCAGGGGCAGAAGGGTCCCCAGGCCGCTGACGTTCAGAAGGTCTAGTCGAAGCACTTGCGGTACCGACGCGGGCCCCGGCGAAAGCCGGGGCCCGTTGTCTTTCCGGGGGCGGAACTTCCCGAAGATGCGCCGTATACAGGGTTATATCGGCGCTGACAAAGCGGGGGATGAATCGTCACTATTGTGTATGGCCAACCCCATGGCGCACCGGCTCCTCGGGACCGGGGCGGCGCTCTGCATCGCCGCCTCCGCCGCGGCCGCTCAGCGAGCGGCGGCGGCGCCGTCGTCCGCAGCGGTCGACGGCATCGTCGATGGGGCCACGCTCGTCGAGACGGCGCGCCGGTACCTCGGCGTCCGCTACGTCCTCGGCGGCACGACGCCGCACGCCTTCGACTGCTCGGGCTTCGTGCGCTACGTCTTCCAGCAGAACGGGCTGGCGATCCCCCGCACCGCCCACGAGCAGAGCGGCCTGGGCACTGCGCCCGCACCGGGCGACCTCCAGCCGGGCGACCTGCTCTTCTTCTACGGCGGCGAGGGCGCGCAGCACATCGCCATCTACATCGGCAACGACAGCATCATCCACGCCTCGAGCACCTCCAAGCGCGTGAAGGTCGATCCCCTCGCGGGACGCGGCACGAAGCGAAGCTGGTTCGGCCAGCGGCTCATCGCCGTCCGCCGGCTCCTCCCCGCGCAGGGGACGGTGCGGATCCCCGCGTCGCTGGGCTTCTGGGCCGCCGTGCCGGCCGGCGCGGACGACCCGCTCGCCCCCGCCGAACCGCCCTCGCTCTTCTGACGTGACGACTCCCCCGCCCCGCCGATGACCCTCTGGACCTCCTCCTACCAGTCCCCGAGCGACGAGTTCGTGTTGCTGTACACCCGCGAGCTCCCGGGCGGCGGCATGGTCACCATCGAGGCGCAGCCGGAGGGGACGCCGAGCGTGCAGGCGCGCGTGTCGGTGGAGCGTCGCACGGACCCGAAGCGCCGGGAGGGGCACGTGCCGCCCGTGATCGCGGAGGCGCGGTCGTCGACGCAGGCGTCGGCGTTCAAGGAACTGTACGGGATCGCCGCGGACAACGTGGCGGTGGCGCGCGGCCTGATCCAGTGGCAGGCGCGGCGCCGCGCGGACTGAGCTAGCGCTTCCTCGCGCGGGCGCGCGCGCCGCGCACCGCCGGCCGCCCCGAACGCACCGACTCGATCAGCGCGCGCAGCGCGGCGTCGGGCACATCCTCCAGACTCGCCACTCCGGGGAGGGAGGCGCGCACGAGCCGCCGCCGTGCGCCGAGGCATTCGAAGCGGAGCACGAGCCGCGCGCGCTCGCGGCCGGTGGCGGGGTCGTCGGAGAGCAGGCGCGCGACCACGGTGGCGCGCCAGCGCATGCCCCCCGCGGCGCGCACGATGCGGCTGCCGCCCTCGGCGTCATCGGTGCCATCTGGTGGTGCCTGTCGGACGCTGCCTTCGGCTCCCATGGGGCCCTCCGGCGAATATACCTTATATACAAATTGCAACTAAAAAAGGTTCCCGCAAGGGGCGGGGGGCGGTCGTGACTCAGCCGTTGCCGAGGCCGTCGAAGCGGACGCCGCGCCGGTTGCCGCGCCGCCGCCGCGGTGCGAAGCGGAAGAGCTGCGCCGGGCGCCCGCGCCCCTCGCTCCGCCATTCGTCGGTGGGCTCCACCAGCCACGCCGCCTGCAGCGCGCGGCGGAAGCTCGCCTTGTGGAGGCGGCGCCCCACGAGCAGCTCGTACACCTCCTGCAGCTGGCTGAGCGTGAACGTGGGCGGGAGCAGGCGGAACGCGATCGGCTCCTGGTCGAGGCGCGCGCGCACGGCCGACATCGCGCCGTCGATCATCGCGCGGTGGCGCGGCGCCACGGGCGGGAGGTCCTCGAGCGCGAACCACGCGGACTCGGCGCCGCTCGCCGCGCCCTGCGCGGCCTGCACCGCCGCGGGCGGCATGAGCGCGAGGAAGGCCACCGACACCTCCGCGCCCGCCGGATGCCGGCGGCGGTCGCCGAACGCGGCCACCTGCTCGAGTTGCGCCGCGGGCGTCGCGCTCGCCGCGCGCACGATGCGCGCCGCCGCTTCCTCGATCGTCTCCTCGCCGCGCGCCGGATCGGAGGGCAGCTCCCAGCGCTCCTTGCTGCGCGGATCGCGTGCGCGCGTGAGCAGCGTCATCAGCCGGTGGCCGGGCGCGGCGAGCGCGACGACATCGATCGAGAGCGCGACGCGCCGTGGGCCCTGGCGCGGAGGAGCGGCATTGCGGTCGGACATCGCCGCGTAATTAGTCGCATTCAGCGACTAATGTCAAGCTTTCGGCACGATTTCGTGACGAATTGCTACTTAATTATCGACCGCTCACCGACGAAGCGACGTTAGCCCGCGCCGGCGCCCGCGTCAACCTCTCCCGCCGGTTACTTCGGCAGGCCGTTCGCGCCCAGCGGCAGCGGCGCGCGGTCCAGCCCCGCGCCGAGCGCCGCGAGCCCGGGGATCCCGATCGGCAGCCGGCCGCTCACGCGCGCCGACCCGAGCACCGCGCGCGCCGCCGCGAACTGCGACAGCGGGAAGCCGCTCCACGCCACCACGTAGGCGGGCACGTCCGGGACCTGCTGCAGCAGGTACGGATTCCCGAGCGCCACCACCACCGGGTGCCGTCCGCGTTTCACCAGTTCCTCCACGAACGAGGCGAACGCCGGCGGCACGCTGATCGTCGCCGCCTTCCAGTTCTGCGCCACGTACGAGCCGACGATCACCACCTGTGCCGAGTCCGCGAGCGCGAGCAGCCGCGCCGCGTTCGGCGCCGGGTCATCCGAATCCACCCACACCGAGCGCAGTCCCGTGAACCAGCGCCGCAGCTCGGCGTCGAACACGGTGCCCGCGCCCACATCCGGGCGCGGCGCGTACGTGATCGAGAGCACCCGCGTGCCGCGGTCGAGCGCCGCGAGCGGCAGCTGGCCGAGCGAGTCGCGCACGAGGGTGATCGAGCGCTCCGCGACCCGGCGCGCGAGCGCCTGGTCCGCGGAGTCGCCGACGATCGCGCGCACGGAGTCCACGTTCGCCAGGCGGCGCGCGCGCAGCCCGAGGCGGAGCTTCGCCTCGAGGATCCGCCGCACCGAGCGGTCGAGGCGCGCCGCATCGTAGCGCCCCAGCACCACGCCGAACGTCACCGCGTCGATCGTCTCCGTCGCATCCACCGGCTGCAGCAGCACGTCCGCGCCCGCGGCGACCGCGCGCATCGCGGCCTCCGCCGCGCCGTAGCTGTCGAGCACCCCCTGCATGTCCATCGCGTCGGTGATGACGAGCCCGCGGAACCCGAGCGAGTCGCGCAGCAGACCGGTGAGCACCGCCGGCGAGAGCGTCCCCGGCACGCCCGTCGAGTCGAGCGCGGGCATCGAACCATGGAAGGTCATGATCGCCGCCACGCCCGCGGCGATCGCCGCGCGGAAGGGGACGAGCTCCACGCTGTCGAGCCGCGCGCGCGACGCGTTCACCACCGGCAACGCGAGATGCGAGTTCACCCCGGTATCGCCGTGCCCGGGGAAGTGCTTCCCGGTGGCGAGCATCCCGCCGTCCTGCACGCCGCGCAGGAACGCGGCGCCGAAGCGCGCCACCGTCCGCGGGTCCTCGCCGAAGGAGCGCGTGCTGATGACGGGGTTCGCCGGGTTGTTGTTGACGTCGAGCACCGGCGCGAAGTCCATCTGCACCCCGAGCGCCCGTCCTTCGCGCGCGGTCACGCGCCCCTCCTGGTAGGCGAGCATCGTGTCGCCGGTGGCCGCGAGCGCCATCGACGGCGGGAAGTTCACGGCGCCGCCGAGATCGATCGCGTTGGGGAGGAACCATCCGCCGCGCGCGCGGAAGCCGGCGCCCGTCTCGAAGTCGGCGCTCATGATCAGCGGCAGGTCGCTCGCCTGCTGCAGGTCGTCGATCTTCTGCGCGAGCTCGAGCGGCGATCCGATCCCCGCGATCACGCCGCCGACGCGCTCCGTGCGCACCATGCGCACGAGCGCGCGCCATGCCCGGTCGTCGCGCGCGGTGTAGTCGCCGAGCACGCGCGGCCAGACCATCTGCGCGGCCTTCTGGCGCACCGTGAGGTGCGCGAGCACGCAGTCCACCCACGCGGAGTCGCTCCGTCCGGCGCACGCGGCATCGGCGGACGCGGGGGCGGCGTTCGGCGCGGCGGCGGCCGGCGCCGCGGTGGGCGCTCCCTGCGGCGACGCGCAGGCGGCCAGCGCGATCAGCGCGCCCGCGAGGGCGCGGCGCGCCATCACCAAGTGATGGTGCCCTGCTTGCTGGTGTCCACCTGCTCCTCCTTCCCCGACTTGAAGAGGAAGGCCTCCATGTTGCCGAGCAGGAACTTGCGCGCCTGCGGGTCCATCAGGTCCAGTCCGTAGTGGTTGATCAGCATCGTCTGCTGGCGCAGCCACTCGCCCCAGCACTCCGCGCAGATCTCCGCGAGCGCGCGCGCGCCGATCGCGCCCGGGTAGGGGGAGCGCTCGAGTCCCGCACGCGTCTGGCCGCAGCGGGTGCATTTCACGTCCATGGCATGTCCTCCTCGCGCGCCACGCGCGCGGCGTCAGGCGCGCGCGTACCGGATCTTCGCGAGCCCCACCAGCGCCATCAGCCGGATGTACAGCCAGCCGATGTCGAACTCGTACCACTTCGCCTTGAACTTGGCGGAGTGCGGGTCGGCGTGATGGTTGTTGTGCAGCTCCTCGCCGCCCAGCCAGATCGCGATCGGCAGGATGTTCCGGCTCTCGTCCTTCACGTCGTAGTTGCGGTAGCCGAGGGCGTGGCCCACCCCGTTGATGATCCCCGCGGCCCAGAAGGGGATCCACAGCATCTGCGCGCCCCACACGATCGCGCCGACGTACGGGCCGAACAGGTAGACGTCGATCCCGAGCATGAGCGTGATGCCCAGCCACGGCATCCGGCCGAGCAGGGTGCGCTCGAGCCAGTCGCTCACGGTGCCTTTCCCGTACTTCTCGAGCACCTCGGGGATGCTCACGGTCTTCCGATAATAGAACGCGCCCTTCAGGATGATGTTGCGGAGCCCCTCGAGCACGGGCGAATGCGGGTCCCCCTCGCGGTCGGCGAAGGCGTGGTGCTTGCGGTGGCAGGCCACCCATTCCTTGGTGACCATGGCGGTGGAGAGCCAGAGCCACACGCGCATCGGGATCTCGACGAGCTTGCTGAAGGTCACCCCGCGGTGCGTCTGCGAGCGGTGCAGGAAGAGCGTGACGCAGACGTTCGTGAGATGGCCGGCGACGACGATGAACAGGATCGGGACCCACCAATGCGAGGCCCAGCTGGCGAAGTGCGGCATGCGTTGCCCTCACTCGAAGTGTCGGACGGCGGCGCCGCGATCGGTCGGCGGCGGCCGGAGTGGAATCTACTCGGCAGGCCCGTGCCCGCCAACGCGCGGCGGCGTCACGGAATCACTCCCTGAGGACTGGCGAGCCCGCCGCCGGTCACCGCGCTGCGCGCGTTCCCCGGCGGGGCATCCCCCCACGTGTCGTTGGCGGGCTGCCAGTCGGGCACCGACCGATCGGGCCAGAGGCGCACCCCCTTCACCGCGCTCGAGACGGGGATCGACGCCTGGTAGTGGTCGCCCAGGGCCCAGATCTCGACGGGGAGCGAGACGTCCACGGTGGAGCCGTCGGCGAGCTTGAGGCGCATCTCCACCGGGAACGGGATGCTCGTGCGCATCGTGAGGTCCACGAGCGCGCGGAGCCCGTCGCGCGTCGCGACGGTGCGCGCCGTGTCGACGCCGATGTCGAGCACGTCGGTGGAGTAGAAGAAGCCGCGCCAGAACCAGGTCAGGTCGCGCCCGCTCACGTTCTCCACCGTGCGGAAGAAGTCCCCCGGCGTCGGGTGCTTGAACGCCCACCGGCGCGCGTACTCGCGCAGCGCCTCGTCGAAGGTCTCGCGCCCCACGACGTGATCGCGGAGGGCGAGCAGCGACACCGCCGGCTTGTCGTAGGCCATGGCGCCGTACGCGCCCGGCGGGATCCGGTCGGCGGGCGTCATCAGCGGCACCTGCGTGCGGTCGGCGACCACGTGACGCCAGTCGTCGAGGTCCTCGTGCCACGCGAGCGTGTCGCCGTGATGCCCGGCCGCCGAGAAGGCGTTCAGGTACGTGTTGATCCCCTCATCCATCCACGCGTACCGGCGCTCGTTCGACCCGACGAGCATCGGGAACCACTCATGCCCCTGCTCGTGATCGATGGTGCCGAAGACGTCCGCCGAGTCGAGCGGCGTCCTGCCGAAGTGCACCATGACGAACATCGGGTATTCCATGCCTCCCACCGGGCCTGCGACGCTCGTCGCCTGCGGGTAGGGGTACGGATGGACGAGTTGCGAGTAGTAGCGGATGCTCCACCGCGTGTACTCGGCGCCGTGCGTCCACGCCGTGCCCGCCTTCGCGAACTCGTAGAAGGACTGGATGAGCACCCCGTTCCAGGCGAGCGCGTCCCACCGGAAGTCGGGCGCCGCGGCCCAGGCGGCGTCGCGCACGTTCTGCGCGCGGAAGCGCCAGGTGCGCATGCCCGCGCGCGGGGCCGGTGCGTCCTCCCCCGCGGCGATGATCGCCACGGCGCGCTCCGAGCGCGCCGCCGCCGCGAGCCGCGTGCGCTGCGCCGCGTTCAGCACCTCGGCGGGGTTCTGCAGCACGCCGCTCCCCGCCACCGTGTAGCCCGCGGGGACCGTCACGGCGTAGTCGATGTCCCCGTACTCGAGATAGAACTCCCCCTGCCCCAGATACGGGTCCGTGTTCCAGCCGCGGACATCGTCGTACACCGCCATGCGCGGGTACCACTGCGCGATCTCGTACAGCTGGCCGTCGCGCCCCATCCGGTCCGAACCGTGGTCGGGCACCTGGAAGGCGTAGTCCATGGAGATCGACAGGCGCCCGCCGCGCGGCGCGAGCGGCTGCGCGAGCTTGATCCGCATCCGCGTGTCGTCGATCAGCGGCACGGCGGGCTTCCCGTTCACGGCGAGGTTGCGGATGTCGTACCCGCCGCGGAATGGACCCGCGCCCCACCGGGTCTCCTCCGCGTTCACCTGGCTCCCGATGCTCCCCGTCCGGTACAGCTCCTGGTCGAGCTGCAGCCACACGAAGGTGAGCGTGTCGGGGGAGTTGTTCGTGTAGGTGATCGTCACGCGCCCGGTGACGGTGCGCGCCGCGGTGTCGAGCGTCACGGCGATGTCGTAGTCCGCGCGCTGCTGCCAGTAGTCGGGCCCGGGCGCACCGCTCGCGGAGCGATACCGGTTGGGGCCCGGCCACTCGAGTCGCTCCGTGCGCGCGAAGGGCTCGGCGGCTACGAGGGCGGGCGCCGCCGCCGGCATGGGCTTCGCCGGTTTCGCGGGAAGCGCGCCCGACGCGGGCACCGCGGCCGGGTGTGCCGCGGCGGCTGCCGCCGGTGCCGCGGGTGCCGCGGCCGCGGTCGCGGCGGGGAAGGAATCGACCTTCTGCGGCGCGTGCGATGGCGGGACCGGCGGCGGCGCGTGGCCGCTCGCGCAAGCGGCGGCCACCAGCGCGGCGACGAGGGGAGCGGAGCGGTTCGCGAAGGTCATGATGGAGGGAGAGCGGCGCTGAAAGATAACGTGAGCCGCCTGCACCGCGTTGCGCGCGATGATATCCTTCCCCTTCCCGCACTCGCGACGCGTGACCGCGCACCGAACTCCCGCCGCGCCGGCGGCGCATCATCTCCCCGGCGGCGGCTTCCGCAATCCCTGGGTCGACATCGAGCACGGCTTCGGCGACTTCCTGCGCTGGCGCCTCGAACGCGCGCGCGCGCCGCTGCCCGCCGACCCGCCGCTCGCGTCGCTGCCGCGCGCCGCGCCGTCCTTCGACGTGCCGCGCGCCGCGCCCGGCGCCTGCACCGTGACGTGGGTGGGGCATTCCACCTTCCTCGTGCAGATGGGCGCCCTGAACATCCTCACCGATCCCATCTGGAGCGCGACGGCGGGGCCGCTTCCCGGCGTCGGCGCGCGCCGCCTCGTGGCGCCGGGATGCGACTTCGATGCCTTGCCGCCGATCGACATCGTCCTCCTCTCGCACAATCACTACGACCATTGCGACGACGCCACCGTACGCCGTCTCGTCGCGGCGCACCCCGCCGCGCGCTGGGTGACGACGCTCGGTCTGGCCGCGTGGCTGGCGCGCCGCGGCGCGCGGCACGTGGTGGAGCTCGACTGGTGGGAAGAGACGGACGCCGCGGGCGCCCGCATCGCCTGCCTGCCCGCGCAGCATTTCAGCGCCCGCAGTCCCTTCGACCGCTGGCGCACGCTCTGGGGGAGCTTCGCCGTGCGCGCGGGCGGCCGTTCGGTCTACTTCGGCGGCGACAGCGGCTACCACCCCGAGTTCACGGCGATCGGCGGCGAATACGGTCCCTTCGACCTCTCGCTGCTCCCGATCGGCGCCTACGAGCCGCGGTGGTTCATGCGGCCGATGCACATGGATCCCGAGGAGGCGGTGCGCGCCTTCGGCGAACTCAACGCGGGCGCCGCGCCGGGGCAGCGGCCCGTGATGGTCGCCATGCACTGGGGGACCTTCAAGCTCACCGACGAGCCGCTCGACGAGCCGCCGCGCCGCGCGCGGGCGGCCTGGGCGCGCACCGGCGCCGCGGCGGACGACCTCTGGATCCTGCCCCACGGCGGGACGCGCCGGCGCTAGCGCCGGGCGCCCCCGGCCAGAGCGCCGAGCAGGATCGCGGAGATCAGGAGGGAGGGCATGGGATGCCTCTCCCGGGATGGGGGTACCGCCGACCATAAGCCGCCACATCCGGCCCGCGATGCACCGCTGGCGAGCCGCGACGGTGCGGTGCATACTAGAGGGAGTGCGCGCCGCGACGGCGCGGCCGCGCCGGATCACCAATCCATTCGGGAGCATGCACATGGCTGCGAAGAAGAAGAAGGCGGCGAAGAAGCCGGCGAAGAAGCGGAAGGCGGTGAAGAAGCCCGCCAAGCGGAAGGCCGCCGCGAAGAAGAAGGCCGCCCCGAAGAAGAAGCCGGTGCGCCGTGCGAAGGCGATCGCGAAGAAGCTCGCGCCGTCGGTCGAGCGCATGAAGATGGGCGCCGCCGAAGTCGGGCAGAGCGCGATGGAGGCCGGTCGCGTCCTCTTCGGCGAGGCGAAGTCGGTCGGGATGGACGTCCAGAAGGAGGCGGAGGAGAAGGCGAAGGAGATCAAGGACATCACCACCGACTGGATCAACCGGGTCACCTGATCCCGTCGCCGTCCGCCCCGAGGGCGATCGCATGAAGAAGTGGCTGTTCATCGCCCTGGGCGCGCTCGTCGCGCTCGTGGGCGCGGCGTACTGGATGGGCTCGCGCCTGCCGCCCGATCACGTGGCGACGGTGCGGGCCCATTTCCGCGTCCCGCCGGACTCCGTCTACGCGGCGGTGTTCGACGTGGCGGCGTATCCCTCGTGGCGCTCCGGCGTCTCGCACGTCGAAGTGCTGCCGGAGCGGAACGGCCGCCGGGTGTGGCGCGAGAGCGCCGGCACGAGCACGCTCGAATACGAGTTCACCGTGGCGCTCCCCCCGATGCGGCTCGTCAGCACGCTCGTCACGCCGGACGCGGGCTTCGCCGGGCGGTGGATGTTCCACTTCATCCCCGAGGGCACCGGCACGAACGTGATGCTGGCCGAGGAGGGACACGTGGGCAATCCGCTCTTCCGGTTCGTGATGCACTACGTGTCCGGCGAGCGGGCGAGCGTGGAGCGTTACCTCGGGCAGCTCGGGAAGCGCTTCGGCGACACCGTCAAGGTCGAGCGCGTCGACTAGCGCGCGCCGGCGTACCGCTCGAACCAGGCGCCCACGCGCGCCGCGACCTGTTCCCGCTTCACGTCCGCGGTGAGCACGTGGCCGCTCCCTTCGATCCACTCGAGCACCGTGCCCGGCCGTGACGCGCACGCGCGTTCCGCGACGCCGGGGGCCACGCGGTTGTCCTCCGGCGACTGCAGGTAGAGCACCGGCGCGCGCACCGCGGGGAATGCCGCGCGACCGTGATCCGCGATCCGCACGAGTTCGCGGGTGAGACGGGGCGTCGTGGCGCCGAAGCTGAGCGACCGCGCCCGCGCCTCCGGGTCCATCAGGGAGCGCTGGTCCACCGTCACGAGGTACGGGATGACCGGCGAGAGCACGGGCGCCAGACGCGCGAAGCCGCGCACGTAGCCCGGGGCCTCGAAGTAAGGCGCGAGCAGCGCGAGCGCGGCCACGTCCGATCGCTCCGCGGCCAGGATCGCCGCGAGCGCGCCGCCCAGCGACTGTCCCGTGAGCATCACGCGCGGCGCGGCCGCGGTCATCGCGCGCAGCGCCTCCCGCGCGCTGGCGAGCCACTCATCGCCGCTGCTGCGCGCGAACTCGCGCAAGGTGCGGCCGTGCCCCGCGAGCAGCGGCGCGCGCACCGTCCAGCCGCGCGCGGCGAGCGCGTCCACCAGCGGCCGCACGCTCTCCGGCGTGTCCCCGAACCCGTGCAGCACGAGCACGGCGCGCGCTGGGTCGCGGCCGTCCCGCGCGAGCGGGCCCGCGCCCCGGATGATCCCGTCGGGACCCAGGGGGAGCCGGG
>DATKOH010000234.1:0-12035 GCA_035524735.1 Gemmatimonadaceae bacterium
GCGCGCCGTCTCGCCGCGTTCGTGCGGCAGGGCGGGGGACTGATCCTCGCCGGCGGCGCGGCGCGCGCGGTCGCGCTGCCGGCGTTCGTCGCGCCCCTCATCGTGCGCGAGGGGGCGCAGGAGGCGCGCGCGCGTCCCGCCGATTCGCTCGCGCCGCGCACCGTGGCCGTGCTCGGCGCCGCCGGCTGGGAGGGGAAGTTCCTCCTCGCCGCGCTGGAGGAGCGCGGCTGGCGTACGGCCGCGCGGTTCTCCGTGGCGCCGGGGATCGGCGTGTCGCAGGGGGGCGCGCTCGCGCTCGACACCGCGCGCGACGGCGCGGTGATCGTGCTGGATTCCGCCACCGCGGCCGCCGAGGCGCGCCGTCTCGCCGCGTTCGTGCGGCAGGGCGGGGGACTGATCCTCGCCGGCGGCGCGGCGCGCGCGGTCGCGCTCGCGTCGATCGCCCCCGGCCGCGCGGGCCCGCACGTGCGGCCGGCGACGATCGCCTTCGCCGACTCCGCCCCCCGCCGCGCGCTCGGCTTCGAGTCCGTGACGCAACTCGCTCCCGACGCCGTCGTCCTCGAGTCGCGCGACGGCCGCGCCGCCGTCGCCGCCCGGCGCACCGGCGCCGGCCGCGTACTCCACCAGGGCTACGACGAGAGCTGGCGCTGGCGCTTCGAAGGCGGCGCGCACTCGCCCGAAGCCGAGCGCGCCTGGTGGAGCGACCTCGTCGCGAGCGTCTCCTACCGCGCCGCCATCCCGCTCGCCGTCCGCAACCTCGACGCCGCCCCCCTCGCGCAGTTGACCCACTCACTAGGTCCTCCGACCGCCGAGCGCCGAGCGCCGAGCGCCGCAGTCATCCCCAGTTCCCTTTCATGGTGGCTGCTTATCTTGATCCTCGCTTCGCTGCTCGCCGAGTTCGCCTCCCGCCGCCTGCGCGGTGCCCCGTGACCGTCGCGTACATCTCGCACTCCGATTGCGGCCGCCACGACACCGGGTGGGGCGCCCCCGAGCACGTGGGCCGCCTGCGCGCCATCACGAGCGCGCTCAAGTACGATCTCGAGCTCTTCAGCGCGATGCACCACGTGGAGGGGCACCACGCGACGGCGGAGGAGCTCGCGCTGGCGCACGATGCCCGCTATATCCGCGCGATCCACGATCTCGCGGCGCGCGGGGGCGGGCGCCTCGACGCCGACACCGTGGCGAGCGAGGGCTCCTGGGCCGCCGCCACCGCCGCCGCCGGCTGCGTGCTCGACGGCGTGGACCTCGCCTTCGCGGCGCAGCCCACGCGCGCCTTCTGCGCCGTGCGCCCGCCCGGGCACCACGCGCTCCGCGATGCCGCCATGGGCTTCTGCCTCTTCGGCAACGTGGCCGTCGCCGCGCACTACGCGCGAAAGAAGCACGGTGCCGAGCGCGTGCTCATCGTGGACTGGGACGTGCATCACGGCAACGGGACGCAGGCGCTCGTGGAGGACGAGCCCGGCATCCACTTCGTGAGCATGCACCAGTGGCCGTGGTATCCCGGCACCGGCGAGGCGAGCGACCGCGGGCGCGGCAACGTCTGGAACATCCCGATGCCGCCCGGGCTCCCACCCGCCGCGTACGTGGACGCGCTGGAGCGCGGGATCGACGACGCCACGCGGGCCTTCACGCCGGATCTCGTGGTCGTCTCCGCGGGCTTCGATTGCCTGCGCGGCGACCCCCTCGGCGGCTTCACCCTCGAGCCCGAGGACCTCGCCGCGGTGACGCGGCGGCTCGTGGCGCGCGCGAACGACTGGTGCGGCGGGCGCGTCGTGAGCGCGCTCGAGGGGGGCTACGCGGTGGAGCGCGTCGCGCAAGGCGTGCTGGCGCACCTCCACGCGCTGGGCGCGACTTGAATCCGCCGCGCGCGAGGCCGTAAGTTCCACGCATGCCCCCGGGTCGCATTCCGCCGGTGCCGGCGGTGCTGCGGCTCGTCCAGCGCACGGTGCTGCATCGCTGGCGCGCGACGGACGAGGACCTGTACCGCGAGGTGGCGGCGCTGGCCGAGGCGGCGCCGCGCCGCGAAATGCTCGTCGCCGGATGCGGGGAAGGGGAGACCACGGAGTGGCTCGCCGCGCGCACGGGCGCGACGGTCACGGGCGTGGATGCCGATGCGATGCGGATCGCGGCGGCGGAGGCGCGCGCGGCGCGCTCGGGCGCGCGCGCGGTGCACTACGAGCAGGCGGCGCTCGATGACCTGCCGCACGAGACGGGCGTCTTCGATGCGGCGGTGGGCGACCTCTCCCTCTCCGCGGCCGCGGACCCTGAGCGGGCGGTGGCGGAGCTGGCGCGGGTGGTGAAGCCGATGGGCGTGGTGGTGCTGATGCAGCTGACGTGGACCTCGGAGATCGCGAGCGACGCGCGCGAGCAGGTGGTGGACCGCCTGGGGCTGCGCCCGCATCTCATCGTGGAGTGGAAGCAGATGATGCGCGATGCCGGACTCGTGGACCTGCAGGTGCAGGACTGGACCGACGGCGTGCCCGGCGGCCGCGCGAGCGCGCCCGGCGCGGAGCATCCGCGGCTCACGCTGCGCCAGAAGGCACACATCGTCGGGCGCGCCTGGCGGCGCTGGGGCTGGCGCGCGGCGCGCGGCGCCGTGGAGCGCGAGACCTCGCTCATCCGCGAACTCTCGCGCGAGCGCGCCTTCGGCTTCCTGCTCATGAAAGGGGTGAAGTGGCCCCACGCGAAGGGCGCCTAGATGTTCTGCCCCGACTGCGGCACCTGGAATCGCGGCTCGGCGGTGATCTGCGTGCGTTGCGCGCACGAGCTCCCCGAGCTCTCCGACGCGCCCGCCGAGAAGCCCGACGAGGACATGGACCTCGTGCGGCGCGCCACCGGCGGGCGCTACCGCATCTACCGCCGCCTCGCCACCGGCGGGATGGCCAGCGTGTACGCGGCGCGCCACGCCCTGCTGGGGCGCCCGCTCGTGATCAAGGTGCTCCTCCCGCACCTCGCGCGCGACGCGGAGATGCGCGAGCGCTTCCGGCGCGAGGCGGAGTCGAGCGCGC
The DNA here is from genome assembly GCA_035524735.1 of Gemmatimonadaceae bacterium. GTDB lineage: Bacteria > Gemmatimonadota > Gemmatimonadetes > Gemmatimonadales > Gemmatimonadaceae > DATKOH01. The sequence goes on from DATKOH010000234.1 coordinate 3,009, forward strand.
AGCTCTTCCACCCGCACGTCTGCTCGATCCTCGACTTCGGCGAGGTGGAGCAGACGGTGTACCTGGTGATGCCGTACTTCTCCGGCGGCTCGCTCGCCGACCGGATCGTGCGCGGCGGGACGATGGAGCCGCCGGCCGCCGCGGCCGTCTGCGCGCAGGTGGCCGTGGCCCTCGACTACGCGCACCGCCACGGCATCGTCCACCGCGACATCAAGCCCGACAACGTCCTCTTCGACGAGGACGACAACGTGGTGATCACCGACTTCGGCATCGCCACCGCGCGCCACCACGGCCGCCTCACCCTCACCGGCCGCGCGATGGGCACGCCGCACTACATGAGCCCCGAGCAGGCGATGGGGAAGCTCGTCGACGGCCGGAGCGACATCTACGCCATGGGGGTGCTGCTCTACGAGATGCTCGTCGGCTTCCCCCCCTTCGACGGCGCCGACTCATACTCCATCGGCTACAAGCACGTGCACGAGACGGCGGCTAGCCCCGACGTCGTGAACTCGCGCACGCCGCTCGATCTCGCCGCCATCACCATGAAGTGCCTCGCGAAGAATCCGCTCGAGCGCTACCAGCGCGGCAACGACCTCGCCGACGCGCTCATCGGCTTCCTCCTCCCGCTCCAGAACGCCGATGGGTTCCGCGCCGCGACGCTGGCGCGCCGCCTCGGCATCACGCCCACGACCCGATGAAGCTCACCCACGAGCACGTCAGCCTGCGCACCAAGCACACCTTCACGATCGCCCGCGGCGGGGCCGACGAGTTCCGCGTCGTCGTCGTGACCGTCACCGACAAGGACGGCGCCACCGGCGTGGGCGAGGCGAGCCCGAGCCGCTTCTACGGCGAGTACGCCGACACGGTGCCCGTCGCGCTTGCCCAGTTCGCGCCGATCCTCGAGCAGGCCGACGCCTGGTCGCTCGACGCGATCGAGCACGCGATGAACGCCAAGATGCGCGGCAACGGCGCCGCGAAGGGCGCGGTCATGGCCGCCCTCTGCGACCTGCAGGGCAAGCGCCTCGGCCAGCCGCTGCACCGGCTCTGGGGGCTCGATCCCGCGGCCTCGCCGCGGTCGTCCTTCACGATCGCCATCGCCGCCGAGCCGGAGCTGCGCCTCAAGGTGCGCGAGGCGAAGGACTACCCCATCCTCAAGGTGAAGCTCGGCAGCGACCGCGACGAGGAGATCATCCGCATCATCCGCGAGGAGGCGCCGGAGAAGACGCTCTACGTGGATGCCAACTGCGCGTGGACGCCCAAGCTCGCGCTGAACCACATCGAGTGGCTCGTGGACTACGACGTGGAGTTCGTCGAGCAGCCGCTCCCGCCGGAGGACGTGGAGGGGATGCGCTTCGTGCGCGAGCGCTCGCCGCTGCCGATCATCGCCGACGAGTCGTGCGTGGTGGGGGCCGACATCCCGAAGCTCGCCGGCGTGGTGGACGGCATCAACATCAAGCTCGCGAAGTGCGGCGGGCCGCTCGAGGCGATCCGCATGGCGGCGATCGCGCGCGCGCACGGCATGCGCGTCATGATGGGCTGCATGATCGAGACGAGCGTGGGGATCACCACCGCCGCGCACCTGGCCCCGCTGCTCGATTACGCGGACCTCGACGGCGCGGCCCTCGTGGCGAACGATCCGTGGAAGGGCGCGCGGATCGACGGCGGCGTCATCAGCGTCCCCACCGGACCGGGGCTGGGCGTCACGCGCGCATGACCGGCGCGCGGTTCGTCGACGTCGCGCTCCCGCTCCCCCTCTTCCAGTCCTTCACCTACCAGGTCCCCGGCGCGGCGGAACCCCCCGCGCCGGGGACGCGCGTGCTCGTCCCCGTGCGGGCGCGGCGCGCGATCGGCATCGTCCTCGGCGAGACCGACGGCCGCGGCGTCAAGGCGCCGAAGGAGATCGCGGAGGTGCTCGACCCGGCGCCCGCGGTGCCGGCGGCGCTCCTCGACCTCGCGCGCTGGATCGCCGAGTACTACGTGGCGCCGCCGGGGCTCGTGCTGCGCGCCATGCTCCCCGCGCTCCTCACTTCGGCGCGCGCCCCCTCCCCGGCGCCGCGCGCGCGGCGCATCGCGCGCATCGCGCGGCCGCTCGAGTCCCTCGAGGAGCGCGACCGCCTCTTCGCGCGCGCGGCGCGCCAGCGCGCGCTCTACGAGGCGCTCGAGTCGCTCGGCGGCGCCAGCGAGACCGCGCACCTCAGCGCGCAGCTCGGCTTCGGCGCCGGCGTGATCCGCGCGCTGGAAGGGCGCGGGCTCATCGCGATCGCCGAGGAGGAGGCGCCGCGCGACCCGTTCGCCGCGCGCGCCGTGCCCGCCGCGCCGCCGCTCGAGCCCACCGCGGCGCAGCGCGAGGCGGTGGCCGCCCTCCGCGGCGCCGCGCCCGGATCCGCATTCCTCCTGCGCGGCATCACCGGCAGCGGGAAGACGCTCGTGTATATCGAGCTCCTCCGCGAGATCGTGGAGCGGCGCGGCCGCAGCGCCATCGTGCTCGTCCCCGAGATCGGGCTCACCCCGCAGGCCGTGGACCGATTCCGCGCCGCGTTCGGCGAGCGGATCGCCGTGCTCCACTCCGGGCTCTCCGACGGCGAGCGATACGACGCCTGGCGCTCCCTCCATTCCGGCGCGCGGCGCATCGCGATCGGCGCGCGCTCCGCCGTCTTCGCCCCGCTCGCCGACCTGGGCGCGATCATCGTCGACGAGGAGCACGAGGCGAGCTACAAGAACGGGGAGACGCCGCGCTATCACGCGCGCGAGGTCGCGCTCGTGCGCGCGCGCGCCGAGGGGGCGGTGGCCGTGCTCGGCTCCGCCACCCCGAGCCTCGAGAGCTGGACCAACGCGCAGGCGGGGAAGATCACCCTGCTCACCCTCCCCGAGCGCGTGGGCGATGCGCGGCTCCCGCCGGTGGAGGTGGTGGACCTGCGCGCGGCGAAGCGCGCCCCCGCGCGCGGCGAGCGCGCGGCGGTGATGGATCCCTTCCGGCGCGTCTTCTCGGAGCCGCTGGAGGCCGCGCTCGGCGAACGGCTGCAGCGCGGCGAGCAGAGCATCCTCCTGCTCAACCGCCGCGGCTACGCCGCCTTCGTCCAGTGCGAGGCCTGCGGCGACGTGCTCGCCTGCCCGAACTGCAGCATCACGCTCACCTACCACAAGAGCCCCGAGCGGCTCGTCTGCCACTACTGCCGCCACGAGCAGCCGCTCCCCGAGCGGTGCGCGCGCTGCGGCGGCGACACCGTGCGCCAGCGCGGGCTGGGCACGCAGCAGGCCGAGCGGCTGCTCGCCGAGCGCTACCCGTACGCGCGTATCGCGCGCATGGACGTGGACACCACGAGCGGCAAGTGGGCGCACAGCGAGATCCTCGACCGCGTGGGGCGCGGCGAGGTGGACATCCTACTCGGCACGCAGATGATCGCGAAGGGGCTCGATTTCCCGAACGTGACGCTCGTGGGCGTGCTGGATGCCGACGTGGGCATCAACCTGCCGGACTTCCGCGCGAGCGAGCGGAGCTTCCAGCTGCTCAGCCAGGTCGCGGGGCGCGCGGGGCGCGGGCCGAAGGGCGGGGAGGTGGTGATCCAGACGCGCGTGCCGTCGCACCACGCGGTGCGCTGCGCGCTCACGCACGACTACCTCGCCTTCGTGAGCGAGGAGCTCGCCGGCCGCCGCGATCCCGTGTACCCCCCCTTCACGCGGCTGGCGAACGTGATCGTGAGCGGGCTGTCGGAGGAGGCGGTGGCGCGCACCGCGCTCGACGCCGCGGCGTGGCTCCGGCGGCTCATCGCGCAGCGGAAGGTGGCCGGCGTGAGCGTCGTCGGTCCCGCCCCTGCCCCCGTGGAGCGCGTGAAGCGCCGCTGGCGCTGGCACCTCCTGCTCAAGAGCGAGCACCCGGCGCCGCTCACGCAGGTGGCGCGCTACTTCATGGAGCGCTTCCCCGTCCCCGCGCGCGACGAGATGCGCGCGAGCGTGGACCGGGATCCGGTCTCGTTGCTCTGATCGTCGGCCGGAGACCGAAAATCGGGAACCGGTTCGCGGTCACCGGTTCGCGATGGGCGGTGTCCGGTCCCCGGGGGCGAGTCGGTGCGAAGGCCGCTCGCCCGCACACCGCATCCCGGAGACCGCCATCGGAGACCGGGAACCGGCAAGCGGGAACCACCATCCCCGTCGCCGAGGCTCGCTAGATCTCCCCCCGCTTCGCCGCCTGGTTGATCATCGCACCCGCGCGGAAGGCGAGGGCCATGATCGTCATCGTCGGCTGGCCGCGGCCGCCGGTCACGAGGCTCGACCCGTCCACGATGAAGAGGTTCTTCACGTCGTGCGTGCGATGGTTCGCGTCCACCACCGAGGTCGCGGGATCGTTCCCCATGCGGCAGGTGCCGAGGAGATGCGGGCCGTTGTCGCCGGGGCCGGGGAAGACCGTGGTGATCTCCTTCCCTCCCGCCGCCTCGAGCAGCTGCTTCCCGCGCTCGATGAACCACTGGTCCATCGCGAGGTCGTTCGGGTGCGACTTGAAGGTGAGCCGCGGGGCGGGGAGCCCCCACGCGTCCTTCACGGTGGGATCGAGGTCCACGCGGTTCGTGAGCTGCGGCATCTGCGTCTCGTGGCCGGCCGCGAAGACGCCGTTCGAGAATCCGGTGCGCACCATCCGCTTCCAGTCGCGCCCCCACCCCGGCGTGAACATCGACGTCGACACGGGCATCGCCATGCAACGCAGGTCGAAGCCGCCGCCGCCGTAGAGCCCCGACTCCTTCGGCATGATGACCTGGTCCCACACCACGCGCGACGCGACGACGCCCTTCCACCCGTTGATGGGGTGGTCGAAGATCGCCTGCGTCATCACGAAGCCGTTGAACATGATGTTGCGCCCGACCATCCCGCTGGAGTTGGCGAGCCCGCTCGGATGCGCCCCCGAGCCCGACATCAGCAGCAGCTTCGGCGTCTCGACGCCGTTGGCGCAGAGCACCACCGCCTTCGCCTTCTGGAAGTGCTCCTGCTTCGCCGCGTCGAAGTACGTGACGCCGGTGACGCGCCCGTTCGCCCCCGTCTCGATGCGCCGCACGTAGCTGTGCGGGCGGATCTCGCAGCGCCCCGTGGCGAGCGCGGCGGGGATCATCGAGACGAGCGAGCTCGACTTCGCGCCGTACTCGCACCCCATGCCGAAGCAGAAGCCGCACGCCTGGCAGGACCCGCGCCCGCGGTACGGGCGCGAGAGGATCGCCATCGGCGCCGGCCAGGGGGTCCATCCGAGCTTCTTCGCACCGATCTCCATCAGCGCCCCTTCGCTCTTGATCGGCAGCGGCGGCAGCGGATAGCCCTTCCGCCGCGGCGGCTCGAAGGGATTCCCCGCGAGCCCCGACACGCCCACCTCCCACTCCACCTTGGTGTAGTACGGCTCGAGGTCGGCGTAGCGGATCGGCCAGTCGGCGATGCTCGTCCCGTCGGGGACGCCGAGCTTCGTCGCCTGCTCGAACTCGATCTCGGGGAAGCGCCAGAAGTTCGCGCTGAAGTGCACCGAGCCGCCGCCCACCACGCGCCCGTACTGGATCCACGGCTTGCGCTTCGCCTCGTCCTGCTCCGTCTCGCGGTAGGTGGCGGGCTGCTGCTTGGGATCGTTCGTGAGCCCGTACTGCGCGTCGATCCACAGCTCGTCGTGCTTGAAGTCGCCCGTGGTGTACCAGGGCCCCTGCTCGAGCACGACCACCGAGTGTCCCGCGCGCGAGAGTTCGCGCGCCACGATCCCGCCGGCGGAGCCGGAGCCGACGATCACGAAGTCGACCGTGGCGCCCGGGGCGTAGCGCTTCATCGACGGCGGCGCGGCGGGCGTCCCCTGCCCGGGATGCCGCATGGGAATGAGGTCAGCCACGGTCGTACCATCCGAAGGGGGGCGTCCACACGTAGCGGTCCTCGAAGCCGATCATCCGCCAGCCCGCCTTCCCGTCGTTCCCGCCGTACGAGGGGTTCGACATCATCCCGAGGATCGTCACGCCGCGCAGCCCGCCGAAGTCGTCCGGATGCTCCTGCTCGAACGCCTTCAGCACCGCGACCTGCTGCGCGTCGGAGAGCGCCGTGAAGTCGGTCGCGCCCGGCACCGTCTTCGCCATCGTCGCGTTCAGCCGTTCGAGCAGCCCGGCGAATTCCTTGGCGTCGTCCTTGAAGACGCTCGCGAAGGCGCGGTCGATGAAGCGCACGACCTTGGCCTCGCGCGCGCCGGGGGTGTCGTCGCTCGGGATCAGTTGGGCGGTCACGGCGTCGAGCAGCGCCGCCTGATCGGCGGTGAGCACGAGCCATTGGCCGGAGGGAGCGCCGAGCGAGGCCATGGCCTCGAGCTCGTGCGCGTGCGCCGCGAGCCACGCGGCGGCCGCGCCGGTCGCCGCCGCGGCCAGGAAGCCGCGGCGCGAGAGGGATTGGGGGCTGGTCACGGGGGGATACTACAGGGGGCAGGGGGACGCGGCTAGATGGACGCCGGCGCGGTCCGTCATTCCCGCACCCTGCCCCCTCCCCCCCGCCCCCTGTAGTTTTCAGCATGGCCTTCAGTCCTCCCGATTTCAGCGACCCCCGCTTCTCGAGATCCCCCGACGCGAAGTTCCTCCCGGCCCCGGCCGACGGCGTCCTCCCCGAGGGATTCTTCTCCACCACCAACCTGCCGACGTACGTGCGCGTGAAGGGCGCGTGGCGCATGCCGCGCGAACCGCGCATGGATGCGTCGCTCGTGCTCGCCCCGGACGGCGAGGTCTGGGTGCGCGAGATGCGGCGCGTGCGGAAGGGGGAGCTGGTGGCGGTCGGCTTCGCGGAGGACGGCTCCGAGGGGATCTTCGTGCACGGCGACGCCTTCCTCGGCGACGCGCACGAGGGCGAGTTCAAGTTCATGACCAGCGAGGTCTCGCGCGAGAAGCCGATCGACTACGCGCAGATGGCGCGGCTGCTCGTGGACGAGCGCGCGCGCGGCGGCTATCCGATCTGGGTGCTCGGCCCGGCGCTCGTGCACTCGCGCGCGCGCGCCGACATGACCTGGTTCATCGCGAACGGCTTCGCCGGCGCCGTGCTCGCGGGGAACGCGGTGGGCGTGCACGACATCGAGGCGTCGATCTTCGCGACCACGCTCGGCATGACCTCCGACGGCGCCGCGACGAGCGGCGGCCACGGGCTCCACATGCGCGCGATCAACCAGGTGCGCGCCGCCGGCTCGATCGAGAACGCCGTCGCGCAGGGGATCATCAAGGACGGCATCATGCACGCCTGCGTGGTGCACCACGTGCCCTACGTCCTCTGCGGCTCGATCCGCGACGACGGCCCGCTCCCCGGCGTGTTCACCGAGATGGCCGAGGCGCAGGACGCGATGCGGGTGCACGCGAAGAAGGCGACGATGGCGATCCTCATCGCCACCGCGCTGCACGCGATCGCCACCGGCAACATGCTCCCCGCCTTCGTGGCCGACGCCGACGGCACGATCCGCGAGCTGCCCACGATCTGCGTCGATTCCTCCGAGTTCGTCGTGAGCAAGCTCAAGGACCGCGGCACGCACCAGGCCTTCGGCGTCGTGACGAACGCGCAGGACTTCATGCACATCCTCCGGCTCTACGTCGAGCGCGAACTCGACGCGCGCGGCGGGGCGCGGAAGTGAGCGCGGCGCGCGAACGTTTCCTGCGCGCGATCGCGGAGCGGCTCCCCACGCGCCGCCTGGAGGACATTCGCCTCTTCGCCCCGCTGCGGCAGGGCGGCATCGAGAGCGGCGTGGCGGTGGTCACCGCGGCGCTCGACGCCGAGCCCGGCGCCGAGCCCGGCGCGCCGCCGCGCTGCACCATCTACCGCGCGCAGTACCGCCTCACCCTCAAGGGGGTGGAGCGCGGCAAGTGGGAGATGACGATGACGGAGGAGGCCGACGCCCCCGACGGCACGGTGGACGAGGTGGTGCGCGGCGTGCTCCGGCGCGCCGGCGAGGAGGCGGAGCCCGAGCGTCTCGCGGGCGAGGCGCTGCACGCGGCGCTCGCCGACGGCGAATGGACCGGCGCGCGCTGATCGATGAGTTCCGCGCGTACCTGCGCGAGCGCGACCTCCCGGTCACCCCGCAGCGCCTCGCGGTGGCCGAGCTCCTCCTGCTGCGCGACCGCCACTTCAGCGCCGAGGAGCTCGAGCGCGAGCTCGCGCGCGAAGGGGTCAAGGTGAGCACCGCCACCGTCTACCGCGCGATCGAGACGCTCGTGAAGAGCGGGCTCGTCGTGGAGCGCGACTTCGGCGAGGGATTCCGCCGCTACGAGAGCGCGCGCGACATGCCGCACCACGAGCACGTGCTCTGCACCTCCTGCGGCAAGGTGGTGGAGTTCCGCGACGAACGCCTCGAGCGGATGGCCGCCGAGCTCGCCGCGTCGAAGGGCTACGTGCGGCAGTCGCACCGGCTCGTCATCTACGGCCTCTGCGACGCGTGCCGCGCCGGCCGCCCGGGGCGCCCGTGAACGACGTCTCGTCGGTGGGCGTGCTCGTCGCCTTCGGCGCGGGGCTCCTCAGCTTCCTCAGCCCGTGCGTGCTGCCGCTCATCCCGAGCTACGTCACCTTCATCACGGGGATGAGCCTCGACGAGGTGCAGGGCTCGCGCCGCACCGCCGTCCTCCACGCGCTCTGCTTCATCCTCGGCTTCACCCTCGTCTTCCTCGCGTTCGGCGCCTCCGCGAGCGCGCTCGGCCACGCCATGCTCCACGCCAAGGCGTGGATCGCGCGCATCGGCGGCGCGCTGATCATCGTCTTCGGCCTCTACCTGCTTGGCGTGCTCAACATCGGCGCATTTGCGCGCGAGCGGCGCGTGCACCTTGCCGACAAGCCGATGGGCTACCTCGGCACCGTGCTCGTCGGCATCGCGTTCGGGGCCGGGTGGAGCCCCTGCATCGGCCCGATCCTCGGCGCGATCCTGACCTATACCGCGAGCGAGGCCGACCTGCAGCGCGGCATGGTGCTGCTCCTCTCGTACTCGATGGGGCTCGCCGTGCCCTTCCTGGCGGCGGCGTTCGCGGTGGATTGGTTCCTCACCATGTTCGCGAAGTTCCGGAAGTA
>DATKOH010000235.1:0-3099 GCA_035524735.1 Gemmatimonadaceae bacterium
TGCTGTCGGCGAGCACCGTGTAGTCGAGCGATCCCGCGACGGGACGGTCGAAGGTGATGAGGATGCTCGCCGCGGGGTCGGCGTCGCCGGTGGGACTGTTGCGCAGCACGTGCAGCCCGGTGCCACCGCCGCCGGAGCGGAGCAGCAGACCGAGTGCAAGTGCGAGCGCGAGGCTCGGGCGGGTCATGGATGTTGGAGAGGGTCGCCGAGTATGCGGGTCGCGGGCGATTCGCGCAATAGCGGCTTCGGCGCCGCACCCCCCGCGCGAGCGTCCGCGCTCGCCGAGCATTGCGCCCGCCGCGGGCGCGCGCATCTTCGGGCCATGCGCACTCTACGGATCGTCCTCGCGGTCGCCGCGCTCGCGGCGGGGCTGGCGCGCCCGTGCGCCGCGCAGGCGCGCACGAATTGGGGGCCCGCGTGCGGCGTCCCCGACACGACGGTGCACAAACTCCCCTTCTCGCGCGAGGAGAACGCCGACGGCGCGAAGTTCGTCTGGTTCAGCAACTGCCGCGCGGGGCTGCGCTACCCGTACACCCCCACGGCGATGGTGCCGGAGAGCCGCTACTTCACGGAGATCGACGGGAAGGGGGCGACGCCGGTGCAGCCGGGGGACATCGCGTGGTGGCCGTGGTTCATGGCGGTGTCCGCGGGTCCCGACGGTCCGCTCGGGGTGGTGGGTCCGCCGCTCGCGCTCGCGGACGTGCTCCCCTGGTTCGGTGCGCCGCGCTGGTTCCGGCGCGTGGCCACGACGGACAGCGCGGCCGCGGTGGCGCCTCCCACGAAGTGGGGGTTCCCGTGGCGGCCGGGGGACGCGCCGCCGCCGGTGGCGGGCCTTCACCTGCTCGCCTCGCGCGCGGGGATCGATTCCGCGCTCGGCGCGCCCGCCGACAGCGAGTCACTCGGCGGCGCCTGGTCGCTCCGCTTCCCGAAGAAGGGGGTGTCGGTGGTGTACGCGCGGCTCGATGGCGCGGCGATCATCTACCTCAAGACGCGCGAGGCCGGCGACATCGGCGGCGTGCGGCTGGGCGACACGCGGGAGTCGGTGCTCGCGCGCTGGGGGGCGCCGAGCGTGGCCGACGGGGCGAACGCGCTCTACCAGGCCGGGCCGTGGCTCGTGGTGCTCACGCTCGACGGCGCGCACGCGCGCGTGGCGGCGCTGGGGCTCGGGCGGGTGGGCGGGCAGGACTGACGCGCGCGCTCACTGGCGCACGATGGGCTGCAGGTAGAGGATGGTGCCGCCGTCGTTGAGCGCCATTGCCTCCACCTTCCGGTACCCGTGCGCCGCGCGCCACGCCGCAAGGGCGGGATCCACCTTCACGTACCCGACCATGAAGGAGAGCCGGTTCCGCCACGGGAACTCCACGGCCATGCAGCGCTGCGCCGGGATCGTGCGGTCGGCCGTCTTGTCGGGGAGCGCCGCGAGCTGCGCGGGCGTGGTGCCCTCGACCGCGAAGCCGATCTCCCCGGTCCCGTCGGGATAGAAGACGTCGAGCGGCTTCCGCGCGCGCACGCCGGCCGCCTCGAGCGCCGCGTCGATGCGCGTGGTGATCGCGCCCACCTGGCCCATCTCGCCGGCAGCGATGGGCAGGTACACGAAGGTGAAGGGACCGCAGTCCCGCTCGGCGACCTCGACGCGGTGGAAGGCCCCCATCCACGCCGCGCCGAGGAGAAGGAGCGCGGCGAGGGCGACGAGGACGAAGAGCGCCATCTTCACGGCTTCTCCGCGAGCGCCTTGAGCGAGGCGAGTCCGCGGTCGAAGTCCGACGCGTAGATGGCGTCGACGTTCATCAGGGTGGACACGACCTTCATCGCGTACGGGTTCGGGCCGTGGATCCCCCAGGTGACGGCGACGGAATCGCCCCTGGGCACGAAGGTGAACTCGGCGGTGTCATGCGCGGCCATGGGCGCCATGAAGTCGAGCGCGAAGGTGATGCTCGTGGTGGGCTTGGCGGCGATGATCGTCATGCGCCCGCTGCCGGCCTTCTTGGACTCCCATGACCAGGAGGCGCCGACGCCGGAGGGGGGACCGGCGTAGGTCTTGGTCATCTGCGAGTCGAGGTGCTCGTAGGGCGACCACGCGGACCACGCGCGCAGGCTGTCGACGAGCGTGTACACCTTCTCGACGGGCGCCTTGATCGTGACCGACCGCTGCACGGCGAAGGTGCTCGGCTTGGTGGCGGCGTAGAGCAGCCAGGCGAGGATCAGGAGGCCGAGAGTGAGGAAGATCTTCTTGATCATGTGATGGACCCGATCATGTTGGTGGTGGAGGTGCAGTACTGGTGGCCGGTGGTTCGCGGTGTGCGGTTACCGGTCTCCGATGGGCGGTGACCGGTGTGCGGGGTGCGGGGCGCGCCGCCCGGAAACCGGTAACCGGACAGCGCCAATCGGTAACCGGACACCGGGAACCGGAAACCAGTCAGTTCGTAGTCAGCCGCCCGCAATCGCCCCCACGACAAGGAAGGGTTCCTTCCCGTTCGCGACCTCGTCGGGGAGGGTGACGTCGGGGCTCTCGTGGGAGAGGTCGCGTTCGCAGGCGAAGAAGCGCACGAAGGGTCGGCGGCGGTGCGTCACGTGATCGCGGATGGTGCCCTGCAGCATCGGGTACTGCGTCTCGAGCGCGTCGAGGATGGCGCGCTGCGTGACGCCACCCGACACGCGGAGCGACACCTCGTCGCCCACGCGCGCGAGGGTGCGGAGATGCTGCGGGAGGACGACGCGGACGGTCACTTGAGCGTCTGCACTTCCACGGAGAGGACGGCGGGGAGGTCGCGCGCGATCGCGTTCCAGCTGTCCCCGGCGTCGGCGCTGGCGTAGATCTGCCCGCCCGTGGTGCCGAAGTAGATGCCGCACGCGTCGAGCGAATCCACGGCCATCGCGTCGCGCAGGACGTTCACGTAGCAGTCCTTCTGCGGGAGTCCCTTCTTGAGCGGCTTCCACTCGTTGCCGCCGGTCTTCGAACGGAAGACCTGCAGCTTGCCGTCGAGCGGGAAGTGCTCGGAGTCGCTCTTGATGGGCACGACGTAGATCGTCTCGGGCTCGTGCGCGTGCACGTCGATCACGAAGCCGAAGTCGGTGGGCAGGTTGCCGGAGATCTTCGTC
>DATKOH010000236.1:0-3038 GCA_035524735.1 Gemmatimonadaceae bacterium
CCTCCAGGATCGCCATCGCGGCGAGGCGTCCCGAGGCGCCCATGATGCCGCCGCCGGGATGCGTGCCCGCGCCGCACTGGTAGAGCCCGCGCACGGGGCTCCGGTACTTCGCCCAGCCCGGCGCCGGGCGCATGAAGAAGAGCTGGTGCAGCGCGAGCTCGCCCGCGAAGATGTTCCCCTCGGTGAGCCCGGTGATGTTCTCGATGTCCAGCGGCGTGAGCACCTGCCGGTGGAGAATGATCTTCTTGAGGTTGGGCGCGAAGCGCGAGACGGTGTCCACCACCGCGTCGCCGAGCGCCTCGCGCCGGGCGTCGGTCCAGCCGCCGTTCAGGTGGTAGGGCGCGTACTGCACGAAGATGCTCATCACGTGCTTCCCCGGCGGCGCCATGCCCGGGTCGATCATGCTGGGCAGCACGATGTCCATGTACGGGTTGCGCGAGAACTCGCCGTACTTCGCGTCGTCGTACGCGCGCTCGACGTAATCGAGGCTGGGGCTGATCGAGATCGCGCCGCGCAGGTGCGGGCCGTTCCCGGGGAGGCAGGTGAAGTCCGGCAGCGCGTCGAGCGCGAGGTTCACCTTCGCGCTCGAGCCGCGGAACTTGTAGCGCGCGATGTCGGCGTTGAACTCGTCGGGGAGATGCTCGGTGCCCACGAGCCGGGCGAAGGTGCGGTGCGGATCGAGTCCGCTCACGACGATGCGCGCGCGGATCTCCTCGCCGTTCTCGAGCACCACGCCCGTGGCGCGCCCCCCCTGCACGAGCACCTTCGCGACGCCCGCGTCGCAGCGCACCGTGGCGCCGAAGCGGCGCGCGGCGCCCGCGATCGACTCGCTCACCGCCCCCGTCCCCCCCTTCGCGAAACCCCACGCGCGGAAGACGCCGTCCAGCTCGCCCATGTAGTGATGGAGGAGCACGTACGCCGTGCCGGGGGAGCGCGGGCCGAGGAAGGTGCCGATGATCCCGCTCGCCGACTTCGTCGCCTTGAGCACGTCGGTCTCGAACCACTCGTCGAGGAAGTCGGCCGCGCTCATGGTCATCAGCTTGAAGAGCGCGTGGAACTGCTCGGCGCCCAGCCCGCGGAAGTGGCCGCCGAGCTTCGCGAGCTTGATCAGGTCGCGCGGATCGAGGCTCGTGGGATCGGGGGGCGTCATCGCGAGGATCGGGCGCACGGCGTGCGCCATGTGGAACATCAGGCGGCCGTACTCGTCGTAGGCCTCCGCGTCGCGCGGCGAGTGGCGCACCAGCTCGCGCCGCGTGTCGTCGTGGTCGGGCCAGCCGGCGAGGTAGTCGCCGTTCTCCATCGGCGTGACGGTGCTCTCGAGCGGCAGGATGTGCAGCCCGTGCCCCGGCAGGTCGAGGTCGCGAATGATCTCCGGGCGCAGGAGGCTCACGACGTAGGAGAACATCGTGAACTTGAAGCCGGGGAAGATCTCCTCCGTCACCGCCGCGCCGCCCACGCGCGGGCGCTTCTCGAGCACCAGCACCTTCCGCCCCGCGCGCGCGAGGTACGCCGCGGTGACGAGCCCGTTGTGACCGCCGCCGATCACGATCGCGTCCCAGGTGGTCGCCATCAGGCCCTCTTCCGCTCGGGATTGAAGAACGGCGTCTTGGTGACGCGCGCGAGCGCGCGCCGGCGGAAGTGCTCCACCGTCACCTCCATCTCGAGCTCGGTCCCCGGCGCGGCGTAGCGCGCCGGCACGTGCGCGAGCGCGATGTACTTCTTGAGGAGCGGGCTCCACGAGCCGCTCGTCGCGTAGCCCACCTGCCGCCCGAAGGCGAACACCGGCACGCTCACGCGCCAGGCGGCGCCCGGCAGCCGCGGCGGGAGCTTCACCGCCGCGTAGAGGCGCTCGAGCGAATCCCAGTCGACGTCGAGCCCGATGAAGTTCCACTCCGCGCCGCGCGCCGATTCGGCCTCGAGCGCTTCGCGCCCCACGAACCAGTCCTTGTTCAGGTCCACCGTCCATCCGAGGTTCATCTCGAACGGCGTGCTCTTCTGGCGCTCGATCAACGCGCGGTGCGCGCTCACGTAGTCCACCTCGAGCAGCATCAGCCCCGCCTCGATGCGCGCCATGTCCAGCCCGAGCATCCCGCAGGGGACGAGGCCGTACGCCTCGCCGGCCCCCGTGATCCCGTCCCACACCGGCAGCGCCTGCGCGGCGTCCATCCAGATCTCGTAGCCGAGGTCGCCCGTGTAGCCGGTGCGCGAGATCCCCACGGGCACGCCGCGGATCCTGCCGGTGGTGGCGCGGAAGTACTTGAGCCCCTTCAAGTCCATCTCCGCGGCGCGCTCGAGGATCGCGCGCGCGTTCGGCCCCTGCAGGGAGAGCGCGGCCACGCGCTCCGACACGTCCTCGATCGCCACGTCCATGCCGACGGCGTTCATCTGCAGCCAGCGGATGTTCGGGTCGGCGGAGGTGACGCGGAACTCCTGCTCGCCGAGGCGGCTCACCGTGCCGTCGTCGATGATCTTGCCGGCGGCGTCGCACCACGGCGTGTAGAGCACCTGTCCCACGGCGCACTTGACGGCGCTGCGCGTGATGACACGGTCGAGCAGCCGCGCGGCGTCGCGTCCCGTGACCGCGTACTTGTAGAGCGGCGAGACGTCGAGCAGCGCCGCGGCGGAGCGGATGGCGTGGTACTCGCGCTCGTGCACCATGTCGTACGAGCTCGCGACCACGTGCCCCGCCCAGCGGCGCCACGCCTGGCTCACGCAGAGCGGCGCGGTGCGGGGATGGAAGGGAGTCGGGAGGAGGGTCATAGCCGGGCGTGAAGCTACCGCTCAGGGCGGGCGGCGGGAAGGAGCGCGGTCGGCGGGAACCGGGAACCGGTCACCGGTTTCCGGCGGGTGCCCGGTGTGCGGTGTGCGACGTGCACCCCACTCGCTCCCGCACACCGGGAACCGCCCATCGGAGACCGGGAACCGGGAACCGGGAACCGGTTTCCGGCAGGTGCCCGGTGTGCGGTGTGCGACATGCACGCCACTCGCTCCCGCACACCGGGAACCGCCCATCGGAGACCGGGAACCGGGAACCGGGA
>DATKOH010000237.1:0-2962 GCA_035524735.1 Gemmatimonadaceae bacterium
CACTCTTCCCCGCACCCACCACCCTCTCCCCCCCACCTCCCAATTCCCACTACCCAGGGATCGCATCCGTCTCTTGTGTCGTGTCCCCATCATTCATGAGGGACAGCACCCGCACCACGATCGCCGTGATGTTGTCGAGTCCGCCGCGGCCGTTCGCTTCCTCGATCAGCGCGTTCACGATCCGCTGCGCCGGCGCCTTCGCCTGCAGCAGCGTCTGCAGCCGGCGGTCGTCCACCATCCCGGTGAGGCCGTCGCTCGCCACGAGGAACAGGTCCCCGGCCTTCACGGCGTCGCTGAAGGTGTCGGGCTCCACGTCCGCGCTCGCGCCCACGCAGCGCGTGATCACGTTCGAGTACGGGTGGTAGCGCGCCTGCTCCGGCGTCAGGAAGCCCGCGTCCACCTGCTCCTGCACGTACGAGTGGTCCTTCGTCAGCTGGCGCAGCGTCCCTTCGCGCAGCAGGTACACGCGCGAATCGCCCACCTGCCCGATGAGGTACTTGCCGTCGCGCAGCACGAGCACCGACGCCGTCGTCCCCATCCCCTGCTTGTCCACTTCGGTGAGCGTGCGCTCGAAGATCTGCAGGTTCGCGTGCTTGAGCGCCTGCACCACCGTGAGCCGCGCGGCGTCGTCGATGTCCTTCAGCGCGCGCAGCTGGTCGGCGACGATCGTCACCGCCATCTCGCTCGCGATCTCCCCCGCCGCGTGCCCCCCCATGCCGTCGGCGACGATGAACACCCCCGCCGCCGCATCCACGTGGAGGTTGTCTTCGTT
Organism: Gemmatimonadaceae bacterium; assembly: GCA_035524735.1. GTDB lineage: Bacteria > Gemmatimonadota > Gemmatimonadetes > Gemmatimonadales > Gemmatimonadaceae > DATKOH01. The sequence goes on from DATKOH010000237.1 coordinate 773, forward strand.
GCCGGGGCGGATCATCCCGGTGTGGGTGAGCTTGCCGACCTCGATCTGCACTAGCGGCCCGCGAGGAGGTAGAGGACCAGCGCACCCAGGGCGAGCACGCCGAGGATCCACACGACCACCGGGAGCCCCTTCGTGGGCGCGGGCGGCTTCACGTCGGTGCGCTCGGCGGACGTCACGGCGCCCACGCGCGGCGGCGTCGCCGCCGAGCTCGGCGTCTTGCCGCCCGGCTGCTTCGCCGTCGCCCGCGCCTTCGCCCCTTCCGACGGACGGAGCGTCGCGATCGCGCGCGTCTGCCCCGCCCCGCCGGCCTCCCCCGCATCGCCGGCGCGGAAGATGAACTTCACCCCGCCCAGCCGCAGGTCGGGCGCGCCCACCAGCTCCTGCTCGCCGGCGATCCGCTTCCCGCCCACGTACGTCCCGTTCGTGGATCCCATGTCGACGACGAACCAGCCCGTCTCGCGCTTCTGCACCTTCGCGTGCGAGTCGGACACGCTCTCGTCGGAGATGACGATGTCGTTGTGCGCCCCCCGCCCCACGTGCGTGAGCGGCGAGCGGATCTCGAACTTCTTCCCGTGCAGCATCCCGGAGCTCGTCACCTCGAGCGTCGCCAGCACCGGCCGCGCGCTCGCGGCCGCGCTCGTGGACGCGCTCGCCGCCGCGGCCGCCGGCGCCGCCGCCGCGCTGTCCGCGTGGAAGCGGAACTCGTCCGTGCCGATCACGATGAGGTCGCCCTTCCCCAGCAGCACCGGCGCCGTGATCCGCGCCCCGTTCACCGTCACGCCGTTCGTGCTCGTGTCGGTGATCGTGTAGCCGTCCGGCGACGCCGCGATCACCGCGTGCTTCCGCGAAACGTCGCTCGAGCTCACCACCACGTCGCACGTCGGGTCGCGCCCGAGCACCAGCCCGCCCACCGGGATCGCGTACTCGCGCCCGTCCACCAGCGAGATCAGCCGCCCCCCCGTCGCCGCCGTCGGCTTGTGCTTGGGCGGCTGAGAAGAAGCTCCCGACTGCGGGAGCTTCACGTTGGGCACGTACTGCGTGTTGCCCCCTTTTCGGTCATCGCCGAAGAAGAGCTCCCGCCCGGCGATCTCGATCTTGTCGCCGTGCAGGAGCGGGCTCGGCTCCGCCCCCAGCGCCACGCCGTTCACCTTCACCCCCTGCTCGCCGCCGCGGCGCACGATCGTGCCGCCGTCCGCGCCCACCACCAGCACGGCCGACACCTCCTCCACGCCGCCGCCGGGGAGCCGGATCTGCGCGCTCGCGCCCGCGCCGACGGCGTTCTCGCCGGACACGAGCGGGTACTGCTGTCCCTCGAGCTGGATGTACGGCATCAACACCGGGGGGTACGGGCCACTCGAAGCTATTCCTGGGGCTGTGCGACGGCAAGACGGCCACGCGCGCCCTTCCGTCACCCGATATCTTCCCGCCATGAAGTCGCACCTCGTCGTCCGCGGCGCGCGCCAGCACAACCTCAAGGGGATCGACCTGGAGATCCCGCGCCGCGCGATCACCGTGGTCACGGGCCCCTCCGGCTCCGGCAAGAGCTCCCTCGCCTTCGACACCATCTACGCCGAGGGCCAGCGCCGCTACGTCGAATCGCTCTCCGCCTATGCGCGCCAGTTCCTCGAGCGCATGGAGAAGCCCGACGTCGATTTCATCGACGGACTCTCCCCCGCCGTCGCCATCGAGCAGAAGACTCCCACGCGCACCTCCCGCTCCACCGTCGGCACCGCCACCGAGATCTACGACTTCCTCCGCCTCCTCTGGGCGCGCGTCGGCCGCACGCACTGCAAGGTCTGCGGCCGCGAGCTCGCGCCCAGCACCGTGCAGAGCGCCGCCGACGAGCTGCTCGCGCTCCCCGCCGGCACGCGCTTCTCCATCGCCTTCCCGCTGCGCCTCAGCCGCGAGGTCACGCACGCGCAGGTGGTGGAAGGGCTCCGCGCCCAGGGCTTCGTGCGCGTCTCCGCCGACGGCGTCGTGCGCCACCTCGATGAACTCGGCGACGCCGACGACCTCACCACCGCGCGCGAACTCCTGATCGTGGTGGACCGACTCGCCATCCCCTCGGCCCCCGACGACTCCCTCCCCCGCCGCCTCGCCGACGCCCTCTCCACCGCCTTCGCCGAAGGCGACGGCGACGCCCTCGCCCTATTCCCCAGCACCTCGCCGAGCGCCGAGCGCCGAGCCCCG
>DATKOH010000238.1:0-3794 GCA_035524735.1 Gemmatimonadaceae bacterium
TCCGCGACACGCACACCAGCACCTGGTGCGCCGCCGCGTGCAGCGTGCCGGCGTCGCTGCTCATCATGTCGTAGTTGACGGTGATCGACGTGCGGCCGAGGTGGCTGAAGTACGTCACGACGCGCAGCCGCTCATCCAGCCGCGCCGGCGCGTGGAACTCGGCGTGGATCACCTTCCGCGGCAGCCATATGTCGAAGCGCTCGAAGAGCTCGCTGAAGGGGAGCCCCGCCGCGCGGAACACCTCCGTCTCCGCGAGCTCGCAGAAGCGCAGGTACGCGCCGTAGCAGATGATGCCGGCGAGGTCGATGTCCCCCCAGCGGACGTACTCGCTCACCACGAAGGGCGCGGACGGCGGGCGCTCGGCGCTCGGCGCTCGGCGCTCGGTGACCGCGGGCGCTCGGCGGGACGGCGGCTTCTTCATTCGCCGTCCACCACGCGCAGGCCCCTGCGCGCCGTCGCGTGCTCGATCGTGCGCGTGGTCGCCCGCCCATCGAGCGTGCGCCAGATGTTGTACACGAACATCAACGCCCCCGCCGCCGCGAGCGCGCCCCCGGCCACGATCACGCGCTGCGCCGGCACGGGGTCCGTCACCCGCCACGCGAAGCCGCCCGCGAGCAGCGCGAGCCCCACGTTCCCCGCCCACACGTGCGCGCGCGCCAGCGCCGCGCTGTGCAGCGGATGCCCCACGAAGCGCGGCAGCACGTGGTACCCCACGCCGAAGATCATCCCGCCCACGAAGCCGAGCAGGTTCATGTGGAGGTGCGCGGTGCGATAGAGCACCAGCTCCGGGCGCACCGTCATCGTCACCCCGAGCAGCACCCCGAGCGCGAGCCAGATGAGCGCGGACTTGATGAAGGCGGTGGTGTAGTTCTCCATGGGGGCAAGGTAAGGGGGGCGGGAGCCAGCCGTCAGGCGTCAGCCATCCGGGGACAGCCATCAGGGGTCAGCCACCAGGCGGCGGGGGCGGCGGCGTCTTCACTGGCTCAGGCGCGCGGTTTGTCCGTCAATCCCGTACAGGGGGCGTCGGGACACCCGACAGACCAGGCGCGCGCGGGCGGGCAAGCTTGGGGTGAACCGGAACGCATCACCGGAGGTCCCCCATGCACAAGCGCATCCTCGTTGCCACGAACGGCGACCCCGTCGCCGACGCAGCGGTGCGTGTCGCCGGCGAGATCGCCAAGCGGCAGGGCGACGCCGTGCAGGTGCTCGCCGTGCTCGAGCCGTTGCCGGTGTTCGACGCGGGGTTCTCTCCCGCGATCGTGCCGTACGATTCCTTCGACCGCCGCCGCGGCGAGGAACTGATGGACCGCGTGCGCTCGCAGGTGCGCGCCGCGACGGGCAGCGAGCGCACCTGGCCGATCGACGTCGTGGTGGGCGTGCCCGCGAACGAGATCGCGAAGGCGTCGCGCGCGAGCGACGTGGAACTCGTCGTGATGGGCATCGGGCGGCACGCGCCGGCCGACCGCCTCTTCGGCGGCGAGACGGCGCTCAAGGTCTCGCGCAAGTCGCCGGTGCCGGTGCTCGCCGTCGCGCCCGGCCGCGACACGCTGCCGCGCCACGCGGTGGCCGGCACGGACTTCAGCGCGTCGAGCTTCGAGGCGGCGCGCCTCGCGATGCGGCTCCTGCAGGCGCCCGCCGAGCTGACGCTCGCGCACGTGCGCCCCGAGCTCGACATCCCGCCCGTGGCGGTGGAGGAGTGGAACGCGACGTACGGCCGCTTCGTCGTCGACAGCTTCGAGAAGGCGGTGGCGAAGCTCGCGGCGCCCGCCGGCATCACGATCGACACCGTGACGCTCGCCGGCGACGCCTCGAAGGAGCTGCTCGACCTCGCCGTGCGCGAGCAGGCGGACCTCATCGCCTGCGGGTCGCACGGGCACGGCTTCGTGGAGCGCTTCCTGATCGGGAGCGTCGCCACGCAGATCCTCCGCTCGGCGCCGTGCTCGGTGCTGATGGTGCCGGCGAAGGTCTCGTCGCCCGAGACGGAGACGGTGGCGCAGGCGCATCTCGCGCCGGCGGTGTGAGCGGCAGGCACGCGCAAGGCGGTACGCGGTAGATCAGCGGTCAACGGTCAGGGGGAGGATCTCTTGGGGGCGATCCGCAGTTCCCCCTGGCCGTTGCCCGTTGACCGCCGTCGCGGCGCGGCGTAGCATCGCCCCATGCCCCTCCCGCTCTGGCTCGCCTTCATCAACACGGACGATTCCCGCCGCGGCGAGCGCGTGGACGGCATGCGCGACTTCGCGGCGCTCGTGCGCTGGCTCGAAGGGGAGGGAGTGCTCGACGCCGAGCGCGCGGAGACGATGGTGCGCCGCGGCGAGCAGCAGCCCGCGGGCGCGAGCGCAGCGCTGGCCGAAGCGCGCCGCGTGCGCGCCGCGCTGCGCGCCCTCGCCGAGCGCGGCGCGCTCGACGCCGCCGTGCGCCGCGAGGTGCTCGCCGAGATCAACCGCGTCCTCGGCCGCAGCGCGGGCACGCGGCGCGTGGAGGCGCGCGGCGGCGAATCGTTCGTGCGCACCTTCGTCCCCGGCGGCGATGCCTTCGCGGGGCTGATGATCCCGGTGGTGGAATCGGCGGCCGACGCCCTCGTGCTCGGCGACCTCGCGAAGGTGCGCCGCTGCGCCGACGCACGCTGCTCGCACGTCTTCCTCGACGAGACCCGAAACGGCACCCGCCGCTGGTGCGACATGCGCACCTGCGGCAACCGCGCCAAAGCCGCCCGCCACCGCCGCAAGGTGCACCAATGACCTACTGACTGCAGTTGACTGTCGTCGACTGTACCTGACTGTCCTTGACTGTCCTTGACTGTCGTCGACTGTCGTCGACTGCCTCCCCTTCCAACCATGCCACCCATTTCCGTCACCCGCACCTACCTCCAGCTCACGTCGCGGGACCAGCTCCACCCCGTGCCCCTCGACCGCCGCGTGCGCCTCGAGCGCGCGGTGGGGATGACGGTCCCCTTCTTCCGCTTCCTCTACGCGGAAGTGGGGCGCCGCTACCACTGGCGCGACCGGCTCGCGTGGAGCGACGAGCAGTGCGCCGCGCGCGTGGGCGATCCCGCCGTGCAGTTCTGGGTGCTCTACGCCGACGGCGTCCCCGCCGGCTACTTCGAGCTGGAGCGCCACGCCGACGGCGCCGTGGAGATCGTCTACTTCGGACTGCTGCCGGAGTTCGTCGGGCGTTCGCTCGGGAAGCAGATGCTGAGCGCGGCGGCGGAGGCGGCGTGGAAGATGGACGCGACGCGCGTCTGGCTGCACACCTGCACGCTCGACAATCCCGCGGCGCTGCCGAACTACCTGAAGCGCGGCTTCGCCCCCTTCAAGACGGAGACGTACACCGTGGCGTCGGCGCATCCGGCGGCGCACGTCACCGACAGCCCGCCCCCGGCGTAGCGCGCCCTAGCGGCGCCGGCGCTTCCCGTGGTGCCGGTGCTTCACGCGGTCGCGCCGCTCGTCGCGCCGCGACGGCCGCGCGCGCTCCCGCTCCACCTCCTCGTCCATCCACGGGCGGTCGAGCGCGTCCTGCAGCTCGTCGAGCGTGCGCGCGCGCACCGCGCCGCGCTGCCCGCGCGTCACCACGAACCGCAGCGGACGGTCGAGCGCCGGCAGCTCGGCGTCGGTGAGCGTGCGCGCCAGCTTCTCCGGCAGCCGCAGCCGCGCGACGCCGGTGCGCGCGCCGTCCTCCTCCTCCACGTCGTAGTCGATCGCCACCTCGCGGTCGCGCACCGTGACGGCGCCCGGCAGCGCGAGCGCCCGCGCGCGCGTCGCCGCCGGCACCATCCCCGAAAGGTCGAGCGCGAGATC
>DATKOH010000239.1:0-2570 GCA_035524735.1 Gemmatimonadaceae bacterium
AGGCCCGCTGACGCGGGCCTGCCCGTTCCTATTTCCCTCGGAGCCCGGCCGCCCGGGCGCCGCGCGCGGTCAGTCGATCAGCCCCTTCCCCCGGTAACCGCGCATGACGGCGAGTTCGTAGCCGTTCCGCGGATCCTGCCCGAGGGTGCGCATGCTCTCCACCGTCTGCGGGCCCCGGTTGTACACGAGCAGCGCCACCTGCACGTCCCCCCGGTACTCCTCGATCAGGGTGCGCAGATAGCGGAACCCGATGCGCAGGTTCACGCGCGGGTTCATCAGGTTCTCCCGCGACGTGTCGCGGACGAAGTAGCGGGCCGTGCCGGGCATCACCTGCGTGAGCCCCACCGCGCCGGCGCCGCTCACCGCGCGCTCGTTGAACTGGCTCTCCACCTTCACGAGACGGAAGGCCAGGTCGGGATCGATCCCCTCCTCGAGCGCCACGTCGTAGATGGGCGTGGCCACGTCGGCGCCCACCTTGTAGCTGGCGCTGTAGCGGAGGATGGCGTTCGCCCGGTCGAGCTCCGAACGCGCCGAAGCCAGCTCATGGCGCGTCGCATCGAGCTGCGACGCCAGCCGGCGCGAGTCCGCCGTGAGCCCGAAGGTGAAGCCGCCCGACGAGGCCTGGGCCTCGCGCGCCTGCTGCCGAGGGATCAGGGCGACGGCGCCGATCAGCGCGAACACCAGCAGGGCCTTCCGGATCCGGTCATTCCGCCTGATCCGGTCGCCGCGGTGCGAGTACGTCTCCCGGTTCTTCTTCATATGACCTCCTGTCGGAGGGTTCCAGACACACGAACGGGGCGACTGATCGCCCCGCCGCCCGAACGGGCTATACAACGCTCAGGTCTTCCGGCCTATTCGTCGCCAGTGTCCGCTCCTGCCTCCGGCCTTTTCCATTAAGCAGATGTCGTTGATCTGCATGGTCTTATCTACTGCCTTCGCCATGTCGTACACCGTGATCAGGGTCACCGCCACCGCGGTGATCGCCTCCATCTCGACCCCGGTCTTCCCGGTGGTCCGGACCGTCGCCTCGCAGCGCAGCCCTGGAAGCTTCCTATCCTCGGTTAGAACGACCTTAATCTCGCTCAACGGCAGGGGGTGGCACAAGGGAATTAATGTTGCAGTCGCCTTGGCAGCCATGATCCCGGCCGTCTTCGCCACCGTAACTACGTCTCCCTTGGCCAAAGAGTTCCTCGAAATCGCCTCCAGCGTTTCGGGTTCCATTCGGATGTGCCCTGCGGCCACCGCGACCCGCTCGGTGTCGGGCTTGGACGACACGTCGACCATGCGCGCCTCCCCCTTCGCGCCGGTGTGCGTGAGGCGCTTCCGCTTCATGCGAGCTCCCTGGCGAGACGGCGCACGAGCGCGGCGCCGAGCAGCTGCGGACTGACGTTGCCGCCGGCGCGCTCGCGCGCGTCCTGCACGGCATCGATCGCCCGCGCGGCCGCGGCGGCGGCGTGCGGGTCGTTGTGGAGCGCGGCATCGCGGGCGCGCTGGTGGAGGATCACCGTCAGCGCGTCGAGCGACTCGGTGAAGCCGCCGCGGGCCTTCGTGTTCGACAGGGTGAAGGCGGTGCGCATCTGCGTTGCGCGGTCGGCCGAGGCGGCGGCGAGGATCCGGCGCGCGCTCTCGGCGGCCGCTTCGCGCGCGCCGGCCCCGAGCAGGGTGCCCGGGGCGCCGGCGGCGAGTTCGACGCGCGCGGAGTCGCCCTTGGGCAGGCCGGCGTCCTCGAGCGCGGCCACGACGGCGGGATCGGCCAGCCAGGCGCGCACGTCGCGCTCGGGGAGCGGGGCGACGCGGATCGCGACGACCCGCGAGCGGATCGTGGGGAGGAGCGCGCCGGGCTCGCTGGTGGTGAGGATGACGGTGGTGTCCTGGGGCGGCTCCTCGAGGAGCTTGAGGAAGGTGTTCGCCGCCTCCTCGCGTCCCGCCTGCGGGACCATGCGCTCGGCGTCGCCGACGACGATCACCTTGCGCGCGGCGAGGGTGGGGGTGAGGGCGGCGTGCCAGACGAGGGCGCGCGCGTCGGCGACGTAGATCGCCTCGGTGCCGGGGGGCGGCGCGTAGAGCCCGCTCGCCGCGGCGCGCTCGGCGCAGCGCTCGGCGTTCTCGTCGAGGACCTCCTTGGCGGCGCGGTCGCGGTCGTCGTCGGCGCGCTCGTGGGGGAAGAACCAGCGGAGGTCGGGGTGCGCGAGCTGGAGCGCGTCGCGGCAGGCGGTGCACTGGCCGCAGGGGCGCGCGCCGGCGCCGTCGCAGAGGAGGAGCTGCCCGAGCCAGAGGGCGAGGCGCTGCTTGCCGATGCCGCGGGGGCCGTGGAGGAGGAGGCTCGCGGGGAGGGCGCCGCGCGCGACGGCGGCCTGGAGGCGGCGTCGCAGGGCATCGTGACCGTAGAGCGGGAGGAGCGGCACGAACGGAATATGGGGCGGTATGATGGGAGCGGGAAGCCGCGGCCGGCGCTACATTCGCGCCGATCACGCGAACCGGGAGGGACGATGCGTCGGTGGTGGATCGCGTTGGCGGTGGCGATGGCGGCGGCGGCGCCGGCGGCGGCGCGGGCGCACGCGCAGACGACG